>PMLC01000111.1 GCA_003158745.1 Acidobacteriota bacterium
TTCCTCCAGCGCCTCGACGAATCGATCCACGCCATCCGCCGCCGCGGTCCCAGCCCCACCCGCTGAGTTGACACGTCTGGCGCACTTCTCGGGTTTGCGCACTTCCTCGGTCGCGACCCACCAACGCGGCGGAGAGATCAGCGATGGTCCGTCGATTCGCTGTCTGGCGTTAGCTTCGCCTCGGGTAGATCGAAGATGAAGCCGTCGCCGAGGTCTGCCTTGTCCTTCGGCAGCAACCCCTCCCATGTGTCGCCCTTCCCGTCGGCCGTCAGCGAGACCAGAACCGGCCCGAAGCGGCCGCCAACTTCCACAACGGCGAGGCACCGATGCCCGTCGCGGCTCCACCCTACCGACGGAAAGGAATAATCGCCGTATTCGTTTGGGCGTCGAGCGTTATCCACCCACTCTGGGGCAGGTAGTTGGCGCAACAGAGTGGCGTCGGAAGCCCGACGGATTTCCAGGACATCCCGATCTTGCCTCTTGTTTTGGAACCGGGCCATAAGCGCACCGTCGGGTGACTGGACTTCGCGATGGCGCTCTGACGTAGTTGCTGCAGGCAGGCGATTGGCGTCCACGAAGAGGTGACGAACCGGCAAGTTGAACGGGAACGTGACTGTCGGTCGGAGATTTCGTCGTTCCAATTTAGGGGCTACATTTGCTCCGAGCCCCGCGCTGATCTCACCTAGAGTAAGCAGGTTCGTCGAGACAAAGTCCACGGCGCCGAAGTTGTCGTCAGCGTTCTTGCAGGGCCTCTCGATTTCAGTAAGAGGGCGCCGCGAGGTCGGGGTCTTGTCGATCCAGCCGGCAAGGTCGTGCACAACGTACTTGTAGGCGCGCCTAGGCCAGAGCGAACGAATCTCCGCGCAACCTCCCGCCCAACCTCCACCCCGCATGCCGGAGTCCCCATACTCCAGTTCTCCCTCCCAAACAGTCTCGAGTTTGAAACCGCCCCCGTTGGTTCTTCTGGGACGGTACCAGCTCTCCTGCCCCGAGCCGCCTATTTGTAATCCCCCACAGGGACTCGAGGAACTCACCGCCACCGTCAAGGCAGCATCATCCGGAAAGATGTGAAACAACCGCATTTGTTCTGAGGGATTGTCGATCCAATTAGGACCAACGGCACCGGCGGTCTTAGCATTCCAGACTACCCGCTTGCTCGGCATCTCGATCACAACCAACCGCCCATCGTGACAGCAGTTGCAGTAGCCATCAGTCACTGCCACCACAGCCACGAGAAAAGGTCTGTCCCCAAATCCCAGATCGGTGATTCGTGCCGCTACCACCGAGGCGGTGAACTGGTACTCATTGAGATTGTCCTTCTCGTGTGCCTTTGACAGAGCAGACCTCTTCGGGTAGTCGGGAATGGCCAGCTCGAGGATCTGTTCGTCGGAGAGGCCGTTGTCGGGTAGGAGGACGGCGGCCGTGGTTGGCTCAGGGGTGGCGGCCTGAAACGCGGATGCCACCAATACCAACAATGCGCCTTGCAGAATCATGCGCCAAGTCTAGACCTGATACGTACTTTGTGCGTAACGTCTCGGCACTGCACTCGCTGGCCACCGACGACTTGCCGAGAACCGCGTGTAGCCGCGCCGCCGAAGAGGCAAGCAGAGGAGCGGAGGGGCTGAGGAGCAGAGGGGCAAAGACGAAGCGGCACCGGTTTCGTCTCCGGCTCCTCTGCTCCCCTGCTCCTCTGCCCCTCTGCCGCCGTCTTCCGCTATCGGCGGCGCCTATTTGACCTGGGCCGAATCGGGGTTGACCATCAGCCCCGACTCGTCGACCGCTTCGAAATTGCTGCCGTGGACCTGGTTCAAGACGTGCAGCTCGTCGTTGTCCCAGCGCTCGTCGGGGACGCCGGAGATGTACCAGTTGGAGCCGTTGTCGGCGACGAACATGCCGTAGAACTTGAGCGCGACCAGGATCACCTGCACGTTCTTCGGAAAGGACGACACATCGAACCCCGCCTTGAGCCTGAAGCGCTGGCCCATCGGTGGGTACGCCGGGTTCGTGCTCTCGGAGGCCTGGTGGCGCGCCGGCCAAACGAACTCGTCGCGTGTGTGGACGACGGTGAACCGCAGGGCGTGGCGGATCGTCCCCGCCGCCACTTCGTCGTAGCGGGCCAGGCCGGGCAGAATCGGCAGCCCGGCCGCGTCGGCGGACGTCCAGGTCGCCGGACGCAGCGCGTTGGAGCGCAGGTCGAAGATCGCCCCCGACCCCGCGCGCCAGCTCCCGTCCTGTTGCGGGTATGCGGCGTAGAGCTCGTAGAGTCGGCAGTGGCCGCCGTCCACGAGGAGCACGTGGCGGTCGCCGTCACTTTGCGGTCCGCCCTCGATCGGCGCATCGGGCGGGATCGGGTACGGGCCCGGGTCGCTCTCGTCGCCGTAGTCGAAGCTCACGGGCACGGGCGGTTGGCTGCCGGGCACGACGGCGTACGGGATCCCGATCGGGCCGCCGTCCCAGGTGCCCGAGCCGAAGTCTGGGTGGAGACCGGTACTCGGGCCGATCGAGGCGATGTAGTCGGCGGAGTGCGGGTCCACCGGCAGCAGGTCCGCGCGGGCGTTCCAGACGTTGTTCGCCGGGAAGATCGGGCAGCCGGCAATGGAGGGGCCGCTCGCAGTGGCGATCGCACGCTGGAGGTGGCGGCGCACCTGCCGCCGAGCCACCGGCGCGTCGTCCGGAGGGGCTGCCAGAGCCACACCAAGGGGAACGAATGCGAACAGCACCGCCACGATGACACCAGGGGGCCGGCGTGGAGACCTTTTGAAGGCTGATATCATGATCTCGATCCCATTTGTTTCTAACACGATCGGTGCCGTTCGAATGTGTCCGGGATCACAGAAGAGTCTGCTAATGGACAACGCAGATTAATTGGATGTTGCCGTGTTGGAATATTAGTGGTATATACTCACTTTTGTTCGTGTGCCGGAGCGGGCGGTCGCCGGCACGACGTGCAGATCAACCGAGCCGCCCAGGGAGCAACCAAGTGACCAAGACCCTTTCCCTTCCCGTGATTCCTCTTCGCCAGGCGGTGCTGTTCCCCGGCGTGACGGTCCCGATCGCGGCAGGCCGGCCGGGCACCCTGGCGGCCATCGAGGCAGCACTTTCGGACCCCGACCGGGTGGCGTTCGTCTCGGCCCAGCGCGAGGACGGCGAGACCGCGACCCCTGAGATCCTCCACACGATCGGGACGATCGCGAGGATCGTGCAGGTGCAACGCGGCCCGTCCGGGATGCAGCTGGTGCTCCATGGCGAACGCCGCGCGATCGCGCTACGCATCGCGGAGCACGACAACTACCTGGTAGCGACCGTGCGCGACGCGGAGGAGATGTCTCCTCTCGACGCACAGGCGCCGACGTACCTCGCGCTCGTCCGGGAGCTGCGTGAGCGGGCCGTGGAGCTGGGCACCAAGACCGGCTTCCCGCGCGAGGCGATCCAGCGTTTCATGGCCGAGGTCAGCGACCCGGGTCAGTTCGCGGACGTGGTCGCCACGCATCTCGACCTCTCGGTCACCGACCGGCAGGCGCTCCTCGAGACACTCTCGGTCGAGGATCGACTGCGACGGGTGCTGCTCCTGCTCCAGCGTCAACTCGCGGTGCTCGACGCTCAGGAGGACATCAAGTCGAAGGTCCAGGAGGAGCTGGGCGGGCGCCAGAGGGAGTTCTACCTGCGCGAGCAGCTCAAGGCGATCCAGAAGGAACTCGGCGAAGGCGACAAGGGGAACGACCCCGATGCGCTGCGCGAGAAGCTCGCCGCGCTGCCGCTGCCCGAGGCCGCGCGCAAGGAGGTGGACCGCGAGCTGTCCCGCCTCGACCGTGCGTCGGGCGAGTCGATGGAAGGCCAGGTCATTCGCACCTACCTCGAGACGATCGCCGAGCTGCCGTGGGGCAAGCGCAGCGAGGAGAAGCTCGACCTGGCCCATGCGGCCGAGGTACTCGAGCGGGATCACTACGGCCTCGGGGACGTCAAGGACCGCATCTTGGAGTTCCTGGCCGTGCGGTCGCTGCGCCGGAAGGGCGAGGCGGCGGAACAAGTCGCACCTGCTGCGGGAGTCATCACCAGGGGCCGGGCGCCCATCATGCTGTTCGTGGGCCCGCCGGGCGTCGGCAAGACCTCCGTGGCCCGCTCGATCGCCGCGGCGATGGGGCGCGAGTACGTGCGCATCTCGTTGGGCGGCGTGCGCGACGAGGCCGACATCCGCGGCCACCGGCGCACCTACGTCGGCGCCATGCCCGGCCGCATCATCCAGGGGATGAAGCAGGCCGGCACGGCCAACCCCGTGTTCCTCCTCGACGAGGTGGACAAGCTGGGCGTCTCATACCAGGGCGACCCGTCGGCGGCGCTGCTCGAGGTGCTGGACCCGGCGCAAAACGATACCTTCACCGACCACTACCTCGGGGTGCCCTTCGATCTCTCCGAGGTGCTGTTCATCGCGACCGCGAACTTCATCCAGAACATTCCGGGGCCGCTTCTCGATCGCATGGAGGTCGTGGAGTTCTCCGGGTACACCGAGAAGGAGAAGCTCGAGATTGCCCGTCGCTTCCTTGTCCCGCGGCAACTCTCCGAGGCGGGGTTCGCGGACGGACAGCTCACGCTGACCGACGAGGCGCTGGCCGCCACGATCACCGGCTACACCCGCGAGGCGGGGGTGAGGCAGCTCGAGCGCGAGATCGGTCGGCTGGCCCGCAAGGTGGCCCGCCGTCTCGCAGCGGGCGAGATCGAGGGCGCAGCGCTCGACGCCGCAGAGGCCGGCCGGCTGCTCGGCCGAGCGAAGGTCCACCCCGAGCATGCGGCGGTTGCGGACCAGGTCGGGGTCGCCACAGGGATGTACTACACGCCGGTGGGGGGCGACATCATGTTCGTCGAGGCCTCCACGATGCGGGGGAAGGGTGAGCTGGTGCTCACCGGCCAACTCGGCGACGTGATGAAGGAATCGGCAAGGGCAGCGTGGAGCTACGCCCGCGCTCACGCCGAAGATCTCGGTATCGACGAAGGGGCTTTCGAGCGCGACGTGCACGTCCACGTTCCGGCAGGCGCAATCCCCAAGGACGGGCCGTCCGCGGGCGTGACGATGTCGGTCGCCCTCGTCTCGGCTCTCGCCGGCCGCCCTGCCAGGCACGACCTCGCGATGACGGGCGAGATCACGCTCTCCGGCCGCGTGCTGCCGATCGGCGGCGTGAAGGAGAAAGTGCTCGGCGCTGTGCGCGCCGGAATCACAACGATCCTCCTTCCCAAGGCCAACGAGACTGATCTCGAGGACCTCCCGTCTGACGTTCGCATGCGGCTCGAGGTCCTGACCGTGGACCACCTCGACGAGGTGCTGGCGCTCGCCCTCCGGGGAGCCTCCCTGCACGAGGGGCGTCTCACCTTCGCCGAGGTCGCCGAGGCCGGCCGCCCTGTGCTCGACACGGCACACTGATTCACGGTTGCAGACACGGCGCTGCCGGCTTCGGCCGCCGTCTTGCGCCGGGCGGCACGCCGCTGGGGGTGTTCTTTCCGCCCCGGAAGAAAGGCATGTCCGGGGCGGGCGTTTCGCGCTTTTCAGGCTCAGCGGGTCAGCGTCAACGCGAAGAGCACCTGCGCGAGGTAGTACATGGGAAGTCCCCACGCGCGGCTCGCGAACCGGCCAGCGACGAAGCGGTCCCGCGCCACGGTAAGGTCGGACACGTAGAAGAGGAGCCCCGCCGCGCACGTCATCCAACCGGCACGGCCAGCCACGGCGATCGCCCCCCACGTCATCAGCGTGATCACGGCGATGTAGGCGAGCACGGCCGCCCGCAGCGCGCCGAGGTGGGGCCACAGCCAGACCCCCGCCGCGACGCTCGGGATTGCCAGGGCGGCAACCACGAGCGAAGACCACGCGCGCGCCGGCAGCTGTGTTGAGAACGCAATGATGTATCCGAGGTGCCCCACCAGGAAGCTCGCAAGTCCGGCGGAGAAGGCACGCGGAAATGCCAGCAGAACGTCGCCGACCATGCACGCCGCCAAAGCGAGCAGAACCCACCGATCGTAGGGAGTCGAAAGGCGTGAGCCGAGCAGAGCGAGGAGCACGAATCCGGCTGAGGCGATCGTTTTTGCGAACACCGCGCCCACGCGCCGGCCGCCCAACTCCGCAGCCACGAGCGCTGCGACGGCACCGGCCACGACCGCAATCAGCACGACCTGAGCAATCATCAGACCGGTACCGTCACGCCAGGATCCGTCCGGCCGGATGTCGCCGGTCGACGAGCGCGCCGTCCTCGACAACCAAGCGGCCACGCACGAGAACCTGGCGCACGTTCAGCGTGGTGGTGCGGCCAGGATACGTCTCGTAGGAATCTGCGAGGGTCGACGTGACCGGGTGCGGCGGGCCGTCCGTGTCCACGACAACCAGATCCGCGTCGGAGCCAACCGCGATCGCCCCCTTCTTCGGGTACACGCCAAGGAGCTTCGCCGGGTTCGCGGCCAGGCGCAGCGCGAGCTCACCGAGCGGCCGACGGTGCCGCTTCACCAGCAACTCGAACATCGCGGGGATGAGAGCTCCGATCCCAGCCAGGCCTTTCGGAACCGCGCGAATGTCGTCGCGCCGCGCATCCTTGTCCGCACGCGTAAACGCGCAGTGATCCGTGGCGAAGAGTTCGAATGAGCCGGTAGCGGCAGCGGCCTCGAGACGAATCCGCGTCGCCTCGCTGCGCAGCGGAGGCGTGCAGAGGTACCGGTGGCCGTGGCCTCCCGCGAGCGCGGCGTCGGTGAACCGCAGGTAGTGGGGCGCCGTCTCGCAGCTGACCGCCGCACGGCCGCGGGCGGCCGCGATGTGCGCGAGCGCGTCCGCGGTCGACACATGCACGACGTGCACCCCACACCCGGTCCGCGCCGCCAGATCGAGGACGCTTTCCACGGCGACGACCTCGGCGCGCTCGGGCCGCAGCATCGCGTGTGTGCGAGGGTCGGTGAAGTCCAGCCCCGAGGATTCGACCGCCGCGAGTGTCGCGTCGTCCTCGCAGTGGACGAGAAGCCGCGCGCCGAGCGGCGCCAGGCGCTCCATCACGATGCCGAGCCGCTCGTAGGAGGTGAACAGGCCGGCCTCGCGGTAGGTCGTGTAGAGCTTGAAGGTGTTGAACCCCGCGGACACCAGTCCCGCGAGCTCGGCCCAGTCCCACGGCCACACGGTGGGCGTGAGGTGAAAGGCGACGTCGCAGTGTGTACGACCGCGAGCCCGTGCCCGACAGCGCTCGATGGCGTCGCCGAGCGTCTCGCCGGACCGCTGGGTCACGAACCCGGCAACGGTGGTGATCCCGGTGCGTACCGCCAGCTCCGACGCCGTCGGGAAGGTGTCGGCCAGCTCGCAGCGCCCGATGGTGTCGCCAACGTGGACGTGGACGTCGATCATCCCAGGAAGGACGTGCAGGCCTGCAGCGTCGATCACCTCCTCGTGGCGGCCCGGCGTCAGCGCCCCGATCTCGGCGATCGACTCGCCGGTCACCCGGACATCGGCTCGGCGTGGGCCATCCTCGGTCCACAGCGTGCCCCCGTGCACCAGAATCGTCTGCTCGGTCCGGTGCCCGTTACCCGGTCCCCGGTGCCCCATGTTCAAAACCGCTCCCACAGTGCCTTCGCCCGCTCGCGCGCCCGCGCCGCGATCTCCGCCTCGTCGAGATCCAGCTCGATCCTTCCGTCCGCCATCAGCACCTTCCCGCCGACGATCGTGGCGTCCACGCTCGCCTGCGACAGACCGAACACCAGGTGGCCAAGGACGGTCGTGTCGTCGAATGGTGTCGGCGGGTCGTAGTCGAAGACGGCGAGGTCCGCCGCGCCACCCTCGCGCAGCTCCCCGAGGCCGAGGCCGGGCCACAGCCGCTCGACGATCGCGGCGTTGCCGGCCGTCAGCAGCGACGCGGTCTCCAGGAAGCCCGCGGACGGGTCCCTCGCCGCGAGGTGGCGCACGAACAGAGCGGCCCGGAGCTCCTCCAGCATGTCCGTGGTCATGGCGTCCGTCCCGAGGCCCACGAGAACGCCCTTGGCAAGCATCGCCGGCACGTCGGCCACGCCCACCGCATTATTCATGTTGGACTGCGGGTTGTGGACGACCGCCGTGCGGGTCTCGGCGAGCCGTTCCATCTCGTGGCCGTCGACGTGCACACAGTGCGCGGCGATCGACCCGGGACCGAGGATCCCGAACCGATGAAGCCGCTCGACCACACGCATCCCGTGCTCGCGCACGCTGTGTTCCTCATCCGACGCCGCCTCTGCGACGTGCACGTGGAAGCCGGCCCCGAGGTCTCGGCCCGCGGCGGCGGCTCTCTCGAGCGTCGCGTCGGAGAGAGTGAACGCCGCGTGCAGGCCGAACATCGCGCGCAGCCTCTCGTCGCGCCCGCTCCGGCAGCGCCCGACGAACGCCGCGTTCTCGGCGATCCCGGCGCGAGCGACCTCGACGCCGTCGCGGTCGGACACCTCGTAGCAGAGGCACGCGCGCACGCCGACTCGCGCGACTGCATCCGCGATGACGTCGAGAGAGCCTCGCACGGCGGTCGGGCTCGCCTGGTGGTCCACGAGCGTCGTCGTGCCGTGCCGGATCGCCTCGATCAGCGCCACCTCGGCGGAGACGCGGCAGTCCTCCTGCGTCAGCTGGCGGTCGAGCCTCCACCATAGGTGCTCCAGCACCTCCCGGAAGGTCGCCGACGGCGCGGCCTTGGCGAGGCCGCGCACCAGCGTCGAGTAGAGATGCGTGTGCGCGTTGATCAGGCCCGGCAGCACGACCTTGCCGCTGGCGTTGATCGTGCGTGTTCCGTGCGACTCGGGATCGCCGTGCGGCGCGATGCGGGTGACGCGCCCGTCCTCGCAGCGCACGTCGTGGCGGTTCAACACCCGCGGGTGCGGACCGAGCGTCACTACCGTGCCGTTCTCGACCAGCAGGCTACTCACATCTCCTCCGAAGCATGAGGCCCTAGGGCAGCCATCGCGTCCCCGAACTGACCCCTCCGAGGGTGGCCGCTCTCTGGGTTCTCGCGGTCGAGTGCCCACTGGAGCGGGTTGTTGGCGATGTACCGTCTGATCGCGTCGAGGTCAGCCTCGTTGCGGATCACGTGCTCGTAGAATCCCCGCTGCCAGAACCCCTCACTCGTTCCGTGCAAGGCGTTGACCCGGCGCGCGGAGGCGGCTTTGAATTGCCCGACGATCGCGCCAAGCGAGCCAGGGGGAACACCTGACCGTAGGGGCGAGGCACTGCCTCGCCCCAGGGCGACCCGGCGGGTCGCCCCTACGGTTGGTGACAGGATAAGCACGCCGTGCACGTGATTCGGCATCACGACGAACTCGTGGAGACCGATCTCGGGACGCACTTCGCCGGTCCGAACCCACTCCTGGGCAACGATCCGACCAGCCGGCGTAAGGTCGACCGCGGTCCCTGCGATCTCGCAGAGACAACATCTCCGCGCGGCGGTGCGGACGGTGACGAAGTACGCGCCTGACTGAGCGTAGTCATACCCGTATAGCCGCATCGAGCGTCGGACCGGCACGGAATCGGGCTGCTCTTCACGTTGCATCGAACGTCACCCCTCGATCAGCGCCGCGCTCTCCTCCGGCGTGCGGTCGCGCATCGCGAGCGCCCCGGTGAAGCACATCAGCGTGCAGAAGGAGCAGCCCACACAGCGGGTCGCGTCGGTGCGCGGGACCTTCTCGTCATCGAGCGAGATGGCGAGGTACGGGCAGCGCGTGCAGTTGCCGCAGTGCACGCAAAGCTCGGCGTTCACCTGCGAGATCTGCTTGGCCGACGGCAGGTCCATGAACTCCGTGACCGGTCCCGGCAGCGCGCGACCGATCAACTCCTCCACCGAGCGCAGGCCGCGCGCCTGAAGCAGGTGCGAGAGCCCCGAGTGCAGCTCGTCGACGATGCCGTACCCGTGCTTCATCACCGCGGAACAGAACTGCACCGTGCGCGCGCCGAGAGCCAGGAAGTTGGCCGCCGTTCGGTAGTCCATCGGGCCGCCGTTCCCTGAGACGACGACGCTGAGGTCGGCGACCTTGGCGAGGGTGAGGTTGGAGATCGGCGTCACGCCGGCGCCGCTCATGCCGACCACGATCCCCTCGTCCCACCGCTCCCTGCTCCCGGGGCGAAACGCGAGGGTCGGGAACGTGTTGGCGAGCGTGACTCCAGCTTGGGCGCCGGCGTGGCGTTTCAAGACGTCCCGGATCGCCACGATCACGGGCGCGATCGACGTCACCGCCGCCGTGAGCTTGAACAACTTCGGGACCTCCGGGTCACCGGCCTCCAGCACCCACTCCACGATCTTTGCGGTCAACTCGGCGTCCTGCGAGACGATGTCGCCCCTTGTCCCGTCGCCACCCTGCGGGCACGAGAGCGAGTACTCGATGCCGCAGACGCCGGCCGCCTCGAGCTTGCGCGTGTTGGACTGCCACGCGGCGCGGTCGGCGTCATCGCGGCCGCTGACGGGCCCTCCGGTCGAGGCAAGCGTCAGCCGATCCGGAAACTCCCTCCGGAGACGCCCCACCTCCCGGCACACGCGGTCGAGCGCGTGACCCGACACGTTGTCGCAGTTGCCGAACGTGCTTTGGTCGAAGGCCACCATGTACCGTGAAGGGATGTGGATCGGCACGCCATCGAACGCGGTCTTCATCACGCCGCCGGCCCACCCCGCCTCATACGCCTTCCGCATCTGCTCGTAGCCGTCGGTGGGCGGGGCCGCCGAGAGCAGGAACGGCGAAGCGATGGGCTGCCCGAAGAACTCCGCGTCGAGGGGCACCGGCACCCGCCGGAAGCCGGGCAGGATGGCGAAACTCTTGACCTTGGGCTGCCCAGAGGTGGGGTCCGGGGTCCGAGGTCCGGGCTCCGCCGTGCTCTGTGCCCGGTGCCCGATGCCCGGTACCCGGTGCCCTGTCTTTTCGAGGAAGGCGAGGACGGAGAGAGCGGCATTCTTGCCGGCGGCCACCGCTTCGACCACGGTCGTCGGGCCGTTCACGGCGTCGCCCGCGAGGAACACGCCCTGCGTCCGGGCCGGTGCAGACACCGCTCGCGCTCCGATCGCCACGACCACGGTGTCAAAGCCCGTTCGGGTCTGCTCGCTACCGCGCACTTCCTGCGCCCGGCTCGGATGGAAAGGCTCTCCTGCTGGTAGTGAGACTTTTTTGGTCACGAGTCCGACGATCCTGCCACCCTCGGTGAGGATCTCCGCGACCCGCGTCCGCCCCGAGACTTCCACGCCCGTGCACAGCAACCCCTCGCGTTCCCTCGCGGTGAGAGGCATCTCGGACAACGACTCGAGCGCGAACAACTCGACGTGCGAGGCGCCCGCGGCGACCGCGGTCTGGGCGCAGTCCGCCGCCACCGCCCCGCCCCCGACGACCGCCACGCGCGCGCCTGCGACGTGGAACGTTCCGGGCTTGGCCAGGACATCGGTCCACGGGATGGCACGCTCCTCGGCGGATATCCCTAGGCGGATCGGTTCGCCGAGGCCTGTCGCCACCACCACGGCGTCGTATCCATCCGCCAGCAGCTCCGCGGGCCCGGCGACGGCTCGCGGCGTGACCGTCACCATTCCGAGAGCCGCCACGAACGCGAGGTCGGCCTCGAGCACCCCGGCGTCCAGACGGAACGGGGGGATGAGCCCGACCATGCCGCCGGCGCTGCGCCGATCGAAGACGTCCACACAGCAGCCGGCCTGGGCGAGCACCGCAGCCGCACCGTACCCGGCCGGTCCGCCTCCGACGACCGCGACCCGGGCTCCGCTCGCGGGTGCGCGGGCGAACTCGGGCATCGCGCCGAGCGATCTGGCCCTCGCGATGATCGCGGCCTGCACCGCCGGGATGTCCACGGGCCTGTCGAAGGTGGCGCGAGCGCACGCCGCCATGCAGTGCGTCTCGGGACACACCGCGCCGCACACGCCGCCCAGCGGGTTCGCGGCCATGATCATGCCCGCCGCGCGAGAGAAATCCTGCGGCTCCCCGACGCGGACGGCCATGATGAAGTCGGCCGGGGAGCAATCGGCCGGGCAGGCGGTCTTACACGGCTTTTCGCTGCAGTACTCGCACCGCGCGATCTCTGCCGCCAGCTGCGCATCGCTCAGGAACAAGGGGCTCTTGACCGTCACGCACCCCCTGGTCCGCGAGACTAGCACAGCCCCAGCGGCCGAAAAGAGAAGACTCGAGATTGGGTCCGGCGGCGAGAATCGACAGGCGGGGGCGCACTAAACTCGATACAATGCGCCCTGGGAGCGAGAGGCGTGAGCGACGAAACGAAGAACGCGCGGGACCATGCCATGGAGCGCTGCCGGGAGCGCCGCATCACCATCCCGACCATCGCGCAGCTGCGGAACCCCTCCGCGATCCCCACCGCGATCCAGACGAGGATGCCGGCGCTCGACATGCAGGACCCAAACCCCCTGAACCTGTTCCGCATCGGCTGGCACAACGACCCCACCACCGGCGGCTTCGGGCCCGTCAACGCGCTCGAGATCCCTTCGGAGCTCTCCGGCGTGCCCGCCCGCATCGTCGGTCTCGTCGGTCGGTATTTTCCGACCGGCGCGCACAAGGTCGGCGCGGCGTTCGGGTGCCTCGTGCCCAGGCTCGTGTCGGGTCAATTCGACCCCACGAGGCACAAGGCCGTCTGGCCTTCGACCGGCAACTATTGCCGCGGAGGGGTCTTCGACTCGGCGCTGCTCGGTTGCAAGTCGCTCGCGATCCTCCCCGAGGGCATGAGCCGGGAGCGCTTCGACTGGCTGCGGTCCATGGGGGCCGAGATCATCGCCACGCCAGGCAGCGAGTCGAACGTCAAAGAGATCTTCGACGCCTGCTGGGAGATAAGGAAGACGCAGCCCGACGCCGTAATCTTCAACCAGTTCGAGGAGTTTGGGAACTACCTCTGGCACTTTGGGGTCACCGGACCGGCCGCCGAGGAGGCGTTTCGCGCCCTCGCCGGGCCGCGGTCGCGCCTGGCCGCCTGGGTGGGCGCCACCGGGTCGGCCGGCACGCTGGCCGCCGGTGACTACCTCAAGGGCGCTTCCTCCGGCTGCACGATCACGGCGGCCGAAGCGTTGCAGTGCCCGACGCTGTTGGCGTGCGGGTTCGGCGCGCACCGCATCGAGGGGATCGGCGACAAGCACGTCCCCTGGATCCACAACGTCCGCGCCACCGACCTCGTGACTGCGATCGACGACGAGGCGACGATGCGCCTATTCCGGGTGTTCAACGAGCCCGCCGGGCGCGAGGCGCTCCTGCGGCGCGGCGTCCCGTACGATCTCGTCGGTAGGCTCCCGCTGCTCGGCATCTCCTCGATCTGCAACTTGCTCGCGGCGATCAAGACGGCGCGTCACTTCGAGCTCGACGCGGCCGACTTCGTGCTCACGTGCTTCACCGACTCGGCAGCGCTCTACCAGACCCGCCTCGCCGAGCTCACGGCCGAGCGCGGTGAATACACCGACCGGCAGGCCGAGGCGGACATCGAGCGATTCCTGCTCGGCGCCACGACCGATCATCTCCGCGAGCTTACGTACCCGGACCGCAAGGCGATCCACAACCTCAAGTACTTCACCTGGGTCGAGCAGCAGGGGAGGACCGTCGACGAGCTCGGCGCGCTGTGGTCAACGGCATTCTGGACCGACCTGCAGGGGCAGCTCCCGTCGTGGGACGAGGCGATCGAGGCGTTCAACGAAGAGGCCGGGGGGCGGGGTCCGGGGTCCGGGGTCCAGGCAGAGGCAGGGCCATGACACGGACTCTGGGTACCGAGGCTCTCGCGGCAGCAAGAAGATACGAGAGCGAGATTGTGCGTTTCCTGCGCGAGATAATCGCAATTCCCGCCGAGAGCGGCAGGGAGCAGGCGCGCTGCGAGCGGGTCAAGGCCGAGTACGAGAAGCTGGGACTCGGCGGCGTGCGGTTCGACGGGATCGGGAGCGTCGTCGCGACCGTCGGCGACGGGCCGTTCGTGATCATGATGGACGGCCACATCGACTGCGTCGGGGTGGGCGATCCGAAGTCATGGAGTTACGACCCCTTCAAGGGCAAGTTCGAAGGCGGCAGGGTGTACGGCCGCGGCGCGGTGGATGAGCTGCCCGCCATCGCCTGCATGGCGTACGGCGCCAGGCTCCTCGCCGAGCGCGGGGTGCCCCCGGGCGTGCGCGTCGTGCTCGTCGCATCCGTGCTGGAGGAGGACTGCGACGGCTACCCTCTGATGCACCTCATCAGGGACGAGGGTGTGCGGCCGGATGTGGTGGTGCTCGGGGAGCCGACCGACCTCGACGTGTACCGCGGCCACCGGGGACGCATGGGGATCGAGGTGGTCACCCGGGGCGTGTCGGCCCACGGCGCTCACTGCGAGCGCGGCGTGAACGCCGTGTACAAGATGGCGCCGATCATCGCCGACATCGAGGCGCTCAACGCGACGCTCCCGGTCGACGACTTCCTCGGCAAGGGCACGATCACGGTCTCGTACGTCGACTGCAAGACTCCGTCGTTCAACGCGGTGCCCGATGAGTGCCGGATCGTGCTCGACCGCCGTCTCACGGCCGGCGAGACGCCCGAGCAGGCGCTGGCCCAGATCCGCGCGCTCCCTCACGCTGACGCCGCCGAGGCGCGCGTCCTGAGCTGGGACGGCACGACCTGGACCGGGGTGTCCGCGCACCAGGAGCAGGTGTTCCCCACGTGGGTGATCCCCGAGGCGCACCCGCTCGTGCAGGGGGTGGCGGATGCGGCTGCGTTGGTGATGGGCCGCCAGCCGAGCATCTCGCGTTGGGTGTTCTCGACCAACGGCGTGGCGACGATGGGACGGCTCGGCATCCCGACCGTCGGGTTTGCCCCGGGCCGCGAGGAGCTGGCGCACACGACCAACGAGTGGGTTGCGGTCGAGGACCTCGTGAAGGCCACGGCGGTGTACTCGCTGATTCCGCATGAGCTGGCGAAGAAGCTGACAGCCGACAGCTCACAGCCCCACCAAACGCCCTGGCGGAGCCGGGGAGCTGAGGTTAGACGCAGGACGTGCGACGTCACGCGCTGGACGTTTGTTGTCAGCTGTTAGCTGTCGGCTGTGAGCCATCTTCTTTCAACTTGTGACCCTGGACTTTCGGAGGTACGCATGCAGACCGACCTCAAAGGCAAGCACTTCATCACCACACAGGAGTGGACGATCGACCAACTCGAGGCCGTGTTCGCGCTCGCGAAGGAACTCAAGGCGGCCAAGGCCGCGGGCAAGCCGATGCGTCTGCTGCCGGACAAGACGCTGTACATGATCTTCTTCGACTCGTCGACGCGCACCCGCAACTCATTCGAGACCGGCATCACGCAGCTGGGCGGGCACGGAATCTTCCTTTCCCCCGACAAGATGCAGATCTCGCACGGGGAGAACGCCAAGGACACCGCCTCTGTGCTGTCGCGCTACGGTGAGGGGATCGCCATCCGTCACTGTGCGTTCCGCGAAGGGAACCCCTACCTGCGTGAGGTGGCGCACTGGGCCTCGGTCCCCGTGATCAACATGCAGTGCGACGTCTACCACCCATGCCAGATCATGGCGGACTACATGACGATCCGCGAGAGATTCGGGGTCAATACGCGAGGCCTGAAAATCGGAGTGGCCTGGACCTCGGCGCCCAACTACATCCGCCCGCTCTCGGTGCCGCAGAGCCTCATCCTGATGATGCCGCGCTTCGGCCTCGACGTCACCCTGGCGTACCCGCCCGAGTTCTCGCTCATGCCCGACATCGAGGCGCAGGCCAGGGCCAACGCCGCCGCGGCCGGGACGAAGTTCGAGATCGTCGAAGACTTCGAAGCGGCGTTCCGGGATGCCGACATCGTGATCCCCAAGTCGTGGGGCCCGCTCATGCACACGACCGACAAAGACCAGGGGCTCGCTCTCATCGAAAAATACCCGGCGTGGCGGTGCGACACCCGGCACATGGAGCTCGGCAGGAAGGACCTGATCTACATGCACCCCCTCCCAGCCGACCGCGGGCGCGAGGTCACCGACGAGGTCATCGACGGGCCGCGGTCGGTGGTCTACGATGAGGCGGAGAACCGGCTGCACGTGCAGAAGGCATTGATGGCGCTGACGATGTAGAGACGGAAAAAGGGCAAAGGGTAAAGGGCAAACGAAAGGCAAAGGACCCGAGACAGTGAGCGTCGCCAGCCCGGCTGTTGTCCTCCCTTTGGCGTTTACCCTTTTCCTTTTGACTTCTTGCCCCACACACCGACCACCCCACATGCCGCACCGATCGGAGCCGACCTGATGGCGGCATTCACGTTCGTGTGCTGCGAGTGCGCCGCGCGGTACCGCGAGACCGAGGTGCGCTACGTCTGCCCTGCCTGCGCGGTCCAGCAGCAGCCCGGAGGCGTCACTCGCGGCGTCCTGAGCGTCGAGATCGACGAACTCCCGGCGCGCTGGCCGGCGGCGCGCGTCCACGACCCGGGCGCGCTCACCGCGTTCCTGCCGGTCGCAAACCCCGTCACGCTTCCGCCGCTGCGCGTCGGCGGCACGCCGTTGCTCCCCGTTCCCGGTCTGCGCCGTCTCCTGGCGATGCCGCACCTGTGGGTCAAGGACGACACCCGCAACCCTTCGGGCTCCACCAAGGACCGCGCCTCGCTGCTGGTGGTCGCCAAGGCGGTCGAGTATGGCTGCGGGACCGTCGCGACCGCGTCGACGGGGAATGCCGCTTCGGCGCTCGCGGCCGTGGCCGCCGCCGCGGGAGTGCGCGCCGTGGTGTTCGTGCCGGCCTCCGCGCCGCCGGCAAAACTCGTCCAGATGGCCAGCTACGGGGCGCAGGTGGTGCCGGTGGACGGGAGCTACGACGACGCGTTCGAGCTCTCGCTGACCGCGTGCGAGCGGTTCGGCTGGTACAGCCGCAACACCGCCTACAACCCGTTCACGATCGAGGGCAAGAAAACCGCGGCGATCGAGATCGCCGCTGACCTCGCCCCGGACGGGCCGCAGGTGGTCATCGTTCCGACCGGTGATGGTGTGATCGTTTCGGGGATCGCGAAAGGGTTTGCGGACCTCGTGCGCTGCCGTCTTCTGAAGCGCGCGCCTCGCCTCATCGTGGTCCAGCCAGAGGGTTCTCCCGCGCTCGCCCGGGCACTTCGCGCCGGCTCGCCCTCGGTGACCCCGGTGGCGAATGCGGCGAGCGTCGCCGACTCGCTGGTCGTCGGAACACCGCGCAACGCGATCATGGCGCTCGATCGGGTGCGCGCATCCGGGGGCGCCGGCGTGACGGTGAGAGACGAGGCGATCCTCGACGCCGTCGCCATGCTTGCCCGGACGACCGGTGTGTTTGCCGAGCCCGCCGCGGCCGCGTCGCTTGCCGGCCTGCTGGCGGCCCTCGACGAGGGGCTGGTCACCCGCGACGAACGGGTCGTGCTGATGGTCACCGGCTCCGGCCTCAAGGACGTTGCAGCGGCATCCCGGCGGGTCCGGATCCCCGAACCCGTCCCGCCCGACCTCGAGGCGGTCGAGTGCCTGCTCGGGGAAACCGGCGTCTGACACCAAGAGGCGCGGTCGGGCGGCCCGACATAGCCCTGCTAGTCGTGGCTCAGGCAGAGGGTCCGCCCCGACACGTATGGCTTGAACGCTGCGGGCGTTCCGGGAGGCGCGATCTCGAACGCCACATCCACAACATCCTCGGCGATCCTGCTGTACGTGAGGCGGGACCTCGGGACCGATGGCTCCGCCTCTCTCAGGAACACGACCGTGTTGCCGTCCTTCGACACGTCGACGGAGTACTCCATCACGTGCCCCTCGTTGTCGAAATTAATCGCCTCGAGGCGCCCCGCATAAGGTGTGGGGCAAATGACCGTGAGATCGTCGTGGACGACCGCCTCCTTGCCGGCGGTTGCCGGGTGCTCGGAGTAGCTGCGCCGAGTGACCCGGCTCACTCCTTCGGCACAGGCAGCCCGGACGCGTGCATATGAACGATCAGCCACTTCCCGGCCGTACGCTCGAGCACCAGCGTACGGCGCGAGATCAGGTCCGGTCCCTTGAAGTGGAACGTCACGACGGCGGTGTTCCCATAGAGCTGGATGCGCAGGTCCTGTGGGGCGAGGTTCATGTACTGCGGACCGGTTTTTCCCTTGCGCACGCTCTCGAAGAACACGGTGAACACCTTGGTGATCTGTTCCTTGTTCTCGAGCCGCAGGGAGAGCGGGGCGAGCGGAAAGAACATCGTCGCGTCGCTGGCGAAGAACGGTGAGAGCCTCTCGATATCGGCGGCGTTGAGGGCATCGATGAAGCCCTCGATCACCTTTTGCACCGCCGCCACTTCTGGCTGTGGCGAGCCAACTGGCGCCGCCGTCTGCGCGCGGGCAGCGCTCATGTTCATGAGACCGATACAAGTGAACGCTGCTGCAGCACACATTCCAAGTTGTCGTTTCATTCTTGCCTCCGCAACACCCTTGGGCGACTGCCGCCTGTGCCACTCATCCCGGCGCACAGTGCCACCGCCTTGTTTCGCCCACAACCGTGAGTGCGGCGCCATGCGTTCACGCCGCCTGCACCACGACGGCGGTTCCGTAACAAACCATCTCGGTCACGCCCTGCATGAGCTCGGTCGCGTCGTAGCGGATACCGATCACCGCGTTGGCGCCGAGTTGCTCCGCATGCGCCAGCATCATGTCGAACGCCTCGGCACGCGTCTTCTCGCAAAGCTCGGTGAACAGCGAGATGTTGCCCCCGGCAAGGGTCTGCAGCGCCCCGCCGATCGTGCCGAAAATAGATCGGGAGCGCACCGTGATCCCGCGCACGACGCCGAGATTCCTCGTGATCCGGTACCCATCGAGCGCAAACCCGGTTGTCGTCATCGAATGATTCATCGGTTCCCTCCAGGATGCGGCACTTGGGCCGCGCCAGCCCCTCCGGTCGTTGCCCGGACCTTTGCGAACTCGTCGCCCGGGAGCCAACCGGGCATCGAGTCGGCGCCGGCGACGGCGAGCCCGGCGAAGAATCCGAGTTGTGCGTCTTCGATCATGCCGTCGAAGTTCCAGCCTTCGTCCCACTGATCGCTCGGCTGATGGTAGTGGGCAGCGGCCCACTCCTCGGTGACCTTCTTTCCCCAGCCGGGGTCGCGCCCGACGAAGTCGAGGCCGCCCTTGAAGTAGAGCCCCGGGACGCCGATCTTGGCGAAGCTGAACTGGTCGGAGCGGTAATAGGCGCCGCGGTCGGGGAACGGCTCGTCGGTGACCACCCGGCCCTGCAACGCGGCCGCCGCCTCCGCGATCGCATCGAGAGTCGACTTCCCCTTGCCGACCAGCATCACGTCGTGGGTCTTACCGAAGATGTTCGCAGCGTCGAAGTTGATGTCGGCCGCGATGCGCTTGGCCGGGAACGTGGGGTGCGCCGCGTAGTAGGCCGACCCGAGAAGGCCGGACTCCTCGCAGCTCACGATCGCGAACAGGATCGAGCGCCGCGGCCTGTCGGGCAGTGCCGCGAACGCCCTCGCGATCGCGAGCACCTGCGCCACGCCGGACGCATTATCGACCGCGCCGTTGTAGATCGTGTCACCCTTGGCGTCCGGTTTGCCGATCCCGAGGTGGTCGTGGTGCGCGGTGAAGATCACTACCTCGTCCTTGAGCACGGGGTCGCTGCCGGGGATCAACCCCAACACGTTGCCGGTCTCGCCGCGTTTGACGGCGTTCGCGAGCGAGATCGAGGTGCGGATGCCGAGCGGCACCGGCCGGAAGCCACGGCTCCGGGCCTGCTTGACGAGCGCGTCGAGATCGAAACCCCCGGCGGTAAGCACGCGACGTGTCGCGTCTTCCGTGGTCCACGCTCGCACCTTGATCCTCGCTTCGCCTTCGTCCGGCAGCTCGAACTTCTCTCCGGCCCACGAGTTCTGCACCACCTTCCAGCTGTATCCGGCCGACGGCGTGGTGTGGATGATGATTGCTCCCGCCGCTCCCTGCCGGGCAGCGCTCTCGTATTTGTAGGTCCAGCGGCCATAGTAGAGCCGTCGCTTGCCGGCGAACACCGCCGGATCCCAGTCCGGGTCGTTGTTCATCATCACCAGGACCTTGCCCCTGAGGTCTGCGCCCTTGAAGTCGTCCCACCCGTACTCCGACGCCTGGATGCCGTAGCCGACGAACACCAACTCGGCGTCCGAGACCGACTCCTCGGCCGCCTGGACGCCGGTGGCGGCGATGAAGTCGTCCCAGAGCCGCAGAGTGACCTCCTTGCCGCCGGCGCGGAACGCCCATGTCTCGGGAGGCGTCGTCGTGATCCCGACGATCTCGAACTTCTGCTCCCAGCCGCCGCGCGGGCCTCCCGGCGTGAGGCCCAGTGACTCCATGACGGAGGCGACGTAGAGACACGCCAGCGCATCGCCGCGATGGGACGGCGCGCGCCCCTCCAGCAGGTCGTCGGCGAGAAAGCGCACCGCGCTTTCGAGGACACCCTTGTCGATCACCTTGGCGGCCGTCTCGGCTCCAGCGGGGAGACTGAGGGCGGGCGGCGCGGCGAACGCGGGGCCCGCAATCGACGCTGCCAAGCTGATCCCAATCGCCAAACACGTTCTCATGGCGAGGCTCCCTGACGTCGGCACAAAATACCAGACACCGACGGCCCCTGCTCAGGTGAGCGTATGCTCAGCCGGCAGACGGGAAGGTCGTTCCGAGGATGGGCGTGATCTCATCGTTTGTCATTCCGGCCGGTCTATTGGCACTGACCGCCCTGGCCACGCGCGTCGTTGGGCCGCTCCCGGACGACTTGGCCGCTTTCCTCCGCGTCTATCCGTGGATCGTTCTCGTGGCGGGCGTGCTGCTCGGCCTGAGGTTCCGGCGAGGGCGTGTAGTGATCGCCGTCGTCGCGATCGCGCTGGCCGACCGGATGCTCCTCCGCTTCGGCGCCGGAACGGTGGGTGAAGACGCGGCACGCTGGGCGTTCAACGCGACCGCCTTCCTCCTTCCGCTCGACCTGGCGTGGTTGAGCATGGCCCCCGAGCGTGGGACCCTGACCCCAATCGGTTTCGCCAGGCTGACGTTGATCGCCGCTCAACCCGCCGTCGCCGCGTTCGTTTGGCTCTCGTATCAGCCTCGGCTCGTGTCGCTGCTCGGACGTCGCGTCCTGCCGGCTGGGCTCACGGCCGCGATACGCATGCCCGACGTTGCCCTCGTCGCATTCGCCGGCTCGTTCGTGGCCGTCGCCGTGCTGTGCGCGCTGAGGCGCAATGCTCTCGAGGCTGGGTTCCTGTGGGCCCTGGTCGCCTGCTTCATGGCTCTCGAGTCGAACCGATCCCCGTCGCTCTACCTCGCCACTGGAGGGTTGATCCTGGTCGTCGCGCTGCTCGAGAGCACGTTCGCGATGGCGTTCAGGGATTCTCTGACCGGGCTTGCAAGCCGCCGGGCGTTCGACGAGGCGATCGAGAAACTGGCGGCCGGATACGTCATCGCAATGGTGGATGTGGACCATTTCAAGGCCGTCAACGATCGGTACGGCCACGACGTGGGCGACCAGATACTGCGGATGGTCGCGTCGCGACTCGAGGCGGCCGGGAACGGGGTGCGTGCGTATCGCGTCGGCGGCGAGGAGTTCGCGCTCGTTTTCCCGAACCGTTCTCGCGACGAAGTCCTGGTCGACCTCGAGAACCTCAGGGCGGCGATCGCCGAGTCGGGATTCGCGCTGCGATCGGCCGACCGGCCCACGCGCAGGCCCAAGCGTGTCAAACCGCGCCCGGAATCGGCACCCATCGTCGCGGTGACCGTGAGCATCGGAGTCGCCGAGTCGTCCGGCCGACTCACACGGCCTGCCCAGGTGCTCCGGGCGGCGGACACAGCGCTCTACAAGGCCAAGCGCGAAGGACGTAACCGCGTGTGCGTCTGATCTCGCCCGGTTCCGCGTGAACCCGACACCGGGATGCTACCCTTGTAGCCTGGGCCCCAGGGCCGGACGACGGGCCGGTGCTTTCGGAGCATGAGGATCGTCACTCGCAGGCGGGGGCCGACCGATTGGAGCTTGCTTGAGCCGGAGAATGCTGATCAACGCGCAGCGCGCCGAAGAGGTGCGCGTCGCGATCATGAGCGGAGACACGCTCGACACCTACCAACTCGCCGTTGCCGAGGCAGGTTTGTCCAGAGGCAACATCTACCGCGGCATCGTCGCGAACATCAACCCGGCCTTGAACGCGGCGTTCGTGGACTTCGGCGCCGAGCGGGACGGGATGCTCCCGGCCCATGACGTGGTCGCTGAGGCGTACCACCGAACCCCGCCTTCTGACGAGTCCGCTTCCCGGATCGACCGGATCCTGGAGCGAGGCCACTCCCTGCTGGTGCAGGTCACCAAGGACCCCTCCGGCACCAAAGGGGCCGCGCTCACGACGAACGTCAGCTTCGCCGGCCGGTACCTGGTGCTCACGCCGTTCGACCAGACGCGCGGTATCTCGCGCAAGGTCGAGGACGAGGAGATCCGCGCCACCATGCGCGAGCAGGCGGCCAAGCTCGACGTGCCGCCAGGGTGCGGCATTATCCTGCGCACCAACGCGCTCGGGCAGACGAAGACGGTTCTGAAGGCGGACCTCGCGGCCCTGCTCCGGCTCTGGAAGCGCGTCCAGGCCGAGACCAAGAAGGGGAAGGGGCCGCGCCTGCTCTACTCCGACCAGGACATCGTCGTGCAGGCGTTGCGCGACTTCCTCGACAGCTCCATCGACGAGGTGCTGGTGGACGACGACGCGGTGTTCGAGCGAGCCGAGGCGTACATGCACGCCTCCATGCCGCGCGCCAAGACGCGCCTCGTCCGCTACACCGAGCGCATGCCACTCTTCTCGAGATTCAACGTCGAGCCGCAGATCGAGGGGATCTACAGCCGGACCGTGAAGCTTCCCGGTGGCGGATCGATCGTCATCGACCCCACCGAGGCGCTCGCCGCGATCGACGTCAATTCAGGCAGGGCCTCGCACGGCGCGTCACACGAGGAGAGCATCTACACGGTCAACCTCGAGGCCGCGGCGGAGGTCGCGAGGCAGCTGCGGCTTCGTGACATCGGCGGCCTCGTCGTCGTCGACTTCATCGACATGCGGTCCCGCAAGCACCAGCACGCCGTCGAGAAGGCGATGCGCGACGCCATGAAGGCCGACAAGGCGCGCTCCACCGTCGGCCGCATCAGCCCCAACGGCCTGCTGGAGATCAACCGTCAGCGCGTCAAACAGGCTCTCGTGCTGCGGACCCACAGGCCGTGCCCGACGTGCACCGGCACGGGAACCATCCCCTCTCCCGAATTCGTCAGCCTGAGGCTCCTGCGGAGCATCGAGGCGCGAGCGGCGGACGGCCGTCTCAAGGTCGTCCGCGTCGGGCTCCACCCGGAGCTCGCGGACGCCCTCCAGAACGGGCGCCGGCAGGAGATTGCCGCTCTCGAGCGCGAGTTCGACATCACGATCGAGATCAACGCGACCACCAGCCTCCACCGGTCGGAGGAGAGGGTGGAGTGGATCGTGCGTGAGGTCGCTCCGGCGAGCCCACGCCCGGCTGCCGTCAGCGCCGCGGACCTGGCGACCGGCGGCGACGGCCCGGACGAAATCGGAGGCGAGAAGAAGCGCAAGCGACGCCGCGGCGGCCGGCGGCATCGGAAACCGGGGGATGAGGCCGCTCCTCCCGAGACGTCGGCCGAAACAGGTGACGAGGCACGACTCGAGCCACCCGACGAGACCCCGGTCGGGTCGTCAGGAGACGCAAACGAGGTCGCCGTTGGCACGGCCGGGAAGAAGAAGCGGCGCCGCGGCGGTCGGCGGCACCGAAAGAGCGGAGCGGAGGGGCCGCCTGCCGGCGACGCTGGTGGTGAGCTGCAGGCATCTTCGGAACTCGTTTCCGCGCCTCTTGAACTCGCACAACCGGTGGACGGAGACGGGGTTGTGAGCGGAGCGACGAGAGGCAAGAAGAAGCGCCGGCACCACCGACGCCGACCCAAGAGCCAGACGGCGGAAACCCCGAACTAGAAGGGAGGTGCGCGATGGGTGTGATCCAATCGTTCGACGTGACCAGCGGGTGCGACCTCCAGGAGGTAGACAACGCCGTCAATCAGGCCTCCAAGGAGATCAGCCAGCGGTTCGACTTCAAGGGCCTGTCGGTCAGCATCGAGCTCAGGCGCAAGGAGAACTTGCTGGTGCTGGCGGCGCCGGATGAGTTCAGATTGAAAGCGATGTGGGAGGTTGTCCTGGGGAAGATGACCCGCCGAGGCGTCCCCGTCAAGAACCTGAAGGCGGCCCCAATCACGTCCGCGGCCGGCGGCGCGGTCCGGATGGAGGTCACGCTCCAGCAGGGAATCCCGACCGAGACCGCGCGGGCGATCGTGAAGCTCGTGAAGGAGCAGAAGTTCAAGAAGGTGCAGTGCGCGATTCAGGGAGAGCAGGTTCGCCTCTCCTCGCCGTCCCGCGACGAGCTGCAGGCCGTGATCGCGCTTCTGAAGAAGGAGGATTTCGGGATCGAGCTTTCGTTCGGAAACTACCGCTCGCAGTGAGGCCGCTCCCGGTCCAGGAGACGGCTGTCCTGCCGAACCGAGTGGAGTATCTTGTTGAATGTTGATGTTGCGCCCGGAGGCCAAAGACGTGGCAACCGTCTCAGTCGAGATCGCACGATCGGAGGGTTGATGGCAGTCTCGGGCAACCTCCGGACGATGCCCTTCCCCGACCTCATGCAGTGGATCTCCGTGAGTCGCAAGACCGGGACCCTGGTGATCAAGGGGCAGCGCTACACCAAGAAAATCCTCTTTCAAACCGGCCTCGTATCGGCGGTCACGTCCAACAATCCGCGGGAGCACCTGGGTTACTACCTGGTCGGATGGGGCATCCTCACCGAGGAGGAGCTGGAGCACCTACTCGACCGGCAGAAAGAGCAAAACGTCATGCTGGGCGAGCTGCTCGTCCAGACAAACCGCCTTACCCGCGAGCAGGTCGACCATCTCGTGCGCCTCAAGACTGACGAGACGGTCTACGACCTGATGCACTGGAGCGAGGGGGAGTTCTTCTTTCTCGACGATGTCCAGCCCAGGCGGGACTTCAAGGAACTTCAACTCGGCGTCGACCAGTTCATCATGGAGGGCGCCCGTCAGCTCGACGAGCGCAGGCGCATCAGCTCCGTCATTCCCGATTCGGGCTTCATTCCGCGCGTCACCCAGTCCATCGACGAGACGCGCCTGACCCCCGCTGGAGCGGCTGTTCTGGCCCAGATCGACGGAACGAAGAGCATCGAGGAGATCGCCCTCGCCTGTCGGATGTCTCAGCACCCTGTCCTCAGCTTCGTGTATCAAGGTGTGCAGAACGGTGTGTTCGAGCTCCTGCCGGCGGCCATGCCGCCCCGCCGGATCCCGGGGTTCTACCGTTCCACGTGGCGCGATCGCATCCTGGAGGCGGAGAGCAGCATGGCCCTCGGGGACACCCTCGAGGCCTACCGCAAGGTCCTCGAAGTCCGGGAACGATATTCGAACATCCCCAAGGCGTTAGTGGCGGCCGACGAACTCGAACGGGAGATCGTCAAGGAAGTGGAGAACCTCCCGGCTGGGCCGTCCACCATCCTCGAGCTCGCGCTCGCGCCCAAGGACATCGTCCAGCTCAAGTGCGCCCCTGAAGAGGGCTTCGTCTTGTCCCGCGTCAACGGACGCTACACGGTGAGCCAGATCCTGACGCTCCTGCCAGGGGGAAAGCTCTACAACCAGCTGATCATCCACAACCTGATTCAGCGCGGTGTTCTCAAGCCGCGAGAGTCCCAGGAGATCGTGCGCCACCCCGGCGCCCCCCGTCTCCGCACCTGACGCTGCCCTCAGGCGCCGCCGGCGTCGGACCATCTATCCGGGCGGGGGGCCCCGCGGCCGCTCCACCACCCACCCGGCCGCTCCAGACCCCCCGTGCCCTCCGCGAGCCGCGGCGAAGCCGCGTCTCGCCCGTGCCGTTGCGCTCGTCGGCTCGCGTCCTCAGCGTACCCTCCGGGTACGNNCTCCGGTGCGACCGGCTCGCGCGCCTTGCGATAGGCCCAACGGCGGCGGCGCGGCTACACGCATTCCGCCTCAGGCCTGCTTGCGCCGGTCCCTCCCCTCTCGCTGGGTCCAGCGACACACCCTGCCGAGCATCCTCCTAAGAAGCCCGGTCGGCGGGTTGACCCCCGACGCGCAGGCTTGGGCGCCATTGCAGGTGCATCTGTCAGTTCAAGGC
>PMLC01000009.1 GCA_003158745.1 Acidobacteriota bacterium
TGTATTAGATATAATGTATCCTGTAGGAAGTCTAGGAGGCGTTTGATCGCAAGTCAAGAGCCCGCGACAACCTGCGTTTCTCACCGAAACGACACGACTTGCAGTTTCCGGGCAGGATGCCCGCCTGCCGTGATGCGAAACGCCGTCGGGCGTTTGCAGTGGGAAGTGACATCGGCTGGAGCCGGCCATTCCGGGTGCGGAACACCTGGTGGACAGCTCGACGACAACAGGCCGGGCCGACAGTTCGTGCATGGATTGCCGGAGACGACAGGGCGCTGCCCTGCCCCGACCAGAGTCTCCCGCAGGAGGTAGACGTGGCGCAGAAACCAGAGATGCTGCCCCCCGAGATCTTTGCCAAAACTACGCAACTCCTCGTCGAGCTCTGCACCATCTCCTCGTCGAGCGGCGACTCCCAGGGCCTCTCGGCGATGGCGGCGCGGGTCGCGGCCGAGCTCGCGCTACGCGGCCTCGCGCCGGAGATCATTCCTGAGGATGACGGCGACGGCGGGTCCATGCCGCTCCTTGTTGCCCGCGGACCGCGGATCGGGGACCACCCGCTGGTGCTGGTCGGGCACATGGACACGGTGCTCGATGCGGTAGCCCCGAGGCTGGAAGGTCACCGCCTCTGGGCGACCGGCGCCCTCGACATGAAGGGCGGACTCGCCATGCTGATCGGCGCTCTCGACCTGATGGCGGCGCGCGGCAAGAGACCTCCCGACGACCTCATGCTGGTCCTCGTCCCCGACGAGGAGGTGAGCGGTTACATCTCCGAGAGGGCCGTCCGGCGCTGGAGCGAAGGTGCCCGCGTCCTGTTGGTGATCGAGCCGGGAGAGGGACGCGCCGACGCCGAGACGCTGGTTGCGGGGCGCCGCGGCCTTACCGAGTGGAAGCTCGATGTCACCGGACGCGCATCCCATTCCGGGCTTGCCTACTGGTACGGCCGTTCCGCCCTCGCGGCCGCGGCCGACTGGGTGGCGCAGGCGCAAGCAATGTCCGAAAATGGGCCGGGGGCCACCGTGAACGTCGCCCGCATGGTCGCCGGCGACTCCGACTTCGTCAACGGACTGGCGACCCACCACGCGCTCCTTGGCACGTCCCGACGACGCAACGTCGTCTCGGACCGCGCGCTTGCCGAGGGCGAGGCCCGCTACCTCACGCCGTCGGACGGCGTCCGCATCATGGAGCGGCTTGCGCGCCTCACCGAAAGGACCGCCGGAGAACGCGAGGTCAGCATGCTGTTCCTGCCCGGAACCGGTGTTCCGCCGGTGGACCCGAAGGGGCCGGGCTCGCCCATCGCGGCGCAGGTTACACGCCTTGCCGCCGAGCGAGGCTGGCGCCTCGAGGTCGAGGAGGACCGGGGAGGCATCTCGTTCCCAAACTACATCGCGGACCCCTCGAAGATCCCGATCGTGGACGGCCTCGGCCCCGTGGGCGACGGGATGCACACTCGCGAGGAATACCTCGATCTGCGGTCGCTGGAACGCCGTATCGTCTTGATGGCGGACCTGCTCGCAGCGCTCGCAAATCACCCGTAGGGCAGGGGCCAGGGCTCAGGAGCGACAAGCAGAGGAGCGGAGGGGCTGAGGGGCTGAGGAGCCGAAGATCAAAGGGTCCTTTGTTGCTCCTCTGCTCCCCTGCCTTTCTGGCGCCGGTGAACTCCGTGGAACCGCATCGCAGCCGGTTTCAGGGGCGCCGGAGGAAGAGCTCCTCGAACGCCGAGTCCGTCTCCCGCTCGAGGTCGGCGGCATCGATCTCGCGAACGCGTGCCACTTCCTCGAGCACGAGCCTGACGAGCGCCGGCTCGTTGCGCTTCCCGCGGTGCGGAACCGGCGCGAGGTACGGGCTGTCCGTCTCGAGCAGGAGCCTGCCCGCGGGCACGGCCCGAGCCGCTTCACGGATGTTCTCCCCCTTGGGGAACGTCACCATTCCCGAGATCCCGACGAAGAACCCTCGCCGCGTCAACTCAGCGACCCCTTCGGCGCCCTCCGTGAACGAGTGCGCCACGCCGCGCACCTTGGGAGTGGCGTCGAGCGCCGCGAGGAAGTCCTCCCATGCCTCACGGTGGTGGAGGATGACCGGCAAACCGCGTTCGCGCGCGAGGCCGAGGTGCCAGGCGAGGACGCGGCGCTGGTCCTCCCGGGGCGACAGCTCGTAGTGGTAGTCGAGACCGATCTCGCCGATGGCCACGATCCCGGGCGCCTCGGCCAACGTCTCCACCCGCCGCCTCCAAGCCACGTCGCATTTGCTCGCCTCATGGGGGTGGAACCCGACCGCGCCCGGGGTCCGGCCCTCGCCGAGCCCCGCCATCTCGGCGACCGCGTCGAGGTCGTCCCGGCCGGTTGCCGGAACCAGGATCGCCCCAACCCCGGCTTCGGCGGCCCGGCCGAGGACACCTTCCCGTTCGTCGATCGGGAACATCGTCAGGTGCGCGTGCGAGTCGATCACTGACTCCCTCCAGCTGCGAGTGTAGCCCGCCCCGCGAGTGCCTTCGTTGCTAACCCCTGACCTCCCGCTCTGTGGGCGGGGGGGGTTCAACTGCCGCCTCTCAGGTGGAGCGACATAGGCTCCGCAGGCCGCGGGCACCGAGCGGGGGCGAGCAAGGCCCGAACGTCGCGTAATGCGAGGGGCTACCAAAACCGCCTCCACGCAGTGGAACCAGTGCACTCTCGATGCGCAGCCCAAGCGACGCCTGTGGGCCCGCGGGGCAAGGGAGAAGAGCCTCCACGGAGTGGAAAAGAGCCCGGCGCCCGCGTAAGCTCCTCGCCCATGAGCGAGCAGGCTCCCTTCTCGGTTGCGGTTGTGGGGGTCGGCCACCTTGGCCGTCACCATGTCCGTCTGGCGTGCACGCTGCCAGGCTGGCGCTGCGTGGGCGCGTTCGACCCGGATCGGACACGCCTGGAAACGGTGTGCTCCGAGTTCGGGGCCCAGCCCCTCGGGAGTCTCGACGAGGCCGTCGCGCTCGCCCAGGCCGCCGTGATTGCGTCGCCTACCGTCACGCACCGCGAGGTGGCCGACCGGTTCCTCGCGGCCGGCTGCCATGTCCTGGTCGAGAAGCCGATCGCGGCCTCGGTCGCCGAGGCCCGCGAAATGGTCGCGCTCGCTCGACGGAACGGGGTGGCTCTGGGCGTCGGACACACCGAGTTTTTCAACCCGGCCGTGCAGGCCGTGCTGGCACGCGCTCCGCGCCCGCGATACCTGGAGGCGCAGAGGCTCTCACCGTTCACCCGGCGCTCACTCGATATCGACGTGGTCCTCGACCTGATGGTCCACGACCTCCAGCTCGCCCAGGCGCTCAACGCCGGTTCGCCGGTCACCGAGGTGCGAGCCGTCGGTGTGCCCGTGCTGTCCTCCCGGGTCGACCTCGCCAACGTCCGGCTCGCGTTCGCGAACGGGTGCGTAGCCAACCTCACAGCCAGTCGGGTCTCCTCTGAGCGCGTCCGCAAACTGCGCCTTTTCGAGCCGGACGCCTACTACTCCATCGACTACGCCGAGCAGAGCGTGTCAGCCTACCGCCTTGTGCGCGCCGGGGCCGAAGCGACCATCGCGCCCGTGGATGTCCCGGTCGAGAAGGGAGAGCCACTCGCGGCAGAGCATCTTGCGTTCCAGAGTGCATGTCGGGGCCATAGAGGAGCCTGGGTGGACGGGGAATCCGGCGCCGCGGCGCTGGCGACCGCGATCGCCGTGGTCGAGGCGATCGGGGCGGTTTCAACCCCTTGACGCTGGCCGGGGCCCGGTCGATATTGGTACTGCCAAACCGGCCGCGGGCGTTGAACGGGCGTAGCAGCCGCGATACCCACTGCAAATGTCCGGGCGGGCATCCCGCCAAGCCGAAACCCCGCCTCGCGGGGTTTCGCTGTGTCACCCCCAAGGGCGCATTGACCAGGCAACCGGCCCCCGGTAACCTGGCCTGACATCGGGAGGCCACCATGGAGCAGACGGTGGAGCGTTATACCCAACGCCTCCAGGTCGTGTGCGGCGGTATGTTGGCGAGCCTTGCCCTGTACGGCGCGGTCGTGCTCGCACTCCCCCTCCCGGTTCGCCCCGCCTTGCCGCAGGGCGAGACTCTGCTGTGGGGGTTCGCCTTCCTCGCCGCCGTCAACCTGGTGACGATCATGCCGGTCTATAGGGTCACGCTGGCTGCGCCGCGCCGGGTCTATGTCGTAGGCCAGCAGCCGGAGCGGCTTCTCGCGGCCCATTTCGCCGCCCACGTAGTGGCGTTCGCCCGGATCGAGATCGTGGCGATCCTAGGGCTCGTGCTGTTCTTCCTATCCGGCCACGTCGACTGGTTCATGATCTTCTCAGGCGTCGCGGCTGCGGGCATGCTGGTGCTCTGGCCGAGGCGCGCCAAGGTCGCGGCCCTGCTCGAGGTTCCCGGGCAGGCCATACCCGTCACGGCATCCCCGCAGTGACGTCGCGGCCAAGCGCCTAATTTGGTCCCTGGAGAAGGGTATCCGACGCCTTGCCGCTGCCGCCGACGCGCCTTCGCGCGTGATGGATGGCCGATCGCAAGGGGGGGAAGCGGTTCTCGATCCAATTCAGGAGACGGGCGAAAACTGGGACGTCGGGCGACAGCAGCCACGCTCCGAGTGCGATGAACAGCCAACCCTGCAGCACGGGCAGGACGAGACCGGCAACCCCAAGGACCAGAAGACCTCCCCAGGACGTGTCGTACGACGCCATGGAGGACCGTCGGCATCAGGCAAGACCGCTAGTGACCGGATCGGTAGCGGCCGCTACTGGACGCACACGCCCCCGCCGGCCTGCTTGGCGTTCATGAGGGCGGCATCCGCGATCGCGAAGAGCTCGCTGGCGGTTTGAATGCCCTCCCCCAAGCACCCGATACCCACCGACAACGACACGGGAGGGGGCACCGCCATGGTGAGGTCGCGCGCCACGCGGCGGGCCGCATCGCCAGGGGTATTCGGCAGCACGACAATGAACTCATCGCCCCCGTAACGGGCGACGACATCGGTGGTGCGGACGGCATCCCGCAGGCTCGCGGCCACCGCCGCCAGCACGCGGTCTCCTTCAAGATGACCGAACTCGTCGTTGAACGCCTTGAACCCATCGAGGTCCAGCAGGAGCACCGAGAGCGGCTGCCGCGACCGGCGGCTGCGGGTCATCTCGCGGTGCAGGAACTCCTCGAGGAACCGCCTGTTGTAGACGCCTGTGAGGGGATCGGTGCGCGCCTCGGCGCGGTCGGTCGCGACTAAGCCCACGTCGTAGTTGATGATGATGGTGACCACTGCGAGGATGATCAGACGTGCCGCCTGCAGGTCCCAGCGGAAGCTGCCATAGAGCGGGTCCGGCGGAGACGCCGACTCGACGTGACGCCAGGCGACGGCCATGAAGAGCACGAAGGCGTAGGAGGTCGGCACCGTGTATGCAACCGTCCGCGAGACCCGGGGGTCTCCCCGCAGTCCAGCGGCGACGACAAAGAAGAAATAGAAGAAGAAAATGACCTGGGAGTTCGTTGCGACGATCGCGCGATCGACGGCAACGTAGCCGAGCACCAGGAGGGTCACGGCGATGAGATCGAAGCTCACGATCCAGACCGAGATCCTGGACTCCCACGGAGCCCACGCGAGGTAGAGCTGCAACGCAATTCCCACCAATAGCATGATGCCAAACACAATCTGGAAAACGGGGTCCTCGGGCATTCCGTGCGGTCGGTTGACGCGGCCCAAGAGCATCACGAGAGCGATGCTGCCGATCAGCGCGAGCTTCCAGAGGTTGAGGAAGCGCTCGAGGTCCTTCCCCCTCCGGTGAACATGCTGCCTCACTGGAAACAGGCGTGGACTGGAATCGCTGGCCGGCGTGGCTATCATTGCGCTCCTCGACACCTCCGCTCGAAACGATCCTGCGCACGGAGAATAGACTCGTTGATCGTCGACTGGCAAGTTTCTGCACAGAACGAATGCCCCGAGGGAGCCCATTCACGAGACAGAGTCGCACTATTTTGTGACGCCGCGATTAAGGGTAAACGTCGGCCTCCCGGCAGTGGGACCGGATCACGTCCAGTAATTCCCGGTGGACACCGGGGGCGGCCGCGACGACGTTGCCGTGCTCGAAGATGCCACTGGCGCCGTCGAGGTTGGTCACCACGCCGCCGGCCTCGCGGACCAAGAGAGCGCCCGCCGCGATGTCCCAGTCGGACAGACAGAACTCGAAGAAACCGTCGAAGATGCCGGCCGCGGTGTGGGCGAGGTCGAGAGCGGCGGCGCCGGGCCGCCGGATGGCGGCGACCCGGAGAAAGACGTCGTGGAAGATGCGCAGGTAGAGATCGAGCATCCGGTGAACCCGGAACGGAAAACCGGTGGTCAGGAACCCTCCCGCGAGGCCGGGCCGTCCAGTAACTCTCAGGCGCCGGCCGTTGCACCACGCACCCGTACCGCGGGCGGCTGAGAATATCTCGTCGCGCATCGGGTCGTACACCGCGCCGAGGAGCACCTGGGAGTCCTCCACGAGCCCGACGGACACGGCAAAGTGCGGGAACGAGTGGATGAAGTTCGCGGTGCCGTCCAAGGGGTCCACGACCCATCGCGCTCCCGCAGCACCGCTCGCTCCGCTCTCCTCCGCCAGCAGACCGAACTCCGGCGTCTCGCGCTGCAGGAAGGCGGCGATCACCTCCTCGCTCGCCCGGTCCGCAGCGGACACGTAGTCGTTCCTGGCCTTCTCGGTCACCTCCTCGGGAGCGAGAGCGCCGAAGGACTGTCGCAGCACCTCGCCTCCGAGTTGCGCCGCGGTCATGGCCACCCCGAGAAGCGCCGGCCGAGTCATCCTCGAGCCGCCCGCGCCACGGTACCGGGAATGAGGCGTTCCGGCCGTGAAGGTCCCGCCGGAAATGTCACAAGCCGATATTCGGTTGAAAAGGAGGGATGACGGACGAGGCCGCCCTGCACGAGGAACAACACCGCATTCGGCGCATGCGGTTGCTGGTGGACGTCACGGCTCAAGTGCTCTCCGAGGACGAGAAGCTGACCTTCTGCGAGGCGTTGCGCCTCATCGAAGCCGCGCGTACGGCGGTGCTCAGGCTCTTCCCCGACAAGGACGACACCTTCAACCTGGTGATCCGCCCTCGCCTGGAGAGGATCGTCCACGAGCGGTTCCAGATCTCCTCCCCCTCCCAGGTCAACTGACACCTCGGTACTCGGGGTATTTCGCGATCTCGTCCTTCGAGGGCTGGCCCTGCATCTCGAGGGTGATCTCTTCGCCGGGCTTCACCTCGATCCCCGGCACGCCCACAACGAGGTGGCCCGGTGGCCCCGCCTTGACCTCGGAGGTCAGGGGTCTCCCCGGCCCCCGGGGGTGCACCTGAAGGGTACCCGGCTTGATCCGCGACACGTCAAGCGTGACGGGTATGACGAGGCGGTCCTTGCCGTCCGCTGCCGCGAGGTGCAGCCGCATCGTGACCTCGTTGAGGCTCTCGTTGCCGTTGTTGGTCACCGTCAGGTCCAGAACGAGGACCGGTTTGCCGTCCCGTTCCTTCTTCACCTCGTACCAGTTCGCCGAGACGCGGTGCAACAGACGGAGCCGGGTGACCCGGTCCCGGGGTGTCTCGCCCCGCGGCCGGTCACACCCGGCAAGCAACGCAAGCACCGGCGCGGACAGCGCCGCTGCGGCCAACCACCGCCGCCTCATAGACCCACCCCCGCACCGACAAAAACGCATGTCGTCGTGGTTCGCCTGACCTCGCCAATGACTTGGAGGAACGGAAGGAGACCCAGCCTTGCACCGACGGTGGCTGTGACTCCGCTCGTGGTCGAGGAATACGCGAGCGGCACCGGATCTCCGAAGGAGGCGCGCCCGCTGGCGCGGCGGTAGCCGATCGCGCCGTACGGGGACACCAAGGGGAAGCCCGTGGAGACCACGAGCTGGCCCTCCGCAACCTCGAGACGATCGAGGAGGGAGCTGCTGAGGCGCGAGTACGTGACCCGCAGGGCCATCGCCGGCGACAACGCGCCGCTCTCGACGAACGCCCACCGCGCGTCGGCGCCCCAGAACTGGTTCCCGAACACCTTCCCGACCTGCACGCCGAAGTCGAGGTTGAAGGGGAGCCCCTTGCGCACGATCACACGCTGGCCGAACAGGACACCACCCACCGTGTTGGCGTGGGAGACGTACTGCCACCAGTGCGTGCTCGTGTGGACCTCGGGGCCCCCGGCGGCGCCCAGGATCTGGAAACCCGTCACACCTCCCGGCGTAGCCGTCGCCAGGTTGGGGAAGCTCACGACGTCGCCGAGCGCCTCCGTGATGGAGTCGAGGTCCGCCTGCGTGAAGCCCTGGCCCAAGCCGAAATTGCCGGCGTGCGCCAACCCGGCCGAGAGAGCCAGCACGACGAGCGGCACCCCGAGACGCTTCATCGCGTTCTCCACGCCGGGAGTTTACCCCGGAACGTCGGACCCGCGAGGTTCACCAAAGCCCCGCGAAGAGCTCGTTGGAGACGAGCCAGCCGCGCGGCGTCAGGCGAACACGCTCTCGCGACCGCCGTGCAAGCCCGAGAGCCAGGAAGTCCGCCAACCTCTCGGCGAACGCCGGAGCCAGACCGCCGCACGCCGCGATCTCGGTGTCGGCCACCCCGCTCGCGAGCCGGAGCCCGAGCATCACGCGCTCCCTGGCGGCCTCGCTGTCGGAGAGCCGGCGGCTCCAGGCCAGCGGCGCCCGCCCAGCCTCGACCGCCTCCAGGTACGCCGGCAGGGTATCGAGGTTCGCCCAGCGCCGTCGCCCGGAATGGCCGTGCGCGGCAAGTCCGGCGGCGAGTACGGGCTGCCGTCGCCAGTAGCGGACGTTATGGCGGGCCTCGCGCCCCGGCAGCGCAAAGTTCGAGATCTCGTAGTGCGTGTAGCCGGCCGCCACAAGCTCTCGCCCGGCCGTCAGGTACTGGGACGCCGCCGCGTCGGAATCCGGAAAGAGGTCCGGACAGCGCTGGGCGAGCCGGGCGAGCTCGTGAGGCTTGTCCATCTCCAGCAGGTACACGGAGACGTGGCCGGGACGCAGACGGAGCAGCTCGGCGAGGCTCGCTCGGAGGTCCTCATCGGCAAAGCGCGGCAAGCCGAGCATCAGGTCGACCGAGACCGCGAGACCGGTCTCCTGAAGCGCCCGCACGGCGTTGCTCGCCTGAGCGGCGTCGTGCCGCCGGTTGAGCATGGCGAGCACCCGGTCGGAGAAAGCCTGGACGCCGACCGACACGCGGTTGACGCCGAGCTTGGCCCACGCCAGGGCCTTCTCGACGGTCACGTCGTCCGGGTTCGCCTCCAGCGTGACCTCGGCGTCCGGGAGACGCGGGAAGTACCGGTCGAGCTCGGCGAAGAGCTTCGAGAGCTCACCCGGAGGAACCAGCGATGGCGTTCCGCCGCCCAGGTACAGTGTCGCGAGGCTCCGGCCGCCCCTCCGACCCATCTGGGCGATCTCACGCGTCGACGCGGCCATGGTCCGCGGCAACAGGTCGAGCTCGGTCGAGGTCGCGAATGTGCAATACGCGCAGCGGCTGGCGCAGAAGGGCAGATGTACATACAGCCCCACCACCCCCCTTCCCGTGGTCCGGCCTCCGGGCTCCGGGCTCCGGGAAGCGCCCACGATCACGGGCAATCGCTCCCAGGGGAACCCGCCAGAGAAGGTGCCGGCCGCCACAGCGACCGCAGATGCGCTGCCCTTACAAGGGTCGTTCTGCGCCCGGCGGCCGGCGCCCGGTGCCCGGTCGTCAAGGGGCGATCCAGCGCGCCATCACCTCGTCAAACGGCTCCCCGCCCCCACTCCACGCCGACCGCGCGAACGCCTCTACCCACGGCGTGAACCCCGGGATCACCCGGAGGTTGTCGTCGACAAGCAGCGCGCCCGGGTCCCGGCTGGAGGCGAGCAGGGCACGGGCCGCCCGCCGCAACTGCCACCCGGTCGAATTGACGCCGTCGAGGAGATCGAGCCGCCGGGCCCACAGAAGGAGCCGCGCGCTCGCGGCGAACGTGGCGATGGGGGTGAGCGACGTGGCCGGTCCGGGCAGCCCCTCGGCAAGGCCGAGCCGCTGACACGCCCGTGAGGCCTCCCGCTCAAGGTCCACCGCAAGCTGGGCGAGGTCGGTGTGGAAGAGCAGGTCCTCCAGTGCCTCGTCGCCTCCCTCGCCGGCCCTGCCGTCGTACATGCGATGACGATCCTCGGGCGGGATCGACAACGGGCTCGCGAGCACGAACCGGGCGCCGGCGGCCTGGGCCTCCCGGACACCGTCGATCACCTGCTCGAACGGTTCCGGCGCCGGGCCGAGGCAGAGCAGAACGCCGGCCGGCATCCGCCGCGATCGAAACGCTTCGAGCGGCGCTATCGGCTTCCCTCCCCAGAACGGGGGCACCCAGGGGGCCAGGACCACGATCTGGCCCTCGAACGAGGGTTCCGGAAGCAAAGCGACCGGCATTGGTGCGTCGAGAAGGACCAGGATGCCGCATCCGCTTGCGACCAACCTCTCGAGGAAGGCGATCTCGCGACACGCCGCCTCGGCGTGGACAAGCACCCTGACCGGCCGTCGCGGGATCGAGCGGTCGCCCACCTGCCGGTGTCGCAAGGGCGACTGCCAGACCAGCCGCATGTCGACAGGATCGAGCACGCCTCCGCCGCCCTCGACCACCTCCGGAAGCGGCCCGAGGCGGTGCGTGACGGGCATTAGGTCGGGGAACGCCGGCTCAATCCGACGCATCGCCGAGCCCTGCCAGCAAGGACGTGATCCCCGGCCTCTCGCCGGCGAGCGAACGGCGGACGTACTTCGCGAGCACGTCAGTCTCGAGGTTGACGAGGTCGCCGGCGCGCAAGGCCGCGAGCGTCGTCTCCGATAGGGTGGTCGGGATCAGCGCGACCTCGAACCAGCCTTCGCCGAGGCGCGAAACGGTCAGCGAAACGCCGTCCACCGCCACGGAACCCTTCTCGGCGACCTCGGGCGCAAGAGCGGACGGCAGCGCGAACCGAACGGTGCTGTACTCGCGGGCCGGACGCGCCGACACCACTGCGACCGTGGCGTCCACGTGGCCCAGCACCAGGTGGCCACCGAGGCGGTCCGAGAGCCGCATCGCGCGCTCGAGGTTGACGCGGCTGCCTGCCCGTAGCGCGCCGAGCGTCGTGCGGCTCAGGGTCTCAGGCGAGACGTCCGCCTCGAACCCACCCGCCGTCGCCTTCGCGATCGTCAGGCAAGCGCCCAGCACCGCCACGCTCTCGCCGCACGTCAGGGGCTCGCCCGGCAGGGCACAACGGATCTCGAGGCGCGCCCCTCCGCCCTGACGCACCCGGCCGCGCACTTCGCCGATCACGACGACGAGCCCGCTAAACACCTTGGACCTCGGCCTGAATGACGAGATCGCCCTCGAGGCGCCGCACGTCGACGAAATGGAGCCTGACCGCCTCCTGCGGCGACGCGAACCCCGGTCCGCCCACGGACGGCGTGGCTTCGCGCCCCCCGAGCACGAGCGGCGCGACGAACGCGTGCACCCGGTGGGCGAGCCCCTCTCGCAGGAAAGACCAGTGCACCTCGCCGCCGCCCTCGACCAGGACCGAACTCGTGCCGTTTGACGCCAGCCGGCGGAGCACCTGGCGCAGATCGCACCGGCCCCGTTGGTCGTCCCCAACCTCGACCACCGTGACGCCGCGCCTCTCCAGTTCGCGGCGTCGCCCGGCCGGCGATCCCTCAAGGCAGAACACCACGACGTCCTCGGGGTACTTCTCGAGCAGCGCGCAGTCGCAAGGCGTGCGCAGGGAAGTGTCCAGCACGACCCTCGTGAGGCGCGGGTTCGGGTTGAGCCCAAGATGGCGCAGCAGCCGGGGGTCGTCCGCCAGCACCGTGTTGACGCCGACGAGCAAGGCGTCGTACTCCTCGCGCAGGGCATACCCCTCACGACGCGACGCCTCCGAGGTGATCCAGCGCGACCGGCCCCCTCGGGCCGCCAGCTTCCCGTCGAGAGTCATCGCCATCTTGAGAGTCACATAGGGCCGGCTGGTGGCGACCCAGTAGAAGAAACGGCGATTGAGCGTCCGGCACGCTTCCTCCTCGACACCCTCTATGACCTCGACGCCTGCCGTCTTCAGAGCGTCCACGCCGCGCCCATTCATCGCGGGTGACGGGTCACGGGTCCCGATCACGACGCGCGAGATCCCAGCCGCGATGATTGCGTCCACGCACGGAGGCGTCCTCTTGTTCGGCGAGGGTACGCACGGCTCGAGCGTGACGACGATCGTCCCGCCGACGGTTTTCCCCGCCCCGCCAGCGAGTGCCGCGACCTCGGCATGGGGACCTCCGCACCGCAAATGCGCACCGACGGACACGACCTCGCCTTCGTGCGAGAGGAGCACGGCGCCCACCATCGGGTTCGGACTCGCCCCGTAACGCCCCTTTTCCGCCTCCTCCAGCGCCTGCCTCATCGGACCGAACCAACCCCCGCTCATGTGAGTGCCTCCAGCAGCGCGCCGGCGAAAACACCGGGGTCGAACGGGAGCAGGTCTTCCGGAGCCTCCCCGACACCGACCCACCGCACCGGCACGCCCAGTTCGTGCGCCACCGCCAGCACGACACCTCCCTTGGCGGTGCCGTCGAGCTTGGTGAGTGCCACACCGGTCACCCCGGCATGGATCCGAAACTCCCTCGCTTGAATCAGGCCGTTTGTACCGGTGGGGGCGTCGAGCACGAGGAGCACCTCGTGGGGCGCGCCGGGCACGGCGCGGGCGCACACCTTGCGCACCTTCTCGAGCTCTGCCATCAGGTTGTGTTTGGTGTGGAGACGTCCGGCGGTGTCCACGATCACCTCGTCCGTTCCCCGAGATGATGCCGCCTGCAGCGCGTCGAACACAACGGCGCCGGGGTCGGCGCCCGGCCGCTGCGCCACGACCTGTACGGATAACCGTTCGCCCCACGCCTGGAGCTGCTCGATTGCCGCGGCCCTGAACGTATCGGCCGCAACCAAGATCACCGATCTCCCCTGCTCCCGGGCTTTGCCCGCGAGCTTAGCGGCCGTCGTCGTCTTGCCGGTACCGTTCACCCCGACCACGAGCGTGACGTGCGGCCGGCCCCGCCCCGAGCTCCCATTCCCGATCGTCAGGAGCGACTGCACGCGCGACCGCAACCAGCCAAGCTCGCTCCCGGGAGAGACGTCTCCCCGCCGCTGGGCGACCGCGAAGTCGCGCCCCAGGGTCTCGGCCACCTCGACACCCACATCACAGGCGAGCAGGGCTTCCTCCAGCGTTTCGGGCGTGACCCCCCACCCTCCCACCGTAAAGCGCTCGCCCAGGAGCGAGCGGGTCGCCTCCAGGCCGCGACGTAACCGATCCAACAGATCCAAGGCTCACCCCCGGGGAAACGACCCAACTAGGCCGCGTCAGGGAATCTCTCGGTTGAAGGCGTCGCTGGCCCTCGCCAGCGCCGCTCCTGCGATCGCCACCGAGGCGCCGGGCTCCATCACGAGGACCACGTAGTAGCCGGCCTTCAGAGCGCGGCTCATCACCTGCATCTTGGTCCCCCCGATCGAAAGGCGCTCCAGCCCGCCCGCCCCCATGAGCTTTGCGAGACGCGCCGCCTGGCGCAGGAAGATCCCGTGATAGGCGCCCTCGAGCTTGAGCTCGTATGGCGTCGCCTGCCGGGACACGAACTCCACGGACTCGCCCTCGTAATCGAGAAAGATCGCGCCCTGCGCACCGGGCACATCAACCAAGAGGTTGTTCAAGAGGTACTGGAACGCCACGGGATCACTCCAGGTGCGCCCGGGCCTGTTTTGCCTCCGCCGAGTCCGGGCCGAGCGCCACGACGCGATGGAACGCGTCGCGCGCCTCATCCTTGCGGCCCTCAGACTCGAGGAGCATGCCGAGCGCGAGCGCGATCTCGGGCCGTTCGGGCGCCTTTTCCATCGCCTTGCGGAAGGCGGCCTCAGCGAGTTCGCGCTTGCCGAGTTTCTCCTCGACCTGACCGAGCATGAAGAACGCCTCGATCGGGCCGGAGGGCACCGCCGCCCGGTGCAGGTTCTCCTCGGCGGCCGAGAGGTTCCCGCGCGAGAGGTACAACGCACCAAGGTTGCAGTAGACGCTGGCACGGTTTGCGTGGGTGGAGTCGCTCAGCACGGCCAGGAAGTCGGCTTCGGCCATCGCGAACTGCCCGAGTTGGACGTACGCCGCGCCGCGGTTGTTGCGTGCGTCCGAGTACTGCGGCGCGAGCGCAAGGGAGCGGTTGAACGACTCGATTGCCTTCGCGGGGTTCCCGTCCTGCAGCAGGGCGACACCGATCAGGTTGTGAATCGTCGGGTTTTTCGGCTGAAGCGCCAGCGCGGCCCGGTACCTCTCGAGTCCTTCCGCGGTCTTGCCCTCCGAGACGAGCGCCTGGCCCAGCTGCATCAGCCTCGTCCCGGCGAGAGGATCTCGGGGGTCGACATCGGGCGCCCGGGCGGCCGACTGGGACGCACTCGAAGCACACGCCGCAAGAAGCACGATTACCGAAAGGCGCCACAGGGCACGGGCTGCGCCTCGCATCGCTATGCCACCTCCACCTGACCCAAGGGTATCAGGTCGCCTGTCCGGACGGCCGCAAGAAACGCCCTCACGATGTTTGGGTCGAGCCGGTTCCCGGCCATCTGGCCGATCCGCTTGAACACGAAGTCGAGGCGCATGGCCTGCTGGTACGGCCGCTGGGTCGTCATGGCGTCGAACACGTCAGCCGCGGCAATGATCCGGGCGACGAGCGGGATTTGTTCTCCGACAAGACCATCCGGGTAGCCGCCACCGCTCCAGTTCTCGTGGTGCGAGCGGATGCCGGGCAACATCTCGCGCAGCCGCTTGATCGGGCTGACGATCGCCGCGCCCTTGACGGTGTGGACCCGCATCTGTGCAAACTCCGGGTCGGTCAGAGCCTCCGGCTTTGTGAGGATCGCATCGTCGATGCCGATCTTGCCGACGTCGTGGAGGAGGGCTGCGATCTCCACCTTTTGCAACTCGGAGCCTTCGATGCCGCACTGGCGCGCGATCGCGACCGCGTACTGGCTCACACGTTCGGAGTGACCGCTGGTGTATGGGTTCTTGGCGTCGATCGCCGCCGCGAGCGCCCGGATCGAGTCGACGAGGAGCTCCTTGTTCTCGGCAAGGGCCTCCTGGAGCGAAGACACGGTCCGCGCGATCTCGACCGCCATCACGTTGAAGTTGTCCGCCAGCTGCCCGAGCTCGTTGCGCGATGTGACCGGCACCTTGCGGGAGAAGTCGCCCTGGGCCACCGCAGTGCTCACGTCGGCGAGGTGGCGCAAGGGGGAGGTGATGCGGCGGGCCACCAGCACTCCGGCCAGCGTCGCCAGCAACCCGGTGGCTATCGCCAGCAATGCGGTCTTCTCCGCCATGCTGCGTACGGCTGCGAACGCGACGCTCACGTCGCGCGCGGTCACCACGGCCCACGGCGGGTCCTCCACCGGGCACAGAGAGCCGAGGACCTCGTCGTTTGCGGACCGCAGCGGATCCCGGTAGGTCTTCGTCAGGCGCACCGGCGCTTCGAGGAACTGGGCGACCAGCGGATGAGACGCGGCGGATTTACCCACGTGGCTTTGGTCGTTCGAGAACACGACGTCGCCGGCCCGGTCGACCACGTCGACCGTCATACCCTTGCCGCTCTCCTCGGCGAGCCGCGAGACCAGCCCCTCGAGCGATACCACGCCCTGCATCGCACCTGAGACACCGCCATCCGCACTCCGCAGCGGGATGGAAACCACCACCATCGTGTCCTCGTTCGCGAGCCGAACGAGTTCGCGCCGTACCGGCCTCCCGCTCATGTTCTCGGTGAACGCGTTGCTCAGAGCAAGCTCAAGCTCGTGCTCGGCGGCCGGAGCCATCGTCCGATTCTGGACAAACGATCCCTTGCCCGACGAGTCCAGCAACCGAAGCAACACGATGTGCCTGTTCTCGTTGACCAGTTCGTTGAGAGCCTGCGCGGCGCCGGCGCCGGCCTGGCCGCCCGCGATACTGAGCGCCCTGGCCACCGCCTCAATCCGACCGACGCTGTCGAGGAAATACAACTCGACCTCGCGTGCCAACCCGACGGACTGGCGCGTCAGGTACTGCATCTCGAGCGTCGCGACCTGTTCCCGGTTCGAACTCACGAACGCCCACCCCGCGAGGGCGACAGGCAGAACGGTCAGACCCACCAACAGTGCCGTCAGGGGGTATAGCAGCGAGCGGGAAAATGGCCATCGAGGAGACATGGGACCAGCTAGACTATAGCATGCCAAGGTCTGGTGGGCACAATGGATAGCTGCCGCAGGGCCGCCGCGGCGCTCGAGGAACTGGCGCTTCTCTCCGAGTTGGCCGGCGAGAACCCCTTCAAGGTCCGCGCCTTGGCGAACGCCGCCCGAGCAGTGCTGCGTTTCCCGGAGGACCTCGAAGGGGTCTCTGCAAGGGGAGAACTGACCGCGATCCCGGGAATCGGCAAGGGGATTGCGGGGCTGATCGAGGAGACGCTCGCCCAAGGCGAACCGGCCGCGCTCTTGGAGCTGAGGAGTGTGCTCCCGCCCGGCCTCCCGGGCCTGCTGCAGCTCACCGGCCTTGGTCCCAAGCGCGTGCGCAACCTCTGGCAGGAGCTCGGGATCACGACCGTCGGTGAGCTCGAGTACGCCTGCCGGGAGAACCACCTCCTCACGCTCGCGGGGTTCGGCCCAGCGACCCAGGCCAAAATTCTGGGCGCCATCGAATTCCGCCGCAGCACCTCCGACAAGCACCACATCTCGACCGGATGGCACGCGGCGGAGGAGACGCTCGCCATCCTCCGGGAAGTGGCGCCGGACGGCACGGCGGAGGTGGCAGGCGAGGTGCGCCGCTTCTGCGAGGTCATCAGCGAGGCCGTCGTGGTCTGCACCGACGTCGAGCCGGCGGCCCTCCTTCCTGCGTTGGCCCGGCTGCTGAACGACGCGATTGGAGACGGCTCCGGCCAGGTCACGGGGCGCCATGCCTCGGGCGTCCCGGTGCGCGTGGTGAGCGTTCCGCGTGGATCGTTCGGCACAGCGATCGTCTGGCAAACCGGCAGCGGTCGCCACCTCGAGCAGCTCGCCGCGCGCGCCTTCTCGGGCGGCCTCGTTCTCGCTGGCGGCGTGCTCAGCGACGCGTCGGGCCGCGAGGTCGAGTGCCCCGGAGAGCGCAACCTCTACGCCAGAATCGGCCTGCCGTGGATCCCGCCCGAGATTCGCGAGGGGGACGGCGAGGTCGAGGCCGCCGCCAACGGAATCCTGCCCGACCTGGTAGGCGAGAGCGACGTCCTGGGCGCGGTCCACGTCCACACCACGGACTCCGACGGGACGGCCTCGCTGGAAGAGATGGCCGAGGCGGCGGCGCAACTCGGATGGTCGCTGCTGGGCATCGCGGACCACTCGCAGGTTGCGGCGTACGCTCACGGACTCGATGCGACTCGGTTGCGCGCCCAGGGCGAGGCGATCGCAGCCCGCAACGGCCGTGGCGAGAGACCGCTGCTGTTGCGCGGGATCGAGGCGGACATCCTGGCGGACGGCGCGCTCGACCTCCCCGGCGAGGTGCCGCTCGACTTCGTGGTGGCCTCGGTCCACTCCTCGTTCCGGCAGAGCGTCGAGGCGCAGACCGCGCGCCTCGTGCGGGCGGTCTCGCGCGGGCGCGGCACGATACTCGGCCACCCGACGGGCCGCCTGTTGCTCGCCCGCGAGGGGTACCAGGTCGATCTCGAGGTCGTGCTGCAGGCGGCTGCGGCGAGCGGTGCCGCCGTCGAGATCAACGCTCACCCCTTCCGCCTCGATCTCGACTGGCGCTGGGTCCGCCGCGCGGTCGGTCTCGGCGTGCCGATCTCGATCGGCCCCGACGCACACGAGCCCGCCGGTCTCGCCGACGTGCGCTGGGGCGTGGGCATCGCCCGCAAGGGGTGGGCCACCGCCAAGGATGTGCTCAACGCCAGACCCTGGCCTTGGTGGTGAGGCAGAGAAACCAGTTGAGAGTTGAGAGTTGAGAGTTTAGAGTGAAGAGTTGAAGATTCGCTCCGGCTCTGGTGATTCGGTCTGTGCCGTAACTCTCTACTCTTCACTCTCAACTCTTCACTTCCTGCGCTGAAGCTGCGAATGATCTCCGGGCAGGCCTAGAATGGGGTCGAGGGCGGAGGGACAGCAATGGCAAACCCAGTCACCTTCGTGTACGACCAAACGCGGAACCTTGTCTTCAGCGAGGACCACGGGAAGCTCGAGACCGAGGAGCAGGTCGACGCGTTCCTCGACGAGTACCGGCGCTACTGGGAGGCGCTCGGCAAGAAATCCTGGCTCATCACGAACATCGACGACCTGTTCGTCGACGGCCAGGTGGCCGACCACTACGCGGAGGGCTCGCTCCGGATCATGGCCAGGCATCTCCTTGGCTTCGCCCGTTGGGCAACCAACAGCTGGGCGCGAATGTCGGTGCGTACGACCGCGCTCAAGGCCAGGATGCCGGCGGCGATCTACTCGTCGCGCGCCGAGGCCGAGGCAGCCATCGAGGAGATGCGGCGCACCGGCTACCGGTGGGAGCCGGACGAGCATCCCCGGTAGCGCTCCGCCTTCCGGCTGACGGCCCGGACGCCCTCGCTCACGCGTGCGAGGCCAAGGCGCTCGCGACGATATTCGCGGCACGTTCGGCGTCTCTGTCGTCCACGTCGAGGTGGGTAACAAACCGCACGGTGTGAGGGCCTTCGTCGAGGCAGAGCACGCCGTGTGCCGCGAGCAGCTTGGCGACCTCGGTGGCGCCCAGGCCGGAGGGGCGCGTGTCGGCGAACACCATGTTGGTCTCGACCGCTCGAAGGTCCACGGCGAGCCCGGGCGCCCGGGCGATGCGCTCCGCGAGAACGCGGCACCGGCGATGGTCGTCGGCGAGGCGCGCAACGTTGTGCCGCAAAGCGTACAGACCGCCGGCCGCGATGATTCCGGCCTGCCGCATCCCGCCACCCAGCAGCTTGCGGGCTCGGGCGGCCCGCCGGATGAAGTCGGCGGACCCGACCAGAACCGAGCCGACCGGCGCGCCCAGCCCCTTCGAGAGGCAGACGCTCACGGAGTCGAAGGGCGCGGCGATCTCGGCTGGCGGCAGCCCGCTCGCGACCGCCGCGTTGCAGACCCTCGCGCCGTCCAGGTGAAGCAGTAGGTCGTGACGATTGCAGAACGCCCGCACCGCGAGCACGCGCCGCTGGTCGAGCACTCGTCCGCCGCAACGATTGTGGGTGTTCTCGAGGGTGACGACACGCGTCGGCGCGTGGTGCGGGTCTTCGTCGGTGTGGACGAACGGCCCCATGGCATCCGGATCCAGCATGCCGTCGTCGGACGCGAAGCAGCGCGTCTGGAGCTGGGAGTGCACGGCGGCGCCGCCCTGCTCGTAGAGGAGGATGTGCGCCTGCTCGTGCAGGAAGATCTCGTCCCCGCGCCGCGTGTGCGCCGCGAGCGCGGCCTGGTTCGACATCGTGCCCGAGGGAAAGAAGAGACCGGCCTGCTTGCCGAACAGCTCCGCCGCATACGCCTGCAGGGCGTTGACCGTGGGGTCATCGCCGAAGACGTCGTCGCCCACCTCGGCCTCGGCCATGACGCGGCGCATCTCGGCCGAAGGCCGCGTCACCGTGTCGCTGCGCAGATCGATGATCCTCATCGAGAAGACCCCCCTCAACAAGAAGAGCCAACAGCCGACAGCTTACAGCTCTCCCCCACCCACCCAGCCACCCAGTTCACAGTCGACAGTTCCCCCACCCACCCAAGTAGGGGAAAGGCAGCTTTGAGTTTCTGACTGTCGACTGTCAACTGTCGACTGTCGACTGTTGGCTGTGAGCTGTCAGCTTCGCTTTGAGCTTCTTCAGGTCGCTCCACGACTCGCGCTTGGCAGCCGGGTTCCGCAACAGGTAGGCGGGGTGATACGTCGGGAGCACGTCGCGCCCCATCCACTTCGTCCACCGGCCCCGGTAGCTGGAGATCGGCGCGGTGGTGCCGAGCAGGTAGCGCGCCGCGATGCGGCCAAGGCAGACGATCACGACCGGGTCGATCAGCTCGATCTGGCGCTTGAGGAAAGGCATGCAGGCGGCCGCCTCGTCGGGCTCGGGATCTCGGTTCCCGGGAGGTCGGCACTTCACGACGTTGGCGATGTAAACGTCTGCGCGCTTGAGGCCGATCGACGGCAGCATCGCGTTGAGGAGCTGGCCGGCCCTCCCGACGAAAGGTTCGCCGAGCCGGTCCTCGTCGGCCCCCGGACCTTCGCCCATAAAGACGACGCGGGCGCCCGGGTTGCCGACGCCGAACACGACTTGCGTGCGCCCCTGGCATAGTCTGCAGCGCTTGCACCCCGCGAGCGCGCGGGCCATCGCCCCGAGGTCGGCCGCAGCGAGCGGGTCATCGCCACCGACGGTTTCCGGTTCGCCGGCCGACTCGGGGCGGGACGTGGCTTTCGGAGACGCCAGCGCGACGTCCACGTCCCGCCAGCCGAGGTCGCGCAGGTACACGAGGAGGTCGCGGCGGCTCATGGGCGGCGCGACGCCACCGTCTCGCCCGCGAGTGTGAGGAGCAGCTCGCGGGCGAGCGTTTCCTTGTCCTGGGCCACGAACTCCCTGCGGAGCCCGAGGCGCGTCCTCACGACGGCGCGGTTCCGAGCGGACTCCATTCCGAGGCCGGGCTCGTCGATCGGGTTGGCGACCACTGCATCGGCGGCTTTGTCGGCCATCTTCCTGGCGGCGTGGACCTCGAGGTCCACGGCCCGTTCTGCGGCGAAGATCACGAGGTACGGCCTGCCCTGGGCCCTGGGCATCGTCGCGGCGAGGTCGGGCACCGGCTGCAACGCGAGCTGAAACCCGCCCAGTCGGCGGTCGAGCTTCCCGGGTGCCGCTCCCGCCGGCCGGAAGTCGGCCACTGCCGCGGCGTGCCATACGGCGTCTGCCTCGGGCGCTCGCCGGCCGAGCAGGTGGCCCAGGTCCACCGCCGTCTCGAAGCGCTCGGTCGGAACGCCCGGCACCGCGTTCACGCCGGGGCCGGCGAGGAGCCGCACGTCGGCACCGAGGTCGCGCGCGGCCAATGCCAGCGATCTGCCCATACGGCCCGACGAGCGGTTTGTGATCACCCTGACAGCGTCGATCGACTCGCGGGTGGGGCCGGCCGTGACGAGGATCCGGACCCCGGCCAGCGGCCCTCGCGGCGGAAGAGCGGCCAGCGCCACGCCCACGATCTCGTCAACCGGCGCGAGCTTGCCCTCGCCGATCTCGCCCTCCGCCAGGAAGCCGGATACGGGCTGCACGACGATGGTGCCCCGCTGCTCGAGGACCGCAACCGCCTGCACGATCGCGGGCTGACGCCACATCGCGGTGTTCATCGCCGGCGCGATGACGACCCTGCCGCGGTGGGCGAGCGCATAGGTGGTGAGTGCGTCGTCGGCGATGCCGGCGGCCATCTTGGCGATGACGTTCGCGGTGGCCGGGACGACGACGAGCAGATCGCTGCAGCGCCCCAGCGCCACGTGATCGACGCCGGGGTTGGTGGGGGCGCTCCACAGCGAAACCTCGGCGCCCTCGTTCGAGAGCACGGCGAAGGTCCGCGGCGCGACGAACTGCGTTGCGTTGTCAGTGAGGATCGTGTGGACGCGGCAGCCGGCCTTGACGAGCCCGCGCAGCACCTCGACCGCGCGGAACGCCGCGATGCCGCCAGAGACGCCGAGGACAACCCTGCCGCGCACCTACTCCTCGGCGGGCAGTTCCTCGGTCAGGATTTCCTCGACAACTGCCTCCTCGACGACCTCGAGGTTCTCGTCGAACTTGGGCCCCTCGAGCTCTACATCGAGCTCTTCTTCCTCTTCCTCAACCTCCGCCTCGGGCTCCACGATCGGCGGCAGCACCGGAGGCGGCGTCGCGATCAGCGCCGGGATGTGCTCCTCCGTCTCGCGCGCCGTGACTTCCTGCTGGAGGATGGCCTCGTACTCCTCGGCCGTTACTGCTCGCCACGGCACCTTGTTGGCGGCGAGCTCGGCGAGGGCGATCGTCGTCGGCTTAACGTCGCGGCCCGTGATCCGCGGTCGCGCCCCCGCGATCAGCTGCTCCGCCCGCTTTGCGGCGATCAGGATATGGCGAAACGTGCTCTCGACTCCCTGTGGCAACTCCAACATCACTCCTCCTTCTTTACGGCGCGCTCGAAACCGTCGAGGATCATCTGGACCCTGGCGCGCACCCGGAACGGCCGCATCCTCGCGGCCGCGACGATGCTCGCGAGGGCGCGGGTCGCGTCCTCGAGGCGATCGTTGATTATAACGTAGTCGAACTCCGCGTACTCCCTCATCTCTTGGACCGCATTCTTGATGCGGAGGGCGATCGCGGCATCCGAGTCCTGGCGCCGCGCGACCAGCCGCCGCTGCAGCTCGTCGTGAGAGGGTGGGAAGATGAACACCTTCACCACGTCGGGGAGGAAGGCGCGCACCTGACGAGCCCCCTGGACGTCGATATCGAGGAAGACGTCGCACCCCCGCTCCAACCTCCCCTCGACCTCCGCTCGCGAGGTGCCGTACAGGTTGCCGTGCACCTCGGCGAACTCCAGAAACTCGCCCCGCGCGGCCATCGCCTGGAACGCGGGGCGGTCGACGAAGTAGTAGTCGACGCCGTCGCGCTCGCAGGCGCGCGGCGCACGGGTCGTGTGCGAGATCGAGAAGTGGGCCTCGCGCCCCTCCGCCGACAGCTCCTGCATGACCCGGCGGATCAAGGTGGTCTTCCCCCCGCCGGACGGCGACGCCACGATGAAAAGCTCACCCGTGCTCGGTCTCACAACCGCCTTCCCGATGCAGATGATACTCGCCTTGCGCCCCGCCAGGCGGCCGCCGCGATTTGAGGTGCGCCTGGACTCTTCGTGAGGGCTCCGCCGCAACTTCCCCACAACAAATCCAGGCTAGACTTCGCCGGTGGTTTCGCTCCTGCGCACCGTTCGCGATGACCTCGGCTACCTCGGTGTTCGCGCCCTCCTGGGCGGCGCCCGCGTCCTGCCCCTCTCGGTCCTGCGGGCCGTGGGCCGCACGATCGGAAGCGTCGCGCTGGCGTTCCCCGGGCGCGACCTCGCCCGGGCCCGCGACCATCTGGCGAAGGCGTTCCCCGAACGCGACCAGGCCTGGCGAGATGACGTATTGAAGGGGTGCGGGCGCCATCTCGGCACGCTGCTCGGTGAGGTGGCGTGGCTCTGGTCGGCGCCCCCCTCGGCGATCCTGGCCCGCAGCGAGTTCGTCGGCCTCGAGAACCTCACCGGCGGCCTCACGGCCAATCGCGGGGCGGCACTCGTGACCGGGCACTGCGGCAACTGGGAGTGGCTCAACCTCGCTCTCGGCGCCGCCGGCGTCGGGCTGACGGTGGCTGCGCGCGAGCTGCAGGACTCGCGTTTCGACGAGGTGGCCCGTCGCCTTCGAGGTCGGTTCGGCGGCGAGAGTGCCCTGCGTGGCAAGGGGGCGGGGGCGAAGCTCGTCCAGGCGCTGCACCGAGGCAGGGTGATCGGTCTCCTGATCGACCAGGACATCGCGGCGCCCGGGGTGTTCGCGGAGTTCTTCGGCCGGCCAGCGTGGACCCCCATCGGCGCCGCGCTCCTCCCGCTGCGCACCAAATGCCCCGTCGTCACCGGCTTCGCGGCCCGTCAGGCGGGCGGCACGATGCGCCTGGCGTTCGACCCGCCGATCGAGCCCACGCCAGGGGAGGACCTGCAGGCCGAAGCCGCGCGGCTCGCGGCGCTGCTCACCGGGCGGATCGAGCGCCAGGTGCGCGCGTATCCCATGCAATGGGTGTGGATGCACAAGAGGTGGCGCCATCAGCCCGGCGAGGGCGAGACGGTCTGGACCGCGCCCGCCGCCAGGCCGGGCGACGTGCGCTAAGATGCCGCATCGCAATCGGGGACAGGCGTGACATTGCCCGGCCCCCGGTTCATTCGGGAGGTTGTATGAAGGGGATCCTGCTTGGGTGCGTGGTGGTACTGGTCGCTGTGGTTCTGGTGCTCGGCATGGCGGTGGCGGGGAGCTACAACCGCCTCGTCGCCCTCGACGAGGGCGTGAAAAGTGCCTGGGGGCAGGTGGAGAACGTGTACCAGCGACGGGCCGACCTGGTCCCGAACCTGGTCGAGACCGTGAAGGGGGCCGCCGCTTTCGAAAAGGACACGTTCACGGCGGTCACCGAGGCACGCGCGAAGGTGGGTCAGGTCAACTTCGGCAAGGTCCCGGATGCGCAGGAGATGCAGAAGTTCCAGTCGGCCCAGGACGGCCTCTCCTCGGCGCTGTCCCGCCTCCTGGTGGTGGTCGAGAAGTACCCGGACCTCAAAGCCACCCAGAACTTCCGCGATCTCCAGGCGCAGCTCGAGGGCACGGAGAACCGAATCACGGTGGAGCGCAAGCGCTTCAACGATGCCGCACAGGCGTTCAACACGGCGCGGCGGCGCTTCCCGACCGTGATCGTGGCTTCCCTGTTCGGCTTCGCTGAAAAGCCATACTTCCAGGCCGCCGCGGGTTCGGAGAAAGCGCCGCAGGTGAAGTTCTGAGAGACCGGGGTCCGGGGTCCGGGGTCCGCGGCCCGCGCCTGAGGACGACGGCCGGGGCGATCATCACCGCACTCGCTGCGGCCGTCTCATGTGCGCTCGAGGTGCCCCCGACGCCGCGTACGTACCTCACGGACCTTGCGGGCGCAATCCCGGCCGGGCAGGCTTCTGGAATCGACGACCACTTGGAGGCGATCGAGCAGCGTACCGGACACCAAGTGCTCGCCGTTTTCTTCACGTCGCTCGAGGGTGAGCCGCTGGAGGACTTCACCATGCGGTGCGCCGAAGCCTGGAAGGTCGGTCGCAAAGGGATCGACGACGGCATCATCTTCTTCGCTTTCGTACGAGACCACAAGATGCGCCTCGAGGTCGGGTACGGCCTGGAGGAGAAGGTCCCAGACGCGGTCGCCAGGAGGCTGCTCGACGAGACCGTGAAGCCCGAGTTTGCTCGCGGGGACTATGCCGCGGGCGTCGTGGCGCTCGCGGGAGGGCTCGAGAGCGTCTTCCGGGGCGACCCGCTGCCGCAGGCCGCGCGCCGGACCCGGTCGAACCCGCCGTCGGTCGGATTGATCGTCCTCATCATCGCGGTACTGCTGCTACGGGTGTTGCTTGGAGGCGGCCGGCGGTATTGGGGAGGCGGGTTCGGCGGGTTCTCAGGAGGGGGGTTCTCAGGCGGGGGCTTCTCGGCCGGAGGCGGCTCGTTCGGCGGGGGAGGGGCGTCCGGTTCGTGGTGAGAGTACGGACACCGGGGCCAGGGCACCGGGAAGAAGAAGGCAAGAGTTACGTTGCGCTGCCGTGCCGGAGGGAATGTGGAAGCTGACCTGATCATCACGGGTGGGACGGTGTTGCCGATGACACCAGGTGCCGCGCCGATCCCCGATGGGGCGGTCGCTGTGCGCTCCGGGTCGATCGTCGCGGTGGGGCCTGCGGCCGAGATCGCGTCCGGCCAGCGGGATGCCGAGGTGCTCGATGCGGACGGCGGTCTGATTCTCCCCGGGTTCGTCAACACCCACACTCATCTCGCGATGACGCTGATCCGCGGCGTGGCCGAAGACCTGCCTCTCAAGGAATGGTTGGAAGATCACATCTGGCCGACCGAGCGGGCACTGATGAACGCCGACACGGTGGCGCTCGGCACCCGGCTGGCTGCGGCGGAGTCGCTGCAGGCCGGGGTAACGTGCGTGTGCGACATGTACTTCCACGCTCAGCGGGTGATCGACGAGGTCGTCAAGGCCGGCCTACGCGCGATCGTTCCGGAATCGCTGATCGACCTTCCGACACCCTCGTGCCCGACCCCGGAGGCGGCCCTCGCGTGCCAGCGCGACCTGCTGGAACGCTACGTGAATCACCCCCTGGTGGTTCCAGCCGTGGCGCCCCACTCCCCCTATATGGTGTCCGCCGCGAATCTGGTCAAGGAGGCCGAACTCGCCGAAGAGTTCGGGGCCCCGCTCATCATTCATCTCGCCGAGACGCGCTGGGAGGTGGAGAAAATCACCGCCGAGAAGGGCGTCTCCCCGGTCGCGTACCTGGCGGACCTGGGGATCCTCTCCGAGCGCACCATCGCCGCACACTGCGTGCACGTCTCGGAGGCCGATCTCGACCTCCTCGGCGAGTTCGAGGTCGGGATCGCGAGCAACCCGGTTTCCAACCTCAAGCTCGCGAGCGGCCTGGCGCCGCTGCCGCAGATGCTGGCCCGCGGTCTCAAGGTCGCGTTCGGCACCGATGGCGCGGCATCGAACAACACGCTCGACCTGTTGCGCGATGCGCAGCTCGCTTCGCTGATCTACAAGGGGATCACCGGCGACCCTACCTGCATCCCTGCACGGACGGTGGTCGAGATGCTGACGATCGGGGGAGCGAGGGTGCTCGGCCTCGCCGAGAAGATCGGCACCCTCGAGCCAGGGAAGCGCGCCGACATAATCTGCGTTGCGCTCGACCGGCCCAGGGCCGTTCCGGCGTATGACCCCTTCTCGCACCTCGTCTACGCGGCTCGGTCTGCGGACGTGACCCACGTCGTCGTGGACGGCCGCATCGTCGTCCGAGGCCGCGAGCTCCAGACCGTCGACGTTCCGGCCCTCCTGGTCGACGTCCGCACGGCGACCGAGACGCTCAGGCAGAGAATCCAGCAATAGCCCGTAAGGCGTGTAGCGTCGCCCACCGGGAAGCACGTCGACAGCCGGCTTGCGGGCGCGCCGACGGTGTCAACGTTTCCTGAGGCGAGATCTCGTGGGGATCAACGTAAAGGAGCCGGGATGGCGCCTACTCGTCGTCCTTGCCGCCGTGGCCTTCCAGCACCTTCCGCACGTGGTCGGCGGAGATCCGGATCTTGACGCGCCCGTCTCCGTTCGGCGCGCGGGCAACCGGTTGCTCCGGGGCGCGCGCGGATTCCGTCGCCGAGACCGGCTCGGGGATGTGCTTGGGCGAGGCCTTCTCGAGGACGGTCGAGACGAGCTGCAACAGCGCCTCTGGCGGTGTTGCCTCGAACTCGAGGCCGGCCCGGTAGAGGAGCACCCTCTGGTCGCGCTCGTCGAGGCCAAACCCCCACGCGCGGCACCGCCGCACCAACCCCCGAACCACCACCTCGCCTCCATCGAGCTGGATGCGTAGGTCGCAAGGCACCTGCGGCCGGAGAATGGCCGCCAGCTCGATCTGGACCCCACGCTCCGACAGATCCACGATCCGCGCGGGCAGGAACGCCTTGACCCGCGCCGAGAGCGGCCTCTTCGGCTCACCTCTGGGGACAGCTCTCCTCTCCGTCATCACGCTCCCACTCTTGCGAACGCTTGCAACACAAATATAGAGGGTCTGCGCCCTTTTGACCAGAAGGCCCAAGAAAAAGCACCCAAAGAAGGAGGCCACCCCGGGAATGTCCGGCGGGCGCACGGTTGTTCTCCCGAATGACGCATGAGACGGAGACTGCGTCTGAAAAGACGATAGTGGTCTCCCTCCAAGGAGGCTGTCAAAATGGCGAAAGCTGTCCTTCCCCCGTTGCCTTACGGCTACAACGCTCTCGAGCCGTGGATCGACGAGCAGACGATGCACCTCCACCACGACAAGCACCATCAGGCCTACCTCGACAACCTGCTCAAGGCGATCACCGGCACGGAGTTCGAGAACGTAGACCCAGCAAAACTCCTGTCCGACCTCGTGAAGATCCCCGAGAAGATCCGCGGCATCGTACGCAACCACGGCGGCGGTTTCGTAAACCACAGCCTGTTCTGGGAGGTCATGGCGCCCAAGGCGGGCGGGACTCCGACCGGCGACCTGGCAAAGGCGCTCGACAAGGCGTTCGGCGGCTTCGAAGCGTTCAAGGAGAAGTTCGCGGCCGCGGCGGCAGGCCAGTTCGGGAGCGGCTGGGCATGGCTGGTCGTGAAGCACGACGGCTCGCTTGCGCTGTACAACCTGCCCAACCAGGACAGCCCGCTCTCCTCCGGAGACCATCCGGTGCTCGGCCTGGACGTGTGGGAGCACGCCTACTACCTCAAGTACCAGAACCGCCGCGCCGAGTACATCGCGAACTGGTGGAACGTCATCAACTGGGACAAGGTGGCAGAACTCTACAAAGCCGCGCGAAAATAGCTGACAGCTCTCCCCCATCCACCCACCCAGTCGACAGTTGACAGTTCCCCCGCCCACCCCAAGTGCCGCTTGGGGTGGGCGCTAGCTGTCGGCTGTCGGCTAGGAGTTGCAGGTCCTTGCCTGTCAACTGTGAACTGTCGACTGTTTTCTCAGGGGCGCGGCAGGTCCTTCGCGGTGCGCCCGACGCAGTCGTACTCGAAGCCCATCGCCCGCATCTTTTCGGGCTCATACACGTTGCGCAGATCGACGACGCGCGCGGTGCGGAGGGTTTGCTTCAGGCGCTCGAGGTCGAGCGAGCGGAACTGGTTCCACTCGGTGAGGACGACGAGGCAGTCCGCACCGACCGCAGCCTCGAACTCGTCGGCGCAATAGACCACGCCGGCAGGCAGCACCTCGCGAGCGGTCTCGGTGGCCGCCGGGTCGAAGACACGGATGGATGCTCCGTCGGCCGCGAGAGCGTGCAGGATCGGGATCGCCGCGGCCTCCCGCATGTCGTCGGTCTCCGGCTTGAACGAAACCCCGAGCACGCCAATCGTCAGGCCCGCAACCGAGCCGCCACACATCGTCTTGACCTTGTCCGCCATTCGCAGCTTGACCCTCTCGTTCACCGCGACCACGGTGTCCACGATGTCGAAGGGCCGCCCAGCCTGGCGGGCGATGTCCGAGAGCGCCTTAGTGTCCTTCGGGAAGCAGGAGCCGCCGTAACCCGGTCCAGGATGGAGGAACTTCGGGCCGATACGACGGTCGAGTCCCATCCCCTTCGCGACGTGGTGGACGTCGGCGCCGAGCAGTTCGCACAGCTCCGCCACCTCGTTTATAAAGGTGATCTTTGTGGCGAGGAAGGCGTTGGAAGCGTATTTGATGAGTTCCGAGGACTCCACATTGGTGATCACGAAAGGCGTCTCGATCAGGTACAGCGGCGCGTAGATGTCCTTCATGATCGCAATCGCCTGCGCATCGCGGGCGCCGATCACGACGCGGTCCGGCCGCATGAAGTCGCCGATCGCCGAGCCCTCCCGCAGGAACTCGGGGTTCGAAACCACCGAAAACGGCTGCGTGCTGTTCCTCTCCTTGATCACCTTCTCGATCAGCTGCCCGGTTCCAATCGGCACCGTTGACTTGGTCACGACGACCTTGTAGCCGTTCATGTGCTCCGCGATCGCTTCGGCGACCTCGACCACGTAGGTCAGGTCCGCCGAGCCGTCCTCCTTGGGCGGAGTTCCAACTGCGATGAAGATCGCGAGCGACTTCTCCACCGCCTCTTTCAGCTCGGTGGTGAAGTGCAGGCGGGCTGCCTTCTCGGTCTTGGCAACGAGCGCGTCGAGACCCGGTTCGTAGATCGGGATCTGGCCCTGCTTGAGCATGTTGATCTTGCGCTCGTCCTTGTCCACGCAGGTCACGTCCATGCCGAAGTCGGCCAGACACGCGCCGGTCACCAGTCCGACGTAGCCACTCCCCACGACCGCGATGTGCATGCTCCCTCCCAGTCAATGCGCCTCAGCGCAGTCGCAAAGTCTAGCCGCGTCCGAGCGATACGGCAAGGCGGCGCCAGAGACAGTTCAGAGTGAAGAGTTGAGAGTGAAGAGTTCAGGACAAGCCAAGCAGAGGGGCATTGGTGCAGAGGAGCTGAGGAGCGCCAACGGTTCACGGGTTCGACAGGAAGAGGTGAAAGGCAAAACGTCAAACGAAAGACGAACACTGGAAACGTAAAGGCAGGAAGGTACCAGCTCGCGTCTTCCCTTTGACCTCTTGCCTTTCCCCTTTCTCCTATCTCTTCTCCCCTCCCTGAACGTGGCTCGCGGCTGGACCAAGGCAGGGCTTCGCAGCGCGGCGGGTGGCCGCGCCGCCGAGATTGGGCCGGATGCTGGGCGCGCGAGCCCGTCGCGCCGGAGTGTAGCCGGAGGCTACATGAGGACGCGAACGGGCGAGCGCAACGACGCAGACGGTCCGATATCGGCGGCGCCTTCTCAGGGCCGGAGGTAGCGCTCGAAGTGCTCGGCGACTCGGCGGTACAGGTGCGCGCGGGCGTCCTTGCCCAGGATGGAGTGGTTCTTGTTGGGATACAACTGGAGGTCGTATGGCTTGCCCGCCCTGTACAGCCTGTCCACGAAGGCGAGGGTGTTGCCCCAGTGCACGTTGTCGTCGCCGGTCCCGTGGAGAAGCAGCAGAGCGTCCGCGAGCTTGTCGGCCTGGTTTACGGGCGACGAGTCCCGGTACCCGGCCTCGTTGTCCGCTGGCAGCTTCAGGTAGCGCTCCGTGTAGATCGAGTCGTACCGGCGCCAGTCTGTCACCGGGGCCACCGCTGCGCCGGCCCTGAAAACCCCGGGCGCGTTGGTGAGCGCGTAGCAGGTCATGAAGCCGCCGTACGACCACCCCCAGATGCCGATCCTCGATGCGTCGACGTACGGCAGCGTCTTCAGGTACCCGACCCCGGCGAGCTGGTCCTCGAGCTCCACCTTGCCCAGCCGGCCCAGGAGTGCGCGCTCGAAATCCCGGCCGCGCGCGGACGAGCCGCGGTTGTCCACGGAAAACACCAGGAACCCGCGGCTCGCCAGGTAGTGGTGGAACAACTGCGTCTGCCTCCCCCACCCGTTCCGGACGACCTGGGCGTGCGGCCCACCGTAGACGTACACGACGACGGGGTACTTCCTCGCCGGATCGAAGCCGGCGGGCTTGAGCAGGGACGCCTGGAGCATGGCTCCGCCGGGCCTCGCAATCGTCAGGAACTCGATCGTCCCGAGCACATAGTCGCCGAGCGAAGGCGGCTGGACCGGGGCCACTGCGCGCAGCACCCGGCCCTCCCTGTCGAGCACCCGCATCGTCGGGGCGTGCGAAGCGTCCGAGAAGGTATCGAGGATGAACTTGACTCCCGGGGCGACGTCGACACGGTGGGTACCGGCTTCCCTCGTGAGGCGGGCAAACCCGCTGCCGTCGGGGCGGACCCGGTAGAGCTGATCTTCCAGCGGCCCGGCTTCGTTGGCGGTGAAGTAGATCCAGCCGCCCGGCTCATCGACCGCGGCGACGGACGCGATCTCCCAAGGCCCGCTCGTGATTGCGCGCGGCGTGCCGTCGGCCGCGTAGGCGACCAGGTGTCGGAACCCCCCCGCCTCCGAGCTCCAGAGCAGCCGCCCGTCGCGGAAGAAGTGCTCGTCGTCGTGGAGGTTGATCCACGCCGCGTCCCTCTCAACGAGGAGCGTCACGGCCTTGCCGGTGGCCACGTCCTCGCGCACCAGCTCGAGGCGGGTCTGCGAACGGTCGAGCAGCTGGTACCACACCGCCGAGCCGTCCGGCGTCCAACCGAGCCGCGGCACGTACTCCGCGTTCCCTCCCGTCCATACGTGATCGCGGTGCGTAAGGCCGCCCTTGGGTGCCTCCACCTGGATCATCGAGAGCCCGACCACAGGGTTCGGGTCGCCGGGCTGCGGGTAGCGCTGCTCGGTCGTGGTCGGGTGGTTCTCGAGGCGGTCTACGATCGGGTACGTTGGCACCTTCGTCTCGTCGAGCGAGAGGGTCGCGATCCAGCGCGAGTCGGGCGACCACGCGTACCCGATCGCCTTCCTCCCGGCCAGCTCCTCCTCGTAGACCCAGTCGAGCTTGCCGTTGAGATGGGCCGAGGAGCCGTCCTCGGTTAGGCGTGCTTCCTTGCCGCTCGCCAGCTCGATCACCCACAGGTCGTTGTCGCGCACGAACGACACCCAGCGCCCGTTGGGCGAGAACTCGGCGAGCTCCTCCTCGGAGGGAGTGGCGGTGAGCCGCCGCACCTGGTTGCCCGGGACGGTTACGACGAAGAGATCGCCGCCGCCCGCCAAGAGCAGGGCGTCGGCCTTGGGCGACCACCGGTACCCTGCGAGCTTCGGCCTGACCGCCTCCTTGCCCTCTCCGACCGCCGGCAGCTCGGCCTCGGCGAGGAGCAGGCGGCGCGCTCCGGACGCCGCATCCTCGAGCCACAGCGTGCTCCGCGCGTTCTTCCCCTCCCCGCTCGTTTCGAGGAACGAGAAGCTCGCTCCGTCGGGCAGCCAGGCGACCTCCTTGGGCAGCGTCCCTTCGAGCGGGGGATCCGCGACGATCCTCTCGATGGTGAGGGGTTGCTGGCCTCCGACGAGCGGGGCCGCGAACAGGATGAGCAGCGAAATCAAACGACGCATGCGCACCTCCCGGGCAGGTCGGGCACGACGTGTCATGATACCCGCGCCTTGACGCCGGCCAGGCTCCACGGCGAGACTGCAGGAGTGCCACGTGCCCTGACAGAGCGATCGTGGTGGTTGGCGCTCGCACTGGCCGCGCTGGCTCCCCGGGCAGCCGGCGCGTTCCTTCGGCGTCCGTGGCACGACGAGTACTTCACCGCCTGGGCTTCGAAGCTCCCTCTCGCCGATCTGGTGGCCGCGCTGCGCCTCGACTCGGGCCCTCCGCTGCCGTACCTTCTTGTGAAGTTGTTCGCCAGTGTCGGAAGCGACCCGATCGCCGCGGCGCGCGCGATCTCGGTCGCGGCGGGGACCGCGGCGGTGCTCATCGCAGCCCTCGCATCCCGCCGGGCGTTCGGCGATCGAGCCGGTTGGTGGACCGGTGCGCTGCTTGCGGTCCACCCGCTCGCGGTGGCGTGGTCGTGCGAGGGGCGTGCGTACGCCCTGGTGCTGCTCGCCGCTGCCTGGGCGTGGGAGAGGATGGAAGCGATGTCCAGTAACGGGCGCGGCGCCGTGGGCCTCGCCTTCGCGGTGGCGCTCGCGTGCTGGAGCCACGGTCTCGGCATGCTCCTGGCGGCCGTCCTTGCCGCCGCCGCGCTGACCCTCCGGCCGCCCGTTCGCGGGCGAGCGCTCAGCGCCGTCGGCGTAGGCATCGCGAGTCACCTGCCGTGGCTGCCTATCGCGCTGCACCAGCCACCCGCCGCCGTTGCCTGGATGTCGGTGTCGTGGCAAGCGATGCCGATTCCCGACCGCGTGACCGCCCCGCTCCGGATGCTCTCGCCGCTCGCGGACTTCGCCACGGCCCTCGATCTGCCCTCGTCGACTGGTGTTCTCGAGGTGGCCGCCGCGATGGCGCTCATCGTCCTCGTGGTCGCGGGCTGCCTAACGCGGGGCGCCTTCCGGTTCGCGATCGGGTTCATCCTGCCCACGGCTGCGCTCGGCGCTCTCGCCGCCCTGGGCGTTCCAGCCTTCTACCCCGGCCGGGGCGAGGTCCTTGCGATGGTCCCGCTCCTTGCGCTCGTCGGCGCTGCCGCCGGGTCGAGGCGACCCGCCGCGCTGGCGGGGCTCGCCCTTGTGTGCGCCGGAGCGGTGACCGTGGCCCGCGCCGAGGCCGCCTGGGCCCACGCGCCGGCCCGCGGCGAGCAGCGGATCGCCGAGACATTGCGGCAATCGATGCCACACGGCGGTCTCGTGGTGATCTCCGGCTACGGGCGGCTCGGCATCGAGTACCACCTCGGATCGGCTGCGAGCGGGTTCGAGTTGGTCAACTACCCAGCCGAAGCTGCCCGTCACCCGGGTTGGTACGACCCGTTCGTAGACCGGCCCGCGTCGGACGAACTCAACCAACTCAGACAGCGCGCGTCTTCCGTCCGGATTCCGGTTGCCGAGGTTGTGTCGCGAGGACTTCCTACCACGACCGATCTCAGCCGCCTCGCCTCGAGCCTCGGGCTTCGGCCTGCGCTCGACGTCGAGGACAGCATCGTGTTCGTCTCTCCCGGTGGCTCCGCTCTGCCTTTGCGCCCTTAGAGATCCCGCACCGTCAGGGGCGGGCGGCGGCGGCGGAGCCACGACAGCCCGAGTATGCCAGCGACCGCGGTGAGCGAGAGCGCGAGCCCGGCCACGTCCTCCGGCAGCAGCGACTGCCGCGCAACGATGCGATGCTGTCCCGGAGCAACCGACACGCTGACCAGCCCGTCCACATTCGACCACCCGGCCGGGCGACCGTCAATTTCAACGCTCCAGCCGTCGTCGGCGAGCAGCGGGATGCTCAGGATGCCGCCCGAGGAGGGGTTGGCGGTCATTACAACCCGATCGGGCCTGGCCGGCTCCTCCGAGCGCACCTCCTGGCGCGCGCGGCCGCCGGCGCCGAGCGCGCGCTGGAAGTCGACCCCGCGCGGCAGGTAGGCCGGCAGCGAGGGCAGGATCGGGGGCACGCCGAACCGGGCCGCGGCACGAGCCACGACCGGCCCCGGGTCGGAGGGCCGCATCGGCGGACCGTCCGCCAGGCGCCACCGGAAAGCGACCGGAACGGCGAGGGGGAGAACGAACGCCACAAGGCCGACGACTCGCACTACCTTGCGGTTCCCCCCGGCCAGCGTCATCAGCCCGATACACCCTGCCACGCCGAGCCAGCGCCACGGAAACTGCAAGAAAGCCAAGCCCGGGACCCGGCCGTAGAGCCAACCCAGAAGCGGCGTGGCGAGCGCCAGGGCGACGAGTCCGGCACCCGCGAGCAGGCGAGACTCACGGGAAGCCGTTGCCGCCGCGAGCACCAGCAGAACAGCTATGGCTGCGAGAGCCAGATTGAGGTGGCCAGCCAGCACCGCATCGGCGCCGACGCCGCCAGGCAGCAGGTTGTCCTGCCAGCGGTACCCTGCGCCGACCAGATTCTCGCCCTGGAGACGCCACACGCTTCCGACGTTGGGCAGCCACGAAGCGGCGGCAAGGCACAGCCCGATCCCGCCGGCAAGCAGGAGCGAGCCCGAGCGGCCGCCGCGGCCTCTCGCAATGTGGCACAGCGCCGCGACCGCCCCGGCCATGACCGCGACAGGGAGTTGGGTCGCGAGCATCAACGCCAGGAAGACAGCACCTCGCACGACGCTCCGGCGGTCGCGCGGCTCCGGCGGGAGCAGGGCCTCGAGAGCCAGGGGAAGCGCCGCTAGCGCGATCGCTTCCGCAAGCGCCGCTCTTTCGTGAAGCGCCACCACGAGGTACGGCGCCGCCGCCCATGTTGCCGACGCGGCAAGGGCGAACGACAGCCCAATACCACGGCGGCGCAATGCGAACATCATCGCGAGCCCTGCGACGACCGGGATTAGGGCCGTCGCGACGGAGATCGCGCAGATTCCGTCGCCGGTCGTCGCCGCCAACAGGCCGTGCACCACGAGCGGTATCAGCGGGTACGCGCGCGGCTCCGGGCCGCCCAGGCCTCCATTGAGATCCGGATACCACCGGGGATACGGCACGCCGAGGAGCCAGCAGCGCGCCTCCTGCTGGGCGCGCATCGCGTGGTAGTAGGCGTCATCGCCACCCGGAGCGCCGGAGAGGAGAGGGAAGCCACCGACAAGCAGGCCCCAGGCAACCAGGCCGGCCCCGGCGAGGCGCACGGCCCGGCCCGCGTCACGCGAGGCGGTTCGCGCTGAACCAGTCGACAAAGCCGCGGACTCCTTTCCCGAACGGGACACAGCAGCCTTTGAAATCGTCGAAACAGGCGACGCCCGCGCCGCGTTCGGGTAGCGACGCCCAAGCGTATGGACCGATGGAAGCGGCGCCACCCACGAGGATCGTTCCCATCACTCACTCCTTGGGAGCGGGCGTGGCGGGAGCTGCGACCGTCGGAGTCGGAGGCGCCACCTGCTCGCCTCTCGACCGCCGGTTGCGCACGTACCACGTCGAGAGCTTGGAGTCCTGCACGCCCCGAACCACATTTTCGAGGTCGCGGACCAGCCCGGGGTCGTTGATCAGCTGAGCGGCGCTCCCCTGACCGTGATCCAGCTTTTCCGCGACTTGACGCAACGAGTATGTCATCACCGCGAGGTCGTCGAGGAAGCGTCGCGCGAACTCCTTGTCGTTCATGAGGCGCGGCAACGTCCCGTCCCCTTCGGTGACCTCCTTTGCGGCCACCGTGACTGCGGCCGCGGCCTGGCCAACACCTTCCAGTGCCTGCTGCAGACGTTCCCGACCCTTGGGATCCCGAAGCAGCCCCGCCACCACCGAGTCGTCCCGCGCCAGGTCCCTCGCCAACGCCTGGCCGACCTGGTGGCCCGCGCGAGCCATACCGGCGAGATCCTCGACAAGTTGCGACTCGAGCTTGGGATCGGCGATGAGCTTGCCGAGCGCGCCCTTCCCGGAGCGCAGGCCCTTGAGGAGCCCGTCGGTCTCCTCTAGCACCGAGTTGAGCCGGGCGACGACCTGGTGCCCGGATTCAGGGTTGACGGTCAGTTCCCCGATGATCCCCTGGCCCTGCTCCACCCTGTCGAGAATCCTGCGCAGGGACGAGGAGATCGCCTGCACGTTCGTCATTGCGTCTCCGCCCCGGGAGAGCACCGCGGCGACATCGGTGGGCTCCTCGCTCGGGATCGCGCTGCCGGGCGGAAGGAGCGGCTGCGAGGCGCTGCCCGAGGAGACTTCGAGGTAGCGGTCGCCGAGGAGCCCCAGGGTTCGGATGCGAACCCGGGAGTCGGCGCGGACGCGCTCCGCGAGACGCGCATTGATCCGGAACGTCACGGTGATTTGGCGCTGACTCGGATCGGTCGGGAGTTCCACCTCCTCGACGGCACCCACGACCACTCCATTGAGCCAGACGGACCCGCCCGGGACAAGGCCACCGACGTGCTCAAAGCGTGTCTCGTACCGCTGGTGGCGCTGGAACAGTCCCTGCTTCTTGCCAATCAGCATGATGATGAGTGCGAAGGCCAGGAGCAGACACGCCGTGAACAGGCCTACCCTCAGCCGACGATGCCGATCCGTCTCAAGCATAGACACCTCCTGCGCGCACGAACCGGCCCACGTCGCCCCCCTGCCGTGCCGCGCCTGCCATCGTTCCGGTGAACGTGAACCGCCCGCTGCTCAGGAACGCAACCCGATCGGCGAGCTTGGCGGCCACGGCGATGTCGTGGGTCACCACCAACGAAGTGGCACCCGTGGTGCGGGTGACCTCGCCGATGAGCGCCGTGATCGCCAGCCCGGTCAAGGGGTCGAGGCCGGCAGTGGGCTCATCGTAAAGGATGACCTCGGGGTCGAGTGCGAGGCCGCGCGCCAGTGCGACCCTCTTCCTCATCCCGCCCGAGAGCTCCGAAGGCGCGAGCGTTTCGGTTCCCGCAAGCCCGACCCGCTCCAGCAACACGGCCACGTGCCGGGCGACATCGCTATCCCCAAGGTCCGTGTGCTCTCGCAGTGGAAATGCCACATTCTCCCCGACCGTGAGTGAGTCGAATAGAGCGCACTGCTGGAAGATGTAGCTCACGCGCCGCCGGAGTCCGACCATTTCGTCCTCGGGGAGCTCGGATACGTTGCACCCCAGCACGCTCACACTGCCATGGTCAGGCCGGAGAAGGCCGTTGACGTGTTTGAGGAAGACCGACTTCCCTTCGCCGGAACCGCCGAGGACGACCACCGTCTCACCGCGCAGCACCTCGAGGCTCACGCCGTCGAGCACCGTGTGCGCCCCGAACGACTTCCGGAGCTCGTGAACTTCGACGACGACCGGCCGTGTCTCGCTCATAGCGCCAGGAACAGCTTCGTCAGGAAAAAGTCGAGCACGAGGACCGTGATTGCTACCGCGACAACCGTGTCCGTGGTGGCCTTGCCGACTCCGTCGGCTCCGCCGGTCGCCGAGAGCCCGTTATACGACGCGATCAACCCGATCGCAAAGGCGAAGAAGACGGACTTGCCGATCCCGGAGAGGAAGTCCCCAAACTGCAGGAGCCGGAGCACGTGACTGAAATAGAAGCCGGGCGTCAGGCCCAGCTCCCATGTAGAAATGAGCAACCCGCCGAAGATGCCCGCGATGTCAGCGAACACAACGAGCAGGGGAAGGCCCATCAGGAGCGCCAACATGCGGGGCGCTACGAGCTTCCGCAGCGGATCTGCACCGAGGGATCGCATGGCCTCGACCTGCTCGCTGACCGTCATGCTGCCGAGTTCGGCCGTGATCCCCGAGCCGACACGCCCTCCGACCATCAGCGCCGTCAGTACCGGCCCCAGTTCGCGTATCAGGGACAGCCCTACCACCTCCCCGATGTACAGTTTCGCGCCGAAGGCCGCGAGCGTGTAGGCGGTCTGGAGCGCCAGGACCATTCCAGTGAACAGCGCAATGACGGCGGCGAGGTTCGTTGAGCGCACCCCCATCGCTTCGAGCTGACGTATGATCTCCCGCCCGTCCCACGGCGGCGTGACCAGCCGAGCGGCAACCGCCCGACCCAATAACGCGACGCCCCCGAGGTGGCGAACGCGCCGCCACGTCAGGTCATAGAGCCTCCCGAAGATGCTCACATCATGATGGTATCAGTCGCGGCACGACAATTCTGGCGACGACGACCCGCAGGCAGCTGTGGCGCCCGGCCGGACGTGGTATACGATGAGGCATGGCGCATCCCGAGTACGTGATCTGCATGGAGTGCGAGACTCCGACCTACGTCTTCGAGTGGGGCGACGGCAAGGTTGTGGAAGCGTTGTGCCCAATCTGCGGCAACGACGACGCGACCACGTTTGTCTCCGAGGAAGAGCTCGAGGAGATGGTTGCATCCGAGGATGAGGACGAGGAGTAGCCGGACGCCGTGAAGTCGTACGATCCGACGTGCACTGCTGCGGGGGGGTTCTGATGGTTCAGATCCTCACCGGCCCCCGCCTCGCTCGGGCGCTACGCGCCGGTGCTCTGGCAGTGGCACGCGAGCAGGAGACGCTGAACCGCATCAACGTCTTTCCGGTGCCGGACGCCGACACGGGGGCGAACCTCGCGTCGACACTGCGTGCCGCCGCAGCGGCGCTGACGACTCCCACCGAATTCACGGTAGGACAAACGGCTCGAGCGGCTGCCGACGCGGCCCTTGAAGGGGCACGCGGCAACTCGGGCGCGATCCTCGCGCAGTTCCTGCACGGCATGGCGGATTCGATCGGGACCAGGGTGAGTGTCACGACCCGAGAGTTTGCCGCGGCTGTTCGGAGGGGCGCCGATGCGGCGCAGCAGGCACTCGCCCAGCCTGTCGAGGGAACGATCCTGACGGTGCTGCGGACTTGGGCGGCCGCCCTCGAAGAGCAGACCGGCAAGATCCACGACTTCGGCGAACTGCTCGGGAGCGGCCTGGAACATGCGCGTGAGGCCCTGGCCAACACCCCCAAACAGCTCGCCGTTCTCGCCAGGCACGGTGTCGTGGACGCCGGAGCGCAGGGGTTCGTGTATTTTCTCGAAGGGATCTCCAGCTTCTTCCGCGACCGGAGGGCGGCAAGCTGGCGACGCGCCGGGATGTCGCTGGCGCAGCAGACGTCGTTTGTCGCCGCCCACGCCGATCTGGACCTCACCTATCGCTACTGCTCCGAGGGGTTGCTCATCGGCGAGCACCTCGATCGCAAGGCCGTCGCACGAGAGGTGGGCGCGCTCGGTGGCTCGCTCGTCGTTGCGGGAGGCGGGTCACGCCTGCGAGTGCACCTCCATACCAACGAACCGCAGCGGCTGTTCGCCAAGCTCGCCGAATTGGGTACGGTGCATCACACCAAGATCGACGACATGGTGCTCCAGCAGCTCGCCGCGCGCGGAGCCACGCTGGCGGTGGTCACGGACTCATCCTGTGACATGCCGGAAGCGAAGGCTCACGCCGCCGGGCTGGTCCGCGTGCCGCTCTCCATCTCTTTCGGCGACGATACTTTCCTCGACGGCGTGGACATCACGCCGCCCCAGTTCTACCAGCGCCTGGCTGTCAGCCTGGTCCCGCCCAGGACCTCCCAGCCCGCCGTCGGTGATTTCCGGGCGACGTTCAAACGCCTGCTCGAGAATCACGAGGGCGTCATCTCGCTGCACCTCTCGGCGGCCCTTTCGGGCACCTACCAGGCCGCGCTGGCTGCCGCCAGGCAGGTGGACTCAAGCCGCATCAGGGTCGTGGACACTCGCCAGATCTCGGTCGCCCTCGGCTTGGTCGCCGAGGCCGTCGGGGAGGCGATCGCTGCCGGCAAGGACCTCGACGGGGCCGTCGCCGTCGCCGAACAAGTGAGCCGCGAAACCCAACTCTTCGCCTCGTTTGCCTCCCTCGACCTGGCGGTTCGCGGCGGGCGAGTTTCGGCCGCTCAAGCCCGGGTGGCGACCCTATTCGGCCTCAATCCCGTCATCACCATAGGAGAGGACGGCACGGCCGCCCCGGCGGGCGTGTACTTCGGATTCGCGGCCTCTCTCCGGGGAATCGTCAAACGCGTCCGGCGTTTCGCCGGGGGTCGGCCGGTGCGCATCATGGTTGCGCATGCGAGCGCGGTCGGGGCGGCAGAATACGTCGCCGAGCGGTTATGTTCCCGCTTCGGGGTGTCCGAGATCCCGATCGTCAACCTCACTGCCGTCCTGGCCGCCCACGTCGGCCCAGGGGCTGTTGGCGTGGGGGTACGCAGGATGGAGGAGGTCTGATGTTCTTGCAAGCCGAGAGAGTGCCAGCTAAATTCTACGGAAGGCCAGCGGCCCACATGGGAAGGCCGGCGACGGAGGAATGAATGGCTCGACCCGACTATCTCATCTGCCTCGAGTGTGAATCGGAGGTGGAGGACTTCATCTGGAGGGACGGCGAAATCCGTCGAGCCACCTGCGAGGTGTGCGGCAACGCCGACACTGACGCGTTTTCCCTGCCTGAGGACTACGGTCAAAACATCGACGAAGAAGAGGAAGAGGATACCGAGGACGAGGACGACGAGGAAGCCAAGTACCTCGAAGACTACGACGACGATGACGAAGAAGCAGAAGAGGAATAGCAGGCGGCCTCATAGACGGCTGACAGCTCTCCCCCTCAAGACAGTCGGCAGCTTTCTACCGCACACCCTCCCGGCCGACAGCTCATAGTTCCTCCTCTCACCCGCAGGCCTTGCGACGGGTGGGCTTCCAGGTCTTGGTTCTTGGCTGTGAGTTGGGACCTGTCTGCTGTCTGCTGTCTGCTGTCAGCTGTCAGCTGTCGTTCAACGGCCCTGGTCGAGTCGACGCGCGACGGCAAGCAGAGGAGCCATAAGCGAGAGCTCAGCGAAGTCGGGCATCGCCGGCCCTGGCACCAGCAGCAGCCAGGGGAGCCCGGGAGCCTTCATCGCCACGACGGTCTTGCCGCCGATGGTCGTGATGATCTCTTCAGGTGTCGTGGACGTCTCGACTCTTCCGTGCAAAAGACTCTCGCAGGCCGCATTTTCCAGGACCTGGCCGATGTCTCCCTCGGCAGCAACCACCGTGATGTCTCCCAGAGTCTTCTCGAGAACGGCAGCCCCCCGGTGGCCTCGCTGGCTGACGAGCCACTCCACCAGCTCTTCCTGGGCGGAGTGGCCTGCGGCGCTCCAGCGTGACAATAGCCAGCCGATGCTCTCGTGGACAAGCACAGGCGTCTTGTCGCTTGTCGGCGACGCCACCACCGGGTCGTCGGGCGGAGCTTGCGCCTCCGGCGAGGTCACCGCCGTCACCCTCCCCTCGCCCTCGGAGTCGCTGCCAGGTGGGAAAACCTGAGCGATGATCGATGAAAAGCGCAGGAGATCCCCTGCCGCGAGCTCGGTCTCCTTGATGCGTTTCCCGTTGACGAAGGTGCCGTTCGTGCTGCCCAGGTCGAGCACGATGGTCCTGCCATTCCGGCTCGTGAGCAGGGCGTGAGCGCGCGATACGTCCGGCGCGCAAAGGCGCACGGAGCAGTGCGAGGCGACGCCGACCATCAGCTCGGTCCCCTCCTCCAGCGGAAACCGCCGTCCGCTACTGTCGAGCAGGATCAGTTCCAGCATGGCTCCTCCTCGATGCACCTTGAATCGACCCCAGGCGGACCGGATACGATCCACCTTCTCTGAGGGCACGCAGCTTCGCCGGGAGCGTCTTCATCTGCTGCATCGCGTATCCGCGACACTCCTCGAGAGCCGGGACAGCCCGGCACAGGCGGCCGCCCATGAGCCAGGGCTCCAGCAGCGGCTCCCAGGCCCCCTGGGGAGGCGCTTCGCTGACATCCGTGACCATGTCCTCGGCCATGATCCCGTCCGCAACACGGCGGCGCCACACCTGCTTTGTCCCCGGGGTCGTGCTTTTGCCGGCCGATCGCTTGGCCACGCCACGCACCGGCTGTCCGGGTTCTTCCACCGCGACGAGCTTGTAGACGGCCTGGAGCGCCGGGGCGTCGGAGGACGTCACCATCCGGGTCCCTACGCCGAACGAGTCGATCGGGGCGCCCGCCGCCAGGATCGACGCAATGCGATCTTCGTCGAGATCTCCAGTTGCCACGATCCGCACCTGGGGGCGGCCCAAACCGTCGAGCAGGTTGCGGCACGCCTTGGCAAGCCCGACGATCTCGCCGCTGTCGAGCCGGATCGCGAGGAAGCTCAGCTCGGGATCGGCGGCGGCCCGCTTCACCGCCTTGAGAGTTTCGTAGGTATCAACGAGGAGTATCGTCCGGCCTGGGAAAGTCCTAGCGTAGGCGCGGAACGCCTCCTGCTCGCTTCGGAACGCGAGCACAAACGAGTGCGCCATCGTACCCGATGACGGTATTCCGAGACGGCAGGCAGCCCAGACGTTGGAGGTCCCGTCAAGCCCGGCGAGGTACGCCGAGCGTGCCGCCCAACATGCAGCCTGGGGCCCATGGGCCCTGCGGGAGCCAAAGTCCACCACGGTGCGATCGCCTGCCGCAAACCGGACGCGGGCGGCCTTCGAGGCCACCAGCGTCGCGAACGAGATCGCCGCGAGCAGGTAGGTCTCGACGAGTTGGGCCTGTTCGATCGGTGCCTCGACGCGCAGCACAGGCTCCCCGGCGAACACCGGGGTTCCTTCGCGCACCGCCCACACGTCGCCGGTGAAATGGAGGCGTTGCAGGTCCTCGAAGAAACCGTCCGACAGCCCGCGAAACGCCTCGATGCGGCGGAGGGCCGCGACTTGCTCCTCGCAGAAGTGCAAACCGAGCAAGTACGCCAGAGCCGGTTCGAGACCCGCGGCAAGGAGGAAATTGCGCCCTGGGGGAAGCTCCCTGAACCACAATTCGAAGGCACCTCGCACGCCGGACCGGTGCTCCCTGTACGCAGCCAACATGGTGAGCTGGTACAGGTCAGTGATGAGCCCCAGTTCGTCTTCACGAGGCAGCAGAGGATCCGGAGTTCTCATGGTTCTCCTACCGAGCGTAACACGGTCAGCGGGGGTGCGAAAGGCTCTCCGACAGGCTCTCCGAAGGGGCCGTCATCGGTGCAATGCAGAGGTGGCCGGCAAGTTCCTCCCGGTGCGCCTGCGCGCGCTACGACGACGAGATCACCGTCTGGGTCCGCGTGGGCGAGGTCGTGAGCCGCTGGGTCGTGTTCGAGTACCGCGTCGAGGGTCCGGCCCGGACCGTCCTGGCCGAAGGAGAAACTCGGCACGTCGTGGTGAGGAAGATAACCGAGCGACCGACCGTCATCCCCACCGAGCTTCGGAACCCGCTACAGCGGCGCCCGGGCTAGGAGCCTGTCCGAGTGAGCGGGTGCGGTCGCCCCATTGCCGGGACAGGCTCCTAGCTCTCCGGCTCGGCCGGCAGGCCAACCAGCGGGAAAACTCGCTCTGAGTACGCGCCCACCCACAGAACCAGAGGGAGCGCGAAGGTCACCGGGATGTTGAAGAAGTACCGCAGGGTGCCGTATACGTTGCGGGCAACGTCCGAGTAGTTCGCGCGGCTCCACGGTCCCATCGAAAGTGCCTCCAGGGCCTTCATCTCCCACACGAGGCCCAGCGCGTGCGAGAGCGCGAGCAGGCCGAGCGCCGCGAGGAGCCTGCGCCAGAGGCCCCCGGCCAGGGGCCGGGGCAGCGCCAGCACGAGTGCCAGGAATGGCACCAGGTTGAAGTGAATCTGCGTCATCGGGACCTTCAGCCAGTCCGAGTTAGAGCGCATGTCGGACCTGCCGAGGAGCGCGTCGTTGTCGCGCAGGACGACCATCGAGGCCGCTGGGTGCTCTCCGAAGCGAGCGATTGCCTGGGCAACGTCGCACAGGGCGGGGTTGTAGACCGGCCGGGCCACCGCCCAGATCACGACCGCCGCCACGAGCGCCACGGGCAATCGCTTCAGGAAGGCGCGAAGGTCAGTGGTCGATCTTCTCGAAGGCATACCGCCGCACCCAAACCAGCCACAGAACAACGCCGAACACGATGACGAGAGACTGCCAGACGAGCACGTGCGACACGTTGAACCACTGCGGCCGCAGGATGCCGACGTAGAAGAGGGAGACCACCCGGACGACGTTGAAGATCTGGATGGCGACGAATCCCAGCACCACGCCGAGGAGCTTGCTGCGCCACGGTGCGGGGAAGGCAAGAACCGCGGAAACGAAGATCAGGATTGCCTCCAGGCCGTTGCACCCGTTGAAGATCGTAACCGAGAACCGGCGTGAGGTCAGGACCTGGCCAACGACCTTCGAATCTTCCCCAAAGAGGTTGAGCACCACCCTCGACTCGTGGGCGACGAACGTCGTGTAGGGATTGACGATGTGGTCGTTGACCGGCCGAAGCGCGAGAATGAGGAACCCGAGGCTCAGAACGGCTACGTATCGGGCGACGAAGCGGCCCGCCGGAGTTGCGAGAAAGGTGCGGATCCAGTTCACCGCAGGATTATCCTGGCACGTTGCCTTCCGGTCAACGACCGGACCGACGCCGTGCCGCCGGAGTGGACATCCTGGCGCCCCCTGGGGACGCCTCGGCACAGGCGCACACGTCGGAGCGGACTCGAGAATGGCACGGCTCTTGTAGGATAGACCCTGATATGTTTGGTGTGCCCGATTTCGATCCCTCCCAGGAGCTAGAACTCGAGGAACCTGGCCCATCACGGATCTTCAAGTTCATCGAAGGCAACTCCGAAGAGTTGCCGTGGCCCCTCGGGAAAGACCAGAAGGCCCTCTTCCTCCTGGACGAGCGGGTCTCGCCCCGCCCGATCCGGCTACGCGACCGTTCGCTACTCATTGCGCTGGTGGCCTCGCTGCTCCTCCACATCGTGATCTTCTCGCAGTTGCGGGCCGACAGCTTGATCCAGACGATGCTCGCAGCGAGAAGGCTGCAGGCCATGAGGAACCCCCCCGAAGACAACACGCCCTTCTACGAGATGGTGGATATGCCCAAGCAGCGCGCCGAGAAGCCGTCGCGGCCCAAAGCCCCGGCCTCGGACCTCGAACGCCGAGCGCATGGCGGAGTCGGCGCGCCGGATATCACGCCGGGCTCTCGCGGTAACACACCGGAGTTGCGGCTCGAGCCCCCAGGCAACCAGCGCGCAGGCAAGCCGGCCGGACCTAGCGAAGGGGACCGGGTTGCCGCTCGTGAGGCCGGGCAAGGCGGCAGCCAGAGCGGCCAGGGAGCAGACCTGGGGATCAGGGCAACCGACAAGGGCGCCGGGGCCGTGCTGATCACGCCGACCGCCGGCGGCGGCGCCCAGCAGAGATCGCCGGGGCTCAAGGGCCTCGGCGCATATGGGACGCTGGGCTCGGCCGGCGGAGCGGTCCCCGAACGCAAGGGCGGCCAGGTGGACGTCGGCCCGCTCGCATTCGACACCGAGTGGTACGACTGGGGCCCGTACGCGGCGGAGATGCTGCGCCGCATCCGGTACCACTGGGACATCCCAGAGATCGCCCAGATGGGTGTCCCGGGCGTCGTCCGCATCCACTTCTTCATCGAGCGGGACGGCCGGGTGACGGAGGTCGAAATCCAGAGGGAGTCCGGGCGTCCCCCTATGGACTTCGCGGCGCGGGACGCAATCCAGAACGCCTCACCGCTGCCGCCGCTGCCGGACGATCTGGGCGGCGTGTTTCATGAGGGCGTGACCATCACTTTCTACTACAACACGCCCGTCCCCGAGCGCACCGATCGCGGCTGAGAGACGGTGGCCTGTGGTCAGGGGTCCGAGTAGACAAACAAAGGGGCAGAGGTGCAGGGGAGCAGAGGTGCAAACGACAAACCGTCGGTGTCTCGCTCCTCTGCTCCTCNNGCTCCTCTGCCGCCGCATCCTCCAACGTCGCCGGCGCTGGGAGCTCCGAGTTGTCAGGGGTTCTCGCAGGCGGCCACGACCCTGCGGAGCGCCGCCCCGACATGCGCGCCTACCTCGGCCAGTTCGGGCTTGCCGACGACGCCCAGCACGGCTTCGGCGCGCATCGCGCGCACCACGGTCGCCCCGCGTTCGACCGAGACCGTCACGTTGCAGGGGAGCAGGACTCCGACCTCGGGCGCCCGCGTCAGGGCGTGGTGCGCAGACGGCGGGTGGCACGCCCCGAGGATGACGTAGGGCTCGCCCTCCACCCCCAACTTGGCTCTCATGGTCGCCTGCACGTCGATCTCGGTCAGGACGCCAAACCCCTCGGTGGCCAGCGCGAGGCGCGCACGCGCCACGGTATCCGCGAATGAAAGCGGGGACAGCGCCTCGAACGCGACGTTGGTTTCTTTCATAGATGACCTCCGAAAGGGACCGAAAAGCGCATCGGATGCACGGGTGGGGCCGGAACCCACCGATCCATTGCTTTCAAGTCCTGCGCTTTCAACTTGTCGTGCCTTGAAAGGCGCCCGCCGGGCGCCGGGTCACGACGCTCAGGAGAAGCCGCCGCTGCCGCACGCCGAGGCGTTGGGGGCGCCGCACGGCATCGGGCCCGACGCGCTCGAGCCAGCGACCGCGCTCGCAAAGGTCGAGTGCTGCTTCGCGACCTCGCCCCGTCCGCAGGCAGGGCAGACGATGTCATTGGCGTCGGCGCCGATGCGCTGAAGCACTTCGAAGCGCCGGCCGCACCCTCGACAGGAGTACTCGTACAGTGGCATCATTGCCCTCCGCATCCTGTCCAGAGGAGGTCCCACGTATTCGTTGGAATCCCCTCGAGGAAAACGTCATCGGTGGTATGAATCGATCCGCAGCTCCGGCACCGCCAGAGGAGGGAGCCTCACGTGGGCACCGGTTGGAGCTGCTTCCCGCACTTCGGACAGGGCGCGACAGTAGTCCGCTCCTGCACGTGTTCCGTCGTTTCTCCCGTCATGTGTCCCTCGCTGACCGGTACTCAGGATCTCCAACTTCCCCGCTCCGCCCCGCGTGGCGCGAGGTCGCGCAGGCGCCGCCTCCATTCCGCTCGCTGCCTCGGCCGCCGGCCGGGTCAGGTACCGCTCACGTGGGCACGCCGAGCTTCGGGAGCACGACCCACTGCAGGAGCAGCCAGGCCGCCAAAACGCTCACCAGGACCAGGACGTCACCCCAGTCGCTCACCTGTCGCCTCCGAGAATGGCGGCCCTGCCCTGTTCGATCTCTCGTTTCTCGGTATCGATCTTGCGTTCAAGGGAATCACAAACCGTCGAGCAGATCGTGAACACCGTCGGGTCGTCGATGCGGTAGTAGACATTCACCCCCTCGCGCCGGCAGTCCACCAGCCCGACACGACGGAGCACGGAGAGGTGCTTTGAGACGTTGGCCTGGCTTCCGCCGACCTCGGCAAGAATGTCGCCGACGCAGCGCTCGCCACCCTGAAGCGCGTGGAGGATGTGCAGCCTCATCGGGTCGGCCATCGCCTTCAGCCGGTCCGCGATCTTTTCCAGCAACTGTTCGGACGCTGCTCGCACAGGTACCTCTCTTTACGATTATAACCACACAGTGATACCAAGGCAAGATCTCGCCGAATCGTCTGCGGACGCTCCGCGGCTGGTGCTTCGCCTCCGGCGGAAACGCCAGGCGCCGATCTTCCTGGGACAGGTAGCGATCCCAAGCAGGGAGTACAGCGGGCACCAGCCCGTCAGAGCCGTGGCGAGCGGGAGTAGGCCGAGCAGCCCCCAGAGGCTCTTCGGACCCCATGCTACCAGGCTTAGCACCGCCACTCCGGCGACTCCCCGGACCACCCGCTCGATCGGATGGATGTTCACCTTGATCATGACAACCCTCCTCCTCGGTTGGACCGCCGTCGTGCCGCGGCCACCGTCACGGCACTACGAGTCGTCGACGGGGTTCCCATCACCCAAGACCATGGGAGATTCAGAGAGCTTGAGGCGAGTGCCTCGGGGGGATTTTATCCGAATCGGATACGATCGAGCTACAGAGATGGCGGCCAGCGCCGGCGTTCTCCTAAAGGCGAGAGACAGACGTGCAAAGGGAGCGGTTGAAGTGACTCCCGACCTCACCTCCCGACGCGAAATCGTGACCAACTCGCCCTCTCCCGGGGCTGGACGGCAATGCAGGGCTCAGGCCGACGTGCGCCCTGAAGCCGACAACCGGAACTAACGAAAAGCGCCCGGACGATCCGGGCGCCTCATCGAATCGGATTGGCACTGTCTACTTGACGGCCGCCGCGGCTTCCTTCGTGGCTCCTGCGGGCGCCTTCTTCTTGCGCTCCTTCTTGCTCTCACCGGAGGACTTCCCCTTGGAGTCGGAGAGCTTGAAGTCGACAAACTCGAGGACGGCAAGCTCCGCGCCGTCGCCTCGGCGGGGGCCAAGCTTCACGATCCGTGTGTAGCCGCCCGGCCGGTTGACGAAACGCGGGCCGATCTCGGCAAACAGGCGGTGCACGAGGTCACGGTCGGTCAGCCAGCGTGCAGCGAGGCGCCGGGCGTGGATGGAGTCTGCCCGCCGCCCGAGTGTGACGACCTTCTCCGCGATCGGCCGCAGTTCCTTGGCCTTGGGAAGCGTGGTGATGATGCGCTCGTGAGTGATCAGGGACTTGAGCTGGTTGCGAAACAGGGCGCGCCGGTGCTCCGACACCCTCCCCAGCTTGCGATGGGCCATGTTGTGTCGCATGACTGACTCTCCTCCGTTACGACTGCGGCAAGTCGAATCGCAGGCCGAGGCTCAAACCCAGCGTTTCGAGCTTCTCCCGCACTTCGGTCAGTGCTTTCTTGCCAAACCCCTGGATCTTGACGAGCTCGTCCTCGTTGGTGCCAACCAGGTCACGCACCGACTCGATCCCGGCGTTCCGCAACATGTTGTTGATCCGGCCACCAAACTCGAGCCGGTCGATCGACTCGTCGAGCACGCTTTCCGCCTTGATCGCGAGCTTCGTGGGGGCACTCTGCTCGAGGATCTGGAAGATCGGCAGGTGATTGGCGAGGAGACCTGCCGCCTGGACCACCGCCGTAGTCGGCGTGATCGCGCCGTTCGTCCACACGTCGAGGACCAGCTTCTCATAGTCCGTCGCCTGGCCTACCCGGGCGGGCTCGATACGGTAGTTGGCCTTCCGCACCGGCGAAAACGCGGCGTCGAGGCAAATGAAGCCGACGCCCAGGTTGCCGGCATCCTGCTCATCCGCAGGAACGTAGCCGCGCCCACGGCGGATCACGAGCTCGGCCTCCACGGCCCCCTCTTCCGCGAGGGTCGCGAGGTAAACATCAGGATCGACGATCTCGAGCTCAGAGCCGCCCTTGATGGACCCTGCCTTGAGCGTCCCGGGCTCGTCCACCTGGAGGGTGGCCGTGATCGTCTCGGGTCCCGTCAGCCTCAGTGGCACCCGCTTCAGATTCAGGATCAAATCGGTCACGTCTTCCATCACGCCGGGGATCGAGTCGTACTCGTGATCCACCCCGGCGAAACGCACGGCAGTGATTGCGCTTCCCTCGATCGACGAAAGCAGAATGCGCCTGAGGGCATTGCCCACGGTCACACCCCACCCTCGCTCGAAAGGCTGCGCTGTGAAGGTCCCGTGGGTGGCCGTGCTCCCCTCAGCGTCCAGAACCACTGCCTGGGGCCTATGCAGCTCCAATCCTCTCATTACGACCTCCTCACCGCGAGTAGAGTTCGACGATCAACTGTTCCTGGATCGGCAGACGGATATCCTCGCGCGTGGGTAGCGCCAGAACCTTGCCCTTGTAGTTCTCGCCGTCGAGCTCGAGCCACGGCGGTACGCCGCGACCCTGCGCCGTGTCAAGCGCCTCGTTGACAAAGGCGTTGGCGCGGAGCTTCTCCTTCAGCGCGATCTCCATGCCGGGCTTGACCTGGAACGACGGAACGTCGCTTCGCCGCCCGTTCACCAGGACGTGCCCGTGACGGATCAACTGCCTGGCCTGCGACCGCGACGATGCGAAGCCCAGCGTGTAGACCACGTTGTCCAGCCGGAGCTCCAGCAACCGAAGCAGGTTGTCGCCGGTGACGCCCTTCTGGCGAGCGGCCTCGGCGAAGTAACGCCGGAACTGCGCCTCCAGCACGCCGTACACTCGGCGCACCTTCTGCTTCTCGCGCAACTGCAGCCCGTACGGCTGCATCTTATTGCGGCGCTTCCCGTGCTGGCCGGGCGGGTACGAACGCCGCTCGACCGCGCACTTCTCCTTGAAGCACCGCTCCCCCTTGAGGAACAGCTTCATGCCCTCGCGACGGCACAGCCGACACACCGGCTCGTGATATCGTGCCACTGCAACCTCCCTAGATCCTTACACCCGCCGCCGCTTGGGCGGCCTGCAGCCGTTGTGTGGGATAGGCGTCACGTCCTTGATACTCTTGATCTCGAGGCCCGATGCCGCGAGCGCCCTGATCGCCGACTCCCGCCCCGCGCCGGGTCCCTTGAGCTCCACGTCCACGGTGCGGACGCCATGCTCCTGGGCCTGCTCGGCGGCGTTGCGCGCAGCGAGCTGTGCCGCATATGGCGTCCCCTTGCGGGACCCCTTGTACCCGATGCGCCCGGCGGAGCTCCAGCAAATTGCCCCTCCGGTCGGATCGGTGATCGTCACGATCGTGTTGTTGAACGTCGCCTGGATGTGGGCGACGCCGTGCGGCACGCTCTTGCGCTCGCGCCGCCGTGTGCCCTTCTTCGCAGTCTTGGTTGCCTTTGCCATCGTCCTGCCTCGCCCTACTTCCCGGTCTTCTTCTTCTTGGCCACGGTCCCACGCCGCGGGCCCTTGCGTGTGCGCGCGTTGGTGTGGGTGCGCTGACCGCGGACCGGTAGCCCGCGCCGGTGCCTGACGCCGCGGTAGCAGCCGATCTCCATCAGCCGCTTGATGTTCATCGCGACTTCCTTGCGCAGGTCACCCTCAACCTTGACGTCATCCTGGATGACCCGGGTGATACGGCGCACCTCGTCTTCGGAAAGATCTTTGACGCGGACCATCGGATCGACCTTGGCCTTGGTCAGGATCGTGTGCGATAGCGAACGACCAACGCCGTAGATGTACGTCAGACCGATTTCCACATGCTTGTTCTGGGGAAGATCGACGCCCACAATGCGTGCCACAGCTTACCTCCTCATCAACCCTGGCGCTGCTTGTGCTTGGGGTTCTCGCAGATCACCCGGACAACCCCTTTGCGCACCACAATTTTGCACTTGCTACAGATCTTGCGTACCGAAGAGCGAACCTTCATAAGCCTGCTTCTCCTTACCCCTCACCACATTTCGCCAGCCCCAGAGCGCCACGAGATCCCTCGATAGGCCCGGGATGACCCCGCCGCAGCCGGGATCATTTGTACCGGTACACGATGCGTCCGCGCGTCAGGTCGTACGGTGAAAGCTCCACCATGACCTTGTCCCCCGGCAGGATGCGAATGAAGTGTTTCCGCATCTTTCCCGAGATGTGCGCGAGCACCTCGTGCCCGTTCTCCAGTTCGACGCGAAACACCGCGTTCGGTAGGGCTTCCACCACGGTGGCCATCACCTCGATGGCCTCCTCTTTTGCCATACCCTCTCCCTACCTTCCGTCCACACCGAGTACCCACGGGCCGTTCTCGGTAACGGCCACCGAGTACTCGAAATGGGCGGAAAGCTTACCGTCTTCGGTGCGCGCTGTCCAGCCGTCGTCGTCGAAGCTCACCCCGGGCTTGCCGGCGTTGATCATCGGCTCGATAGCGAGAACAAGTCCAGGACGCAGTTCGGGGCCCCTGCCCCCCGGTCCGAAGTTGTAGACCTGGGGATCCTCGTGCATGGCGCGTCCGATCCCATGCCCGACCAGTTCACGCACGACAGAGTAGCCGGCCGCCTCAGCGTGGCCCTGAATGACGGCCCCTACGTCGGTAAGGCGCCGGCCCGGCCGCACGACGTCAACCGCCAGCTCCAGGCACTCCTTCGTCACCCGCATGAGGCGCTTCGCCTCCTCGGGGACTTCGCCGATCGGTACCGTGACCGCCGAGTCGCCGACGAACCCGTCGAGCACGACGCCGCAGTCCACTCCCAGGATGTCCCCCTCACGCAAGCGGTGGGTGGGTGAGGGGATCCCATGCACGATCACGTCGTTCACCGATGTGCACAGCGTCGCCGGATACCCACGGTACCCCTTGAACGCAGGCCGCCCCCCGGCCGACCGGATGTGCTCCTCGGCCAACTCGTCCAGCTCCTTGGTCGACACCCCGGGCTTGGCGGCCCCGGCCACCAGGTGCAGCGTCTGGCGAACCACGGCGTTTGCCCGGTCCATGACTGCCAGCTCCTCGGGAGTCTTGAGGATCATCACGCCGACACGTTTCCCATCGCCTCGCGCAGCCGCCTGAACACCTCGTCCGGCGCCACTGCGCCATCAACCTCACGCAAGATCCTGCGGGCGTTGTAATACTTCAGCAGCGGCGCTGTGTGCTCGCCATACACTCGTAGTCGCTCGCGTACCACCCCTTCACGGTCGTCGTTGCGCTGCACCAGCGCGGCGCCGCAGCGGTCGCAGACGCCCTCGGCTATTGGGGGGAGCGTCACGACGTGGTGCACCGCCCCGCACGTCGGGCACGAGCGCCTGCCCGTTATCCGGGCGAGGATGTCGGCGTCCGGCACACCGAGGTAGAGGACGACGTCCACCCGGCGGTTCAGCTCGGAGAGCAGCCCGTCCAACAGGACGGCCTGGGCCGTGGTCCTGGGGTACCCGTCGTACACGCAACCGAGCGCGGCCTGCTGGCTGTGCAGGCGCTTGGCGAGCATCTTGCCGACCAGCGCGTCAGGCACGAGCTCGCCCCGGTTCATGTACCCCTTCGCTTCCTCGCCGAGACTCGTGTCCTTCGCGACTTCGTCACGGAGCAGATCGCCGGTCGAGATGTGAAGGAGCTCGAACGCGGCCGCGATCCGCTTGGCCTGCGTTCCTTTCCCGGCGCCCGGTGGGCCGAGGAGAATGACGTCGAGGGCACGCGTTACCATCCGCTCATCCCCTCCGGCCACGCATGCGGCGACCCTTGACGAAACCGTCGTAGTGGCGCATCACCATCTGCGCTTCGATCTGCTGGACCGTGTCCATGGCGACGCCGACCACGATCAGCAGCGACGTGCCACCGAAGTAGAACTTGACGCCAAGACCTTCGGTGAACCACCGCGGCAAGAACGCGTCGAGCGGGCCTCCGATGAACGGAATCGTCGCCACCTTGAAGCCCGTGATCAGGATCTCCGGCAGAATCGCGACGAGCGCCAAGTAGATTGCGCCCACGAGCGTAATTCTGGTGAGCGTCATGTCGATGAAGTCGGCCGTGCGCTGGCCCGGGCGGATCCCCGGGATGAAACCGCCGTACTTGCGCATGTTCTCGGCCGTGTCCTGGGGGTTGAAGATAATCGAGGTGTAGAAGTAGCAGAAGAAGATGATCGAGATGAAGTACACCAGGTTGTAGAGCGGCTCGCCCCACTGCAGCGCCCGCGTGATGGCTTTGACCACCGGGTGGTCCACCATCTGGCCGATCGTCTGCGGGAACGAGAGGATCGACGCGGCGAAGATCACGGGGATCACGCCGCCGGTGTTGAGTCGGAGCGGCAGGTAGGTGCTCGCCCCGCCGTACATCTTCCGCCCGACGACGCGCTTGGCGTACTGCACCGGGATGCGGCGCTGGGCGCGCTCCATCAGCACGATCGCCCCGACGACGATCACGGCGAACACGATGAACAGCAGCGCGGTGATGATCGACATGCTGCCGGTGCGAAGGTCCTGGAACGTGTTGATGAGGGCCCTCGGCAGACCCACGACGATCCCGGCGAAGATGATCAGCGAGATGCCGTTGCCCACGCCCCGCTCGGTGATCTGCTCGCCGAGCCACATCACGAACGCCGTGCCGGTCGTCAGGGTCAACACTGCCATGAAGCGGAAACCCCATCCCGGGTGCGGAACCAGCGCCAGGCCGCCCGGCGCCGAGGTCTTCTCGAGGAAGAACGAGATGCCCATCGACTGGACGATCGAGATCACGACCGTGCCGTACCGGGTCCACTGCGTGATCTTCTTCCTGCCGAGATCCCCTTCCTTGGACAGCTTCTCCAGGTACGGCCACACCACCGTCAGCAGCTGCAGGATGATCGACGCGGAGATGTACGGCATGATCCCGAGGGCGAAGATCGTCATGCGCCCCAGCGCGCCTCCCGAAAAGAGGTTCAGGAAGCCGAGGATCGTTCCCTTCGCCTGATTGGTGAACTCGGCGATCGCGACCGGGTCGACGCCCGGCGTCGGGATGAACGACCCGAGGCGGTACACCCCGAGCAGCAGGAAGGTGAAGATGACCCGCTTGCGCAGGTCGGGGATCGAGAAGATGTTCCGCAGGCTTTCGATCATTGCCCGATTACCTCGCAGGTCCCGCCGGCTGCCTGGATCACGTCCTGCGCCTTCTTGGAGAACTTGTGCGCCCGCACGGTGAGCTTGCGGGAGAGGTCACCGTCACCGAGGATCTTCACGCCGTCGAGCAGGCGGGAGATCACCCCCTCGGCGAGCAAAAGGTCAGGCGTGATCTCGGCGCCGACCGGGAAGCGCTCGAGCTGACCGACGTTCACGATCACGAACTCCTTGCGGAAGATGTTGGTGAACCCGCGTTTGGGCATGCGGCGTACGAGCGGCATCTGGCCGCCCTCGAAGTTGCGCTTGTGGCTGTGGCCGGAACGCGAGAGCTGGCCCTTGTGGCCCTTGCCGGCGGTCTTGCCGTTGCCAGAGCCCGGACCTCGGCCGACCCGCTTCCGGTCCTTCCGCGATCCTGCCTTAGGTGAGAGGTTGTGGAGCTCCATGGCCTACTCCTCGTTCTTCGCGGCGGTGTGCTTGCGAGGGGCCTTCGCCGCTGTCTTGACCGGCTTTCCCTCCGCCCCGCCCTCGGCGACCCTCTTCTTGCGCGGTGCCTTCTCGGGCACCGCGACGACCGCCTCGACCAACTTCTCGACGGCCTCCGGGATTTCGACCTTCGCGGGTTCGGCCTTGGCTGCGTGAGGTTCGGCGGCCAGCTCCTCGAACGTCACGATATGGGCGGCCTTGGCGATCATCCCACGGGTGTAGGAATTGTCCGGCAGCACCACCGATGAACCTATCCGGCCGAGGCCGAGACCGTCGGTGACGACCCGCTTCACGCGCTCCTGGTTACCGATGATACTGTGCACCTGTGTAATCCGAAGCCTGGGCACGGTGGTCTTGCGACGAGTCGTCATACTTCAACCTCCGGGAGCGGGCCGGTCGGATGCTCGGTTTCCTCGATCACGTCCGCCTCGCCCCCGCTCCGCCTGAGCTGCGCGACCTCTTCCTTCGTCGTCAGCTGTTCGAGAGCTTCGAAGGTCGCTCGCACGAGGTTATGCGGGTTGGTCGTCCCCAGAGACTTCGTCAGGACATCGGCGATCCCGGCCGCCTCGGCGATGGCGCGGACTGCTCCGCCGGCGATCACGCCGGTGCCCGGCGAGGCCGGGCGCAGTAGCACACGACCAGCCCCGAAGTGACCGATCACCTCGTGGGGGATCGTCGTCCCCTTACGGTGGACGCTGATCATCACGCGGCGTGCCGCTTCGGTGGCCTTTCGGATGGCCTGGGGCACCTCGCGCGCCTTCCCGGTGCCGAACCCAACCCTACCGTTCCCGTCGCCGACCACAACAAGCGCCGAAAAGGAGAAGTTCTTGCCACCCTTGACCACCTTGGTGACCCGATTGATGCTCACCACGTGATCGATGAATTGACTTTCCCGCTCGCTCATCGTTCCTGCCCCTAGAACTGCAGACCCGCTTCGCGGGCCGCGTCCGCCAGCTCCTTGACCACACCGTGGTACCGGAAGCCGGCCCGGTCGAACACCACCGAGGTAATTCCCTTGTCCTTGGCCCGTTCCGCGATCGCCTTGCCCACCACGCGGCCAGCCGCCTTGTTTCCGCAGTTGGGAAGCTCCTTCCGGAGGTCCTTCTCCACGGTCGAAGCCGTGACAAGGGTCGTCCCCTTGACGTCGTCGATGAGCTGCGCGTACACGTTGGCGAGCGACCGGAACACCACCAGCCTCGGACGCTCCGCGGTGCCGGCGACCGCTTTCCGGATGCGCATGTGAATGCGATGACGCCGTTGCTTCCTATCTCGAACCTGCGCCATGGCCTTACGCTCCCGTCTTCCCGGCCTTGAGCTTCAAGACCTCATCTGAGTACTTCACACCCTTGCCTTTATAAACGTCGGGTGGGCGAACGCTGCGGATCTCGGCCGCCACCTGCCCGACCTTCTGCTTGTCGATGCCCTCGATCGTGAGGCGGTTCGCCTTAGCGTCGTAGCTGACCGCCACGCCTTCGGGGACTTTGTACGTTACCTGGTGCGAAAACCCGAGCGAGAGCACGACCTCATGCGGGGTCTTGAGCTCCGCCTTGTACCCCACCCCGACGATGTCGAGCTGGCGCTTGAACCCTGCAGTCACACCGCTGATCGCGTTGGCGAGCAGCGCCCGGGTCAGGCCGTGGAGCGCCCTCACCGGGGGCAGGTCACCGGCGCGGGTCACCACGACCTGGTCGCCCTCGACGGCGACCGAGATGCCGGCCGGAACAGGGTTCTGCAACGTGCCCTTCGGCCCCTTCACCTGCACCATCCCGTCCGCAACGGTCACCTGGACCGCCTGCGGGATCGGGATGGGGTTCTTTCCAATGCGGGACATGGCAGCCTCCCTACCACACACGGCACATGACTTCGCCGCCGAGACGCGCCTCGCGCGCCTTGGAGTCGGTCATGAGCCCCTTGGAGGTCGAGATCACCGCAACACCGATGCCGCCCCGGACCTGGGGCAACTCCTCGACGCCGCGGTACACGCGCAGGCCCGGGCGGGACACCCTGTCAACCCCATGAATCGCGGGCTCGCCGTCGGATGAGTACCTCAGGTAGAGCCGGAGGGTACCCTGCGGACCTTCCTCCAGCACCTTGAAGGTTCGGATGAAGCCCTCCTCTTGGAGGATCTTCGCCAGCTCCAGCTTGACCTTCGAGGCCGGAATATCGCAACGGTCCTTGCCGACCTGCACCGCATTGCGAATGCGGGTGAGGAGATCAGCGATGGGATCGGTCATCGTCATCGCACACCCCCTACCAACTCGCCTTGGTCACGCCCGGGAGGTAGCCCTCCAGGGCGAGCTTGCGGAAGCAAAGCCGGCACAGCTCGAACTTACGCATGTAGCCCCGCGGACGGCCACAGATCTTGCAGCGGTTGCGGTGCCGCACGCGAAACTTCGGCGTCCGCAGCGTCTTGGCAATGAGACAGGTACGAGCCACAGCGCCCTCCTAACCTTTCGCAAACGGGAAGCCAAGCTCCTGAAGCAGGAACCTGGCCTGGTCGTCGGTCCCAGCGGTTGTCACCACCGTGACGTTCATGCCCTTGGGAACCTCGACCTTGGTGTAGTCGATCTCTGGGAAGATCGAGTGGTCGCGCAAACCCATGGTGAAGTTGCCCCGCCCGTCGAAACCCTTCGGCGACAGTCCACGGAAGTCGCGCACTCGCGGGAGCGTGATGTTGATCAGGCGATCCAGGAACTCATACATCCGGTCCCGCCGCAACGTGACCGCGCACCCGATCTGCATCCCAGCGCGCAACTTGAACTGCGCGATTGACTTTCTGGCCTTGCGGACGGTCGGCCGCTGACCTGTGATGGCCATGAGCTCCTCAACCGCCTGGTCCATGAGCTTCGAGTTGCGCGTTGCCTCCCCGAGTCCCATGTTGCACACGACCCGGATGATCCGCGGCACTGCCATCGGGTTCGAGATCCCGAACTCCTTCTTGAGCTTCGGGACCACGTCCTTCTCGTACATCGCTTTCAAGCGCGCCATCGCACCCTCTCTTCCTTACTGGTCGAGAATCGCGCCATCGACCTTCGCCGACCGCACCTTCTTGCCGTCCTCGAGGATCTTGTAGCCGACCCGCGTCGGCCGGCCCGAGTCACTCGAGATCACCATCACGTTCGAGACCGCGATCGGGGCTTCGCGTTCGACGATCCCTCCTATGGCACCCTTCCCCGGGTTCGCCTTGGTGTGGCGCTTGAGCATGTTGACGTGCTCGACCACCACGCGGGCCGCCCTGCGGTTGACCCGCAGGACCTTGCCCTTCTTGCCCTTGTCCTTGCCGGCGATGATCTGAACCTGGTCGCCCTTCTTGATCTTGAAGCTCTTCGTCATCGCCGCCTCCTACAGGACTTCCGGCGCGAGCGACACGATCTTCATGAAACGACGCTCGCGCAGTTCACGCGCCACCGGCCCGAACACGCGGGTGCCGACCGGCTCCTTCTGGGCATTGATCAAGACGGCCGCGTTGTCGTCAAACCGGATGTACGAACCGTCCTTGCGGCGGTGACTGTGACGGGTCCTCACGATCACCGCACGCACCACCGTCCCCTTCTTGACCTGGGAGTCCGGAACCGCTTCCTTGACCGCGCAGACGATCACGTCCCCTATCCGCGCGTACCGGCCGGCGTTGGATCCGCCGAGCTGGCGAATCGCCTGCAGCTTCTTGGCCCCCGAGTTGTCGGCCACCGTCAACATCGTCCGCATCTGGATCATGGCCGCCTCCTCACGAAGCCCGCTGGATCACGCGCAGGACCCTGAACCGCTTGGTCCGGGACAGCGGGCGGCACTCGGTAATTTGGACTTTGTCGCCCACCTTGCAGGTGTTGGCCTCATCGTGGGCCATGAACTTCCGCGAACGCCGTACGAAGCGGTGGTAGAGCTTGTGCATCACGACGCTCTCCACCTTGACCATCACCGTCTTGTCCATCGCGTCGGAGACCACTATCCCGACCTTCGTGGTCTTCCTCGTCTTGGTCGTGCTATCCATGGCTCACTCCGCTTCCCTGAGGCGCTCGGCGAGAATCGTCTCGACGCGAGCGATGTCCTTGCGCACGAGACGGATCTTGGCCGGATTCGAGATTTGGCCGGTGGCCTTCTGGAAACGCAACTTGAAAAGCTGCTCCTTGAGCTCGCCTTCGGAGTTGCGCAGCTCCTCGATCGACTTCTCCCGCAGTTCCTTCGCTTTCATCGCACTTGCCCCCGCGCCACGAACCGGGTCTTGATCGGGAGTTTGTGGGCCGCCAAGCGCATCGCCTCACGGGCCACCTCTTCCGTCACCCCTTCCATTTCGTACATGATCCGCGCCGGCTTGATCACGCACACCCACTCCTCCGGTGCTCCCTTCCCCTTGCCCATGCGGGTCTCGGCCGGCTTCTTCGTGATCGGCTTGTCCGGGAACACGCGGATCCAGATCTTGCCGCCGCGCTTGACGTGCCGGGTCATCGCGATACGGGCCGCCTCGATCTGGCGCGCCGTCACCCAGCCGGGCTCCATCGCCTGGAGCCCGAAGTCGCCGAACGACAGCTCCCCGCCACGGGTCGCCAGGCCCCTCCGGCGTCCCCGCTGCTGCTTGCGAAACTTAACCTTCTTCGGCATCAACATGGCAGCACCTCATCCCTCACAACGCGCGCCGGTGGGCCTTGCTCCGGTGCAACTCGCCCTTGTAGATCCACACCTTGACGCCGATGGCCCCGTAGGTGGTGAAGGCCTCGGCAAAGCCATACTCGATATCGGCCTTGAGGGTGTGGAGGGGGAGACGTCCCTCCTGGTACCACTCGGAACGAGCAATCTCGGCTCCGTTGAGGCGACCCGAGCAGCGGATTTTGACGCCTTGGGCGCCGAAACGCAAGGCGTTCTCCATTGAGCGCCGCATCGCGCGCCTGAACGTGATGCGCCGGACGAGCTGGCTCGCGATCGACTCGGCGATCAGCTGGGCCTCGATCTCCGGCCGTTGGATCTCCTGGATGTTGATGTGGATGTCTTGGCCGTAGACCGCCCGCAGCTCGGCGCCGAGCTTGTCGACCTCGGCACCCTTGCGGCCGATGATAATACCGGGACGGGCGGAGAAGATGTTGACCCGGATCTTGTTCGCCGTGCGCTCGATGTCGATCTCTGCGACGCCCGCGTGCGAGAGGCGCGTCTTGAGCGCCTTCCGGAGGCGAAGGTCTTCGTGCAGGAGCTTCGCGTAGTCGGCATCGGCGAACCAGCGCGAGCGCCACGTCTTGTTGTAGCCCAGCCTGAACCCGTACGGGTGTACCTTTTGACCCACGATCGCCTCCTACCCCTCGCGCTCCGCGACCTGCACGGTCACGTGGCAGAACCTGTGCAGCCGGGGAAAAACACGCCCCATCGACGCCGCACGGAATCGCTTCAGGCTCGCAGCCTGGTTTACCTGGATGCTCGTCAGCACCAACTTGCCGGTGTCCACTCCCGGAGACTTCTGCTCGAGGTTGGAGACCGCCGAACGCACGAGTTTCTCCAGGTCGCGGGCGCACCGCTTGTGGGTCAGCTTGAGCATTGCAAGCGCCCTGGGAACGCCCTTGCCGCGCACGATGTCGGCCACCAGGCGCACCTTCTGGGGAGAACCCTTGTAGAAACGGAGTCGAGCTTCGGCTTGCATACCTTCCCCCTAGTGGGCGGCGCCCTTTTCCTTACGGGTCCCGGAGTGGCCTCGGAACGTGCGCGTGAGAGCGAACTCGCCGAGCTTGTGGCCCACCATGTTCTCGGTGACGAACACCGGGACGAATTTTTGGCCGTTGTGGACCGCGATCGTGTGTCCCACCATCTCGGGAATGATGGTCGAGCGGCGCGACCAGGTCTTGATCACACGACGCTCGCGCGTGTCGTTGAGCTGCTCGACCTTCTTGGCCAGATGGCCATCGATGAACGGTCCCTTGTGGATTGAACGAGCCATCCCGACCTCCCCTACTTCCGCCGCTTCACGATGAAACGGGTAGTCCTCTTGGAGCGCCGCGTCTTGTAGCCCTTCGTGGGCTGGCCCCATGGGCTCACCGGGTGCCGGCCGCCCTTGGTCTTCCCCTCGCCGCCCCCATGCGGGTGGTCGACCGGGTTCATCGCCGTGCCGCGCACGTGGGGGCGACGGCCGCTCCACCGAGTCCGCCCCGCCTTGCCGATCGACACGTTGGAGTGGTCGACGTTGCCGACCTGACCGATCGTGGCCCAGCACATCGCCAGTACGAGACGCATCTCGCCCGAGGGGAGGCGGAGGGTGACGTACTTCCCCTCCTTGGCCATCAGCTGAGCACTGACACCGGCCGAACGGACCAGCTGGCCGCCGTGGCCCGGCTTCAGCTCCACGTTGTGGACCATGGCGCCGAGCGGGATGCTCTTGAGAGGCAGAGAGTTGCCAGGCACGATCTCGGCCTTCTCTGCGGCCACGAGCGTGGTGCCGACGCCGACGCCGTCAGGCGCGAGGATGTACCGCTTCTCGCCGTCGGAGTATACGAGGAGGGCAATCCGCGCGGAGCGGTTGGGATCGTACTCAATGCTCTCGACATGGGCGGGCACACCACGCTTGTCGCGCCGGAAGTCGATCGTCCGGTAACGCCGCTTATGACCACCCCCCCGGAACCGCAGCGTCTCGTGCCCCTCGTTGTTCCGCCCGCCACTCTTGCTGATTCCGCGGGTGAGAGACTTCTCGGGCCGGTCCTTCGTGACCTCGCCGAAGTCAAGGCGCGTCATGAAGCGAACGCCCGGTGATGTCGGCTTGAATGATTTGAGCGCCATGTGCCTTCCCCCTACACCTGATCAAAGAACTCGATGGTCTTCTCGCCGGCCACGAGGCGCACGTAGGCCTTGCGCCAGTCGGGACGAAGACCGGTGTGTCGACCGAAGCGGCGCTGCTTGCCGCGGACGTTCACGACCCTGACTTCGACGACCTTGACCCCGAAGAGGGCTTCGACCGCCTTGCGCACTTCGATCTTGTTGGCATCGCGCGCGACCTGGAAGCACACCGTGTTCGTGCTCTCCTTCAGGTCGGCCGTTTTCTCGGTCACGATGGGACGCAGAACGATCAGGCGTGGGTCCTTCATGACGACAGCACCTCCGAAAGCTGAACCAACGCCCGGCGCGAAAACACGATCTGTTTGGCCCTCAGTACCTGATAGACATAAACGTGCAGGGCATCAGCGGTGCTCAACTCGGGCCGGTTGCGGGTCGCGAGCAGCAGGTTGAGGTTCTCGTAACTATCGATCAGGAGCACCTTCTCGCCAGAGAGACCGAGCTTGGCCAACCTCGCCACGAACTCCTTCGTGCGATGGGTGTCTACATCCAGGGACTCCAGGACGCGGAGCTGGCCGCCCGCCATACGCTCGGAGAGCACCGACTTGAGGGCGTTCTTCTTCGCCTTGACGTTGACCTTCGCCTCGTAGGACCGGGGTTGCGGGCCGAACGTCGTCGCCCCATGACGCCACAGTGGAGAGCGAATGGAGCCGTGACGCGAGCGCCCGGTTCCCTTCTGCTTCCAGGGCTTCTTGCCGCCGCCGGAGACCATGCTGCGGGTCTTGGTCGCATGCGTGCCGCTCCGAAGGCCTGCAAGGTACCCCTTCACCACTTCGTAGACCAGATGGGGGCGTGACGGGTACGAGAAGACCTCCTGCGGGAGCTCAATCTCGCCCACCACCTCGTTTTCCCAGTTGCGCACATCAAGCTTCATGGTCCGCCCCCTTACCCCTTCACCAGCCGCAGCAGAGCGTTGCGGCCGCCAGGAACGGCCCCCTTGAGAAACAACAGGTTGCGCTCCAGGTCCACCTTGACCACCTTCACGTGTTTCAGAGTGGTCTTGTCGCCGCCCATGCGCCCGGCCATCCTCGTGCCTGGGAACACCCGCGACGGGTACGCCGACGGGCCGATGCCACCAGGGGCGCGGTGGAACATGGAACCGTGGCTGGCCGCGCCGCCACGGAAGTGGTGGCGCTTGACGGCCCCCTGGAACCCTTTGCCCTTGGAGGTGCCGACGACGCGGATGACCTCGCCCGCGGCGAAGATGTCGCACAGCACCGTGTCGCCGGCCTTGACCTCGGACCCGTCGGCCACCGGCACCTCACACAGGACACGGGTGGGGGGCACGCCGGCCTTGGCGAACGAGCCCTGAAGGGCCTTGCTCACGCGGCGGGGCGGCTTGCCCGCCACGAGGCCGAGCTGTGCCGCTTCGTGGCCGTCGTTCTCGGAGGTACGCCGCTGCACCACGACGCATGGTCCCGCCTGTACGACGGTGACGGCGATCAGCTCCCCGCTGTCACCGAAAACCTGCGTCATCCCGATTTTCTTGGCGAGAATTCCCTGCACCATACCCGACCTCACTTCTTCCCGCCGTAGGCCTTGATCTCGACATCCACGCCGGCGGGAAGCTCGAGCTTCATGAGCGCGTCCACCGTCTGCTGGGTGGGATCGAGGATGTCGAGAAGCCTCTTGTGCGTGCGGATCTCGAACTGCTCACGCGACTTCTTGTCGACGTGCGGGGACCGCAGCACGGTGAAGCGCTGGATCTGCGTCGGCAACGGGATTGGCCCGGAGACGTTCGCGCCCGTCCGCTTTGCCGTGTCGACGATCTCCGCCGTGGACTGGTCCAGGAGACGGAAGTCGTATGCCTTGAGCCGGATCCGGATCTTGTCCTTGACCATGGCCACTCCTACTCGATGACT
>PMLC01000135.1:0-63541 GCA_003158745.1 Acidobacteriota bacterium
CGAACGTTCAAACCTTCGAACGATTCCTGCTCCTCTGCTCCCCTGCACCTCTGCCCCTCTGCTGTCCGGAACCCGACTCCCGTATAATCCGACAATGGGAGACAGCCCATGGACTTTGACCGGCTCGTCGAGCACCTGTCGGACCCTGCCTTCTATCCCGAACCCACCTCCGCCGTCGAGGTCATCCAGACACACATCTCGTACATCTTCCTGACCGACACCTTCGCGTACAAGATCAAGAAGCCGGTCGACTTCGGGTTCCTCGACTACACGACGCTCGCCAAGCGCGCTCGAATGTGCGAGCGCGAGGTCGCGCTCAACGGGCGCCTGTGCCCGGACATCTACCTCGGCGTGGTCGAGCTCCGGGAGCGGGACGGCGTGCTCTCGATCGGTGGCCTGGGTGAGACCGTCGAGGTCGCGGTCAAGATGGCCCGGCTCCCAGGCGAGCGCATGCTCCGCAGTGTTCTGGCGCGCGGCGAGGGGAACAACGCCCTGTTCGGGCGGATCGCCGTCACCCTCGCCGACTTTCACCGGCGTGCGCCGGCGCCGGCCGCGGTCGGGGGGATGGCCGGGATTGAGAGGCCGAAGTTCAACTGCGAAGAGAACTTCGCCCAGACCGAGAAATATGTGGACATACTCGTTCAGAGAAGTACATTCGAATTCATCAGGAACTCGACCGGCCTCTTCTTCCGGCGCAAGGCCGGCCTCTTCGCCCGGCGCGTCAAGGAGCGGCGCATCGTCGACGGCCACGGCGACCTGCACCTCGACTCGATCTGCGCGACCGAGCCGGTCCGGATCTTCGACTGCATCGAGTTCAATGAGCGCTTCCGGATCCAGGACGCGGCCGAGGAGGTCGGCTTCCTCGCGATGGACCTGGAGTTCAATGGCTATGCACCTTTTGCGCGGGCGTTCGTCGACGCCTACGTGGACGCCTCCGGTGACGCCGAGCTCCTCGAGCTGCTGGCGTTCTACAAGACCTACCGCGCGTATGTGCGCGCCAAGATCAACTCGTTCGCCGCGGACGATGCTCACATCCCGACGGCGGCCCGCGACGCGAACCGAGCCACCGCCTCGCGCTACTACGAGCTGGCGGCTCACTACGCGGCCACCTGTAACCCTCGCCGCCTGATCGTCACCTGTGGTCTCACGGGCAGCGGTAAAAGCACCCTGGCCCGCAAGCTCGGCGAGCTGTACGCCCTGCAGGTGATCCGCTCCGACGTCGTGCGCAAAGAGCTCGCCGGCCTCGCCCCAGTGGAGCGCCGGTGGCTCCCGTACGACCAGGGGGAGTACGCCCCAGAAATGACCGGCCGCACCTACTCCTCGATGCTGGAGCGCGCCGAGGCGCTGCTCCGGGTGGGGCAGTCAGTGGTCCTCGACGGCTGCTATACCAAGAGATCGCAACGCCAGGGTGCGGTCGAGCTGGCACGCCGCATGTCGGTGCCGTTCCTGCTGCTCGAGTGTCGCACTTCCGAAGACGTGATCCGCGAGCGGCTTGAGCGCCGGGCCAGGAAGAACGGAACGGTCTCGGACGGGCGGTGGGAAATCTACAGCGGCCAGCTCAAGGAGTTCGAGCCGCCGGAAGAGATCGCCGGCGACGAGCGCGTCGTGCTGGATCGCTCCAAACCGGTCGAGGAGCTTCTCCACGAGCTCTCGGCGGTGCTCCCATCCGCCTGGCCGGACGTCCCCTCCAGGCCCGCCGCGGAGGTTCCCGAGAACGATGTCCTACAGATTCGCTGATCAACACGGCACTCCGCTCGCGGAGTACCGCGGCGCGCCGCCGTGCTCGGACTCCGTCAGTGCGTGGTGGAGGTCATCGCGAGCGCCCGTTCCAGGTTGGCGCGCGCCATCCCGTAGTCGGGTCTGAGGAGGAGCGCCTCGCGGAAGTGCTCCACGGCCTCGGCGACCCGCCCCTGCTGGATCAGCGCGACGCCCATCCCGTTGTGCGCAAGGTAGTCGTCGGGCGAAGAGTGGCGCAACGCTTCCTCGTACTGCGCGATCGCTTCATCGGACTGGTGCGCCTTGGTGTAGAGCGTCCCGAGGTTGACGAGCACCACCGTGTCGGCCGGGTCGACCGCGAGCGCCGCGCGGTAGCGGGCGACCGCGGCGTCGAGATTGCCGCGCTGTTCCTCGACACGGGCGAGGTTGAGCAGCGCCGGGACGTTGTCCGGCTTGATCCGCAGCGACTGCTCGAAGTGCTCGACGGCGTCGACGACCCGTCCGTTGACGAAGAGCCAGTGGCCGTAGTTCGTATGGCACATGAAGCAGTCGGGGCTCTTGGCGAGGGTGTCGCGCCAAAGTATGTCCTCGCTGGTGTAGGTGCGGCACTGGCGGAAGCTCAGAGTGCCGAGCACCACGAGCAAGGCCACCCCGGCGGCAGCGGCTGCCAGACGCGCGCGCTTTCCGGCCGTCGAAAGCAGCGTCGCGAGCCCGCACACCACCGAGGCTGCGGTCACGGCCACCGCCTGGTAGGCAAAGTGATCGGCGACGTAGGAGTAGCGCATCGCGTAGATGTTGAAGAAGCCCATCGCCGGGAAGAGCACCCCACCAAACAGCAGCGCGGCCGTGAGCGGCCCCCGACCAATCCGCCCGCGGAACGCCCACGCTGCCGCCAGCACGGCGAGCGCGGCCGCCATCGGGGCCCACTGCCGCAACGCTGATGTGTCGATCACCCAGCGCGGGTAGATGAACGCCAGGTCGACGGGCCACACGAGCTTGGCGGCATAGAACGCGACCACCCGCCCTGCCAGGACCATTCGCCCAATCATGCCCAGCGACCACTCGCTCCCCGAAGCATGCACTACCGTCCGCTCGAGCCAGGCGGTGTTGAGGGCGAGCCCCGCTCCGACCGCAAAGAACGGCACCAGCGGCCTGACGTCTGCCGTTCGCAGGCGACCCCGCCGCCACCACGCCAGGACGAGGAGCACGGCGGGCAGCAGGCTCGCGGTTGTCTTCGCAAAGAGCGCGAGTGTGAAGACGGCCAGTGCCGCTGGGTAGAGCACCGCCGAGCGGCGATGCCATGGCACTGCTGCCAGGGGTCTCTTCCTGCGGCCCGGCTCGGTGGCCGCGGCGCGGGCGTCTATCGCGGCAAGGAAGGCGTGTGCGGCGAGAAGCGTCAGGAAGAGCGAGAGCGAGTTCTTGCGCTCGGTCACCCAGGCCACCGACTCGACGCACACCGGGTGCAGCGCGAACGCGGCGGCGGCGAGCCATGCCCCGGGCAGGCCAAACCGGCGCAGGAACCACCACAGGAGAAGCGCCGACCCGGCGTGGAGCAGCACGTTGACGAGGTGGTACCCGAGCGGGTTGAGGCCCCAGACCCGCTTCTCGAGCCAGAACGAGGTGAAGACCGCAGGGTAGTACTGCTCGTTCGCCTTCGGGTCGGTCCAGATCTGGCGGAGCCCCTGTGCGCCGTCGAGCGTCGGGTTCTCGGTGAGGTAAGTGTCGTCGTTCCAGACGAACCCGGCCGAGAGCGCCGGCAGGTACGCGACGACGACCGCGGTCACCAGCGCGAGGCCAAGAAAGAGCTTCCTGTGCACCACGAGACGATATCACCGCGCGGGAGCGCTCGGCCCGGCGGCCGGCGGTGTGCGATAGTCCGCGGCATGAGCGATGCACAGCCCACGTCCCGCTACTGCTTCGTGTGCGGCCGCGACAACCCGGCGAGTCTGCACGTCCGATGGGTCAACGACCGCGATTCGCGACAGGTGCGCGCGACGGTCATCGTCCGCGAGGAATACAACGGCTACCCCGGGATCGTCCACGGCGGCGTGGTCGCCGCGCTGCTCGACGAGACCGCCGGGCGGGCGCTCATGCTGGATGGCGACTTCGATCGGCTGTGGGTGACCGTCAAGCTCGAAGTCGCGTTCCGGCGCCCGACGCCGACCGGCGTGCCGCTTACGCTGGTCGGGTGGGTCGAGCGCGACGACGCCCGCCGCTCCCAGACTGCGGCCGAGATCCGCCTCGCCGACGGCACCGTCACGGCGAGCTGTCGGGCGCTCATCGCTCGCCCGCCGGAGAAGCTGCTCGAGGGCTGGCTTGCCGAACGCGAGCACTGGCGCGTCGACCCCTGAGGGGCGTCGCCGATAGCGGCCCAACTATCCGTTCCGGGGGTCCCGCGGCCGTTCCTCCACGAGTCCGGCCGCTCTAGATCCCCCGAACCCCCGGGCTCACCGCGGCAGAGCCGCGTCTCGCATGTGGCGTTGCGCTCGCAGGTATGCCTCCGTATGGTGCCTCCCGCTACGCTCCGCTGCTCCCGCCTCGGGCGCCTTGCATCTGGCCCACTCGGCGGCGCGACTACACGCATCGTTGCAACGCTCTGCCTTCGGTGTCCAGGTCTGGTTGTTCTCGGAGCACGAACCACGGTTTCTCGGAGCCCTGTGCCCTCAGTCCGGTCTCTCCGGCGGTGCCGGACGTCTGCCGTTCAGCGGTCGCGGGTCGCCATGAGGTTGCAGTACCACGAGTTGGGGAGGGCGCCGGTCCGCGCCATCTGGAGCAACTCGTCGAGCGACCGCTGCAGCTGCGAGTGGTCGTCCAGGACTTCGAGAGCGAATCCCTCCGCTGCCAGACGTGCGGGCAACCCGGCGCCGTCGGCTCCGGCGGCGCGCAGACACAGCGGGTTCCACTCGGCGAGGATCGCCAGACGTCGGTTCTCCGCCAGGATCCGCCGCATCCCGTCGAGGACCTCGTATTCGGCGCCCTCGACATCGATCTTGACGAGGTCCACGGCGCCCTCGACCAGCGCGTCGAGGGGCCTCTGCTCGACGGGCACGGTCTCGGCTGTTGTCTGCAGGGGGTGGGGGTACAGGCTGTGCATGTCGCTCGACGAGGCCAGATGGAGCTCGCGCGCGGCCGGCCGCGCGCCGGCCGCGACTGGAAGCAAGGAGACATGGGCAGCGCCGGACCGCTCGATGTTCGCGCGCAGGACGGCAAGGTTGTCCGGCGCCGGCTCGATGGCCCAGACTCGCCCTCCGGAGCCCACGCAGTGGGCGGCGAGCAGCGTGTAGAAGCCGATGTGTGCCCCGACGTCGACGACCCGCATGCCGGGCCGGAGGGCGCGTCTGAACGCCGGTACGGTTACCGGGTCGAACGGTCGGTCGAGGAACACCCGGACGACCGGGCCCGGGACCGCCAAGCGGATACCTTCGCTCTCAACCTCGACGAGAGGCGAGTCGATCTCCGGATGACGGAGCAGCCAGCGGCGCACGACGCGCTCACGCAGCGACGAAACGCCGGAAAGCCGCCCGAACCCGGCCCGCCGGAGCATCGCCTCAACCCTGGCGGCGAGCCTCAGAGAGGCGACCGGGACCCTCAGGATATGGGCCATCGCAGACGGCCGTCCCGGCTTAGGAGGTCAGCCGCGCTTGGACGACAACTCGCGAGCCCGGGCGGCGATAGTGGGGTGATGGACAGGAATGTCCTCTCTAACCGCGGTCGATGATAGCCCTGGAGAGAGGGGAGTCAAGGAACTCCTTGGGTCAGAGTGCGGTGGTGCGGTGGAGTCTGCCCCGCGGAGGTGGTGGTGAAGAAAGCCGAGATCCGAGGACTTCAGGCGGCGGCATGGTGCGTCATAGGACGATGATGACCGCTCGGGTGCCCATGATGCGGGTGCGGTGCACGAGGGCACCGTCCACTGCAATCGTCTCCAGTGGTCCGCTCTCCGCTAGGACGCGTCGAGCCCAGGGCAGCTCGCTGGGGTCGGGGATACGCAGCGAGGAGGTGGTCGCCAGAAACGCAAGGTACGGGAGCACCGGCTCGGGCCGGTCGCGGAGAGGCACGACCGCCAGGAGCCCGTCGGGGTACTGCAGCGCCGCCGCCGCGAGAAGGCTTGATGCCCGCTCGACTACTCCGGGCGCCGGCGACTCCAGGTCCCCGGGTCGTCGCTCCGAGAGCTCGCGGATCACCGCCTCGCCCGCGGGTCCAGCCTGGACGAGGAGCCACCACGACCCGGGCAGGCCCCGGATTGTGACCTTGTGGCGGACCCAGTCCCCGAGCTGGCGTGCTTGGCCCAGCTCGAGGAGTCCCCTCGCAGGTGTGAGGGCGTCGAGCGGGACGACCTTGACCTTGACCCCGAGCATGTTCCCGAGGTGGGTGGGGGTGTGGTAGAGACTGGCGAGGTCGGAGGTGCGCCGGACGGCAAGGATTGCCGAGTGCGTGCCCGCGGACTCGGCCCAGAGGCGGGGCACAGGCGGTCTTGCGGCACGGCGCCTGACAAGGAGCTGACGGACATGCGAGAAGCCGGACATCTGCCCGAAGGTGAGGCGCTCGACCCGTGCCGTGCCGGGGAGAACCACGCGTGCACCGGAGGACTCGGCCCGCGTCTCAACCAGCAGGTAGGTTGGCGGACAAGGGGTGAGCGTAAGGACCCGAGGGTCGGCGCCGAACGCGGGCGTCGGGGCGATGGACCACACGGCCAGCAACGCGGCCGCCACCGGCCCCATCGGGCCGGGAAGCCGGGCCAGGCTCCTGGCCATCAGCAGGGCCGCCGGCCAGAGCGCGTAGACGAGGAAGCGTGCGTCGAAGAAGTCGTACATCAGCACGAAGAAAAGCAGCACCATTCCGGCGAGGAGCATGCCCAGGATTGAGTCCTCGTCGGGGTGCACCAGCGCCAGCACGACCCCTCCGGCCACGAGCGCGGTTCCGGGCCAACCTAGGAGCGCAGTGGCGGCCCAGGCGTAGGGGACGATGCTGCCAAGGTGGGGGCGCAGCAGGTCCCACTGGGCTGGCCCAAGATCGCCGATGGTGCCGTAGCTGAGGAGCTTGCCGACCAGCCATGCCGTGACCGGGAGGGCGAAGGCGACCACGCCACCCCAGAGCCACGGCGAGCGCAGGTGGTGGCGCCGGCGCAGCAACACGATGGCCGCCGCGGCCGGCAGGAAAAGGACGGCAGCCTGCTGCGTGATCGCGCTCGCACCCACCAGGAGACCGGCGCCCACGTAAAGCCTCGGTTGTCCAAGGCTCGCGATAAAGGCGATGGCCCCGAGGCAGAGCAGGCAACTCGCCAGTGTGTCGGCCATGATCTTCACGGACTCCCCGAGTCCGGCGTGGTTGAAGAGCAACGCCCCAACCACCGCTGCCGCGACCCACGTCGGGGCCCGCCGGCGCAGCGCCACAAAACCAGTGAGAGCGGTGATGTGCGTGGTCAGGACTAGGAGCAGCGGCAGCAGCTCCATGGCCCCGAGCCGGAGGAGGCCTGCCATAAGGAGAGGGAGAAGGGGCGGGCGCACCGAGTATCGCACCGGCATGCCGGCCCAGTGGAGGCCGTTGGCCAGCCAGTCCGCGGTGTCACCGCCGAGAAACGGATAGCACTGGACGAGATCGGGGTAAACGAGCAGGCGCGCGTGCACCACGAAGCTCGCCGCCAAGACCAGGAGCGCGCCCCAGGCCCAGGAATCGCGGCGTGGGCCGAGGGCGAGCTTCGAGTCCGGCGCCATGGCCTGCAATTGTAGATGGTGGGTAGGACTTTCGGCTCATCCGGGGAATGTCGGGGTTGATTCGTGAAGGTTCTGGCGATCCGCATGAACCGGCGCCTCGAAGCCTTGGGCTGCGCCGTCTCTATCCAAGAGATTGCCTGGCGCTTAGCCCATTTTCGGACCGGGTATCACCAGGGCAGGATGTCGTCGCCTGCAGATGTTGCCGCGCTCGACCTGAGCGTGCAGCACGGCGAGCAGCTTCTTGATGTCGTCGAAGTGCAGGCGCGTCGTGGGCTGATCCAGGATGCAGAAACTAGCGCCGGTGGCGCGGCGCCGATACGAGATGCCTAATGGTAGAATCAGCGTTGACAAGTGGTTGTGCTTTGTGTAAATTACGGATGTTCGGTCCTCTCTCGTTCCAAGGTATCTATGACTTTGCTCTACTTCTTCCAGGCTTTCGCCGCCATCTTCGCCATCACCGATCCGATTGGAGCCGCGCCGATTTTCGTCGGGCTCACGGCCAATCAAAGCAGCGGGCAGAGGTGGCGATCGGCTGTCCGGGCCACCCTTTGTTCGTTTCTGATTCTCGCGATCTCCAGCCTTGGTGGGAAGCTGATTCTTGGTGTTTTCGGTATTTCGCTGCCTGCTTTTGGGGCGGCGGGCGGGCTCGTGATTGTGCTCATGGGACTGGAAATGCTGCGCGGTACGCCGACTCGGGTGCAGCATGACGACCAGGCCGAGCCGGACAGAGACGACCCGATCATCATTCCCTTCGCCATGCCGCTCGTGGCCGGGCCCGGGGCCATCACCACCGTGATCACACTCACGGCTCAGCATGAGGGCTGGGCCGGTCAAGTAACCACTCTGTGTGCGGTGGGAGCGGCTGCACTGGTTCTCTTGGTCGCGTTGCTTTCGGCAACCTGGGTGTCATCGCGCGTCAGTGCGACGGGCTTGCGCATTCTCTTGCGTTTTCTCGGTCTTATTCTCCTCGCCATCGGGGTCCAGCTTCTGCTCTCGGGTGTTCAACAGTTCATGGTGCCCCACCGAGGTTGAGCTTCCCCGGCTCCTCTCAGCTCAGTGCTTTGTCGATCTGGCCTTTGCGGACCTCGTATCGGGATGGACGCTGGCTGGTAACAGGCTGATACCTCGGTCGCCCTCGGCCGCGCGTTGCTCCGGAGCCCGGAGTCCTGTTTCTCAGCTGACCTTGGCGGTGGCAAGGGCGAGCAGCGGGGCGAGGTACTGGCCGGTGTAGCTGGACTTGACCTGGGCGACATGCTCGGGGGTGCCGGCGGCGACGATGCGGCCGCCGGCGTCGCCGCCCTCGGGGCCGAGGTCGATGACCCAGTCGGCGGTCTTGATCACGTCGAGGTGGTGCTCGATCACGACTACGGTGTTGCCGCGTTCGACGAGGGTGTGCAGGACGGCGAGCAGCTTCTTGGTGTCGTCGAAGTGCAGCCCCGTGGTGGGTTCGTCGAGGATGTACAGCGTCGCGCCGGTCGCGCGCCGCGCAAGCTCGCGGGAGAGCTTGATGCGCTGCGCCTCGCCNNCGCCTCGCCGCCCGAGAGCGTCGTTGCCGACTGGCCGAGGGTGATGTACCCGAGACCGACCGCGACGATGGTGTCGAGGATGCGGGCAATCTTGGGGTGCGCGGAGAACAGATCGCGCGCCTGCTCGACGGTGAGGGCGAGGACCTCGGCGATGTTGAGGCCCTTGTAACGAACCTCAAGCGTCTCGCGCCCATAGCGCTCGCCCTTGCATACCTCGCAGGTGACGTAGACGTCCGGCAGGAAGTGCATCTCGATCTTGATCTGCCCGTCGCCGCCGCACGCCTCGCACCGGCCGCCGCGCACGTTGAACGAGAACCGGCCGGGCTTGTAGCCACGCGCCCGCGCCTCGACGGTCATTGCGAACAGCTCGCGGATCGGGTCGAACACCTTCGTGTACGTCGCCGGGTTCGAGCGCGGGGTGCGGCCGATCGGGGACTGGTCGATGTCGACGACCTTGTCGATGAACTGGATTCCCTCGATGCGGGCGTGGGCGCCGGCCCGGTCGAGCGCCTTGTACAAGGAACGGGCGCACGCCTTGTACAGGACCTCGTTGATGAGCGTCGACTTCCCGGAGCCCGACACGCCGGTCACGCAGGTGAAGGTCCCGAGAGGGAAGGCGACGTCGATCCCCTTGAGGTTGTGCTCGCGGGCGCCCTTGACCACGAGTTGATTTCCGCTTCCCCGGCGGCGGGACGAGGGTACCTCGATCGTCAGCTCGCCGGCGAGGTAGCGGCCGGTGAGGGAACGTTTCGACGCGATGATCTTGGCGGGCGGCCCCTGGGCGACGACCTCGCCGCCGTGGATCCCTGCTCCGGGGCCTAGGTCCACGATCCAGTCGGCCTCGCGCATTGTCTCCTCGTCGTGCTCGACGACCATGACGGTGTTGCCGAGGTCGCGCATCCCCCTCAATGTCTCCAGGAGCTTGCGATTGTCGCGCTGGTGCAGCCCGATCGAGGGCTCGTCGAGGACGTACAGCACGCCCATGAGCTTGGAGCCGATCTGGGTTGCGAGGCGGATGCGCTGCGACTCGCCGCCCGAGAGCGTGCCGGAAGTGCGGTCAAGCGTCAGGTAGTCGAGGCCGACCGAGGCCATGAACCCGAGCCGGTCCTGGACTTCCTTGAGGATCTTGCTGACGATCGTCAGCTCGCGAGGTGTGAGGGCAAGCGCCCCGAACCACCGCAGCGCCTCCTGGACCTGGAGCTGAACGACGTCGAAGATGGTGCAGCCGCCCACGCGCACTGCCAGCGCCTCGCGCCGGAGCCGCTTGCCGCCGCACGAAGCGCATGGGCGCATCGACATGAAACGCTCGATCTCCGAGCGCGTGTCGTGCGAGGTCGTCTCGCGGTAGCGCCGCTCGATGTTGGGGACGAGGCCTTCAAAGCGCCCGCGGTACTCCCAGCGCGAGCGCTCGCCCACGAAGGCAAAGTTGAGCTCGTTCTCGGTCCCGAACAGGATGGCCTGGCGGACCTTCTCGGGCAGGTCGCGCCACGGTTTGGTGAGCGAGAACCTCATCGCCTGGGCCAGGACCTGGAGCTGGCGCCAGCGGAACGACCGCCGCCCCTCCTGGATGCCCACGAGGGCGCCGGCGGCGAGCGAGCGCTCGGGGTCGGCGATCAGCTTGTCGGGGTCCACCTCCTGGACGACGCCCAGGCCGGTGCAGGTCGGGCAGGCGCCCTGCGGGGAGTTGAACGAGAACAGGCGCGGCGAGAGCTCGGCGAGGGCGAACCCGCACTTGGGGCAGGAGTGACGCGAGGCGAGCACGTACTCCTCGCCCTGGGCCGGCGCGACGCGCACGACGCCGTCGCCAACCTTGAGCGCGGTTTCCAGCGAGTCCGCGAGGCGGTTGCCGAGGTCCGGGCGCACCTCGAGGCGGTCGATTACGACCTCGATTGTGTGCTTCTTCTTCTTGTCGAGGTCCGGCGGATTGGCGGCGTCCACGAGCTGGCCGTCCACACGGGCCCGCACGAACCCTTCCCGAACCATCTGGTCGAAGAACTTCCTGTGCTCGCCCTTGCGGCCCTCGGCGAGCGGGGCGAGCAGCATGAAGCGGGTCGCGGCGGGCATCGAGAGGATCCGGTCCGCCATCTGCTGCGTCGTCTGCCCCTGGATCGGGATGTCGCAGTCGGGGCAGAACGCCTGTCCGATCGAGGCGTACAGCAGCCTGAGGTAGTCGTAGATCTCGGTGACCGTCGCCACCGTCGAGCGGGGGTTCTTGGAGGTGGTTTTCTGCTCGATCGAGATCGCGGGGGACAGCCCGTCGATGGTGTCCACATCGGGCTTATCCATCTGCTCGAGGAACTGGCGGGCGTACGCCGAGAGTGACTCCACGTAGCGCCGCTGCCCCTCCGCGAACAGCGTGTCGAACGCAAGCGTGGACTTCCCCGACCCCGACACCCCCGTGACCACCACCAGCCGGTTGCGCGGGATGTCCAGGTCGATGTTCTTGAGGTTGTGCTCGCGGGCGCCGCGTATCGCGATCGTATCTCGCATCGTGCTCTCAAACCCGGGCTGCGGCAGGGCTCTTCCCGAGCCCGTCCCGCCGGCGGGAACCTTTCATGTTACCTCTATGGCGGGCGCCCGTGAAGTCGCCGACCTTTCACCGTGGCGCAGGGAGAACTGGACCGCGGCCTCGTGCTGCCCCCGGTGTGGGTCACCGACGACACCTGCCGGACCGGGGCACGGGTGCGCCTGGGACGGGTCCAGTCTCGACTCAGGTCGGGGAACGATCGTCAGGGGCCGGGGCGAATACGACCGCGTTCCCTCCGGCTCTTTTGCCCTCGTACATGAGAGCGTCAGCGCGGGCGACCAGCGACTCCGCGTCATCGCCACTGCGCGCGAGCGTGCCACCCACGGAGATCGTGACGCCGATCTCGCCTGCGGGCGACGGCACGGCGGAGCTGGCGACCAGCGTCCTGAAGCGCTCGGCGAGGGCGTGCAGTTTCGGCTCGTCCACGTTGACGACGAGGACGAGGAACTCGTCGCCGCCCCAGCGGCCCACCAGGTCGAAGGCGCGGAGGTTGCCGGCGAGGTTCCGCGCCACCATCGCGAGGAGACGGTCGCCAATGGCGTGCCCGTAGCGATCGTTGACTGCCTTGAAGTCGTCGACGTCGGCGAAAAGCACGCCGAACGGCCAACCGTACCGCTCGGTCTCCTCCAGCCTTGCCCGGAGCGTGATCTCGGTGAAGACGCGGTTTGCAAGGTCGGTGATCTGGTCAACGTACGCCATCGCCTGCAACTCGCTGATCCGCTGCAGCGCGGCGACGGCGGCCGAGTTCTCGCTGAAGACCTCGACGGCGCCCGAGATCTTGCCGACAGAGTCGCGGATCGGAGCTACGCGCACCCGTACTGGAACGCGATGACCTTCCTTGTGGTGAAGGTAGACGGCCGCTTCCCGCGTCGCTCCGTCGACGAGCGTGGCAGAAATGGGACAGCTGTGCTCGCAGAGGCGGGTGCCCGCATCGTCCACGTGCATCAGGATCTCGTCGGAACAGCGGGAGTCCCTGACTTCCTGGGCGGGGTAGCCAGAGATCCGCTCGGCACCCCTGTTCCAGTAGGTGATCCGTCGCTCCGGGTCGACGAAGTAGACGCCGTCGTGCAGGTTCTCGACCAGCTCTCGGAAGAACTGCGGCGAATCGTCTGTCCGGTGTTTCTTGGCTGACATGGGTCTAGCGCTGGCTCCCTACCACGACGCGCAGGCCAGTGTACGCGAGGGATGGGCGGATGTCGCTGCGGGAGTCGGATGAGAGATCAGCGCTGGGGCCCAGCGCGATCCCAGAACCGTCCTCGAGCACCGCCCACTCCGCCGCGTTGCCGTCGAGGTCGAAGACCGTGTCGTCTCCCGCGCCGGGAAGCGAGCCAACCGGGAGGAGCAGCGGCGCATCACCAGGCAGCGCCTTGGCCGCCTCGAGCAGCCGGACGCGGTCGTCGGGGTTGGGCGCGTACCCCGCCCACCGGTCGAAGGTGTTGCCGCCGGTTCCGGCGGCCTCGGCGAGCTTTCTGGCTTCCTCTTCGGTTGGCAGCCGGAACGCACGCCCGGTGCGGGCCGCGAGCCACTGCGCGTATGCCTCCGCGCGCTCGAAGCTGACGCCCGTCATCGGCATGGACGCGGTGGCCGGGGTGAAGGAGACCTTCGCGTCGAACGCCGCGAACTGAGCGTAGGTGACCTCGAAACGCCCGACTTCGAGACCTCGGAAGCGCACGGTCTCGGGGATGAGCGTTCCCTTCTCGAGGCGGCCGAAGGAGCCGCCCGCCCGGACCGCCTTGGACCGCTGCAGCAGCCCTGCGAGGGGCGAGCCCTCTTTGATCCCTGTCTCACCCGATGGCTGTTTGCCGAACAGGTACCGGTCGAACCACGCCAGGTCCTCCTCGAGCTTGCGCCGCTGGTGAGCGATCTTCCGGAAGGAGTGGGGCTCGCCGGGGAAGGTGAGGAAGCGCACCGGGGCCGCGCCGATCTGCTGGAGCGCACGGAACAATGACCATGACTGGTGAGGCGGCACGTTGCGGTCCTCGGTGCCGGTGTACACGATCGTGGGCGTGGTCACCTTGGTGAGGCGGAAGAACGGCGATTTGTCGAGGTAGACCTGGGGAGCCTCCCACGGCGTTCCGCCGAAATAGTAGTTGTCGAACGAGGCGCCGAAGTCCACGTTGGCCCAGTCGGAGAACCACTCGACGTCCGCGGCGCCGATCGAGGCGGCCTTGTAGCGTGTCGTCGTGGTGATCAGCGCTGCGCTCAGGATGCCGCCGTTGCTCCAGCCGGTAGTGCCCAACCGCTCCGGGTCGACGAGGCCGCGGCGAATGAGCTCGTCCACGCCCGTCTCGATGTCCGGGACCTCGAGCTCGTAGTAATGCCCGGCGATCGACTCGACCCAGTCGAGACCGTAGTCGGAGCTGCCATGGTAGTTGACCTGGAGGACGAACGCCCCCCGCTGGCGCCAGAGCAAGATCGGGTAGGCCCAGCTCTGGTCCCACTCGTCGTGATCCGCGCCCGAGGGCCCGCCGTGGATCGCGAGGATCAGCGGGGCGCGCGTCCCCTCGCGCCACTCCAGCGGGTAGTGAAGGAGCCCCTCGACCTCGTCGCCGCGGGCGCCCTTCCAGCGCACGACCTCCACTTTCCCCGTGGGCTTGTCTTTCCAGGAGGCGTTGAGGTCGGCGAGCTTCTTCTCGCCGACGATGCGTGCGCCTTCGACGCGGGCGCCGTACCACTGCGCGGGCTGAGTGGCGGTCGAGCAGGAGTACACGAGCGTCTTGCCGTCGCGGCCGAGATCGAGCCAGTCGATCGAGCCCGCATGGGTCCCCGTGAGATCCTGCCGTCGCCACCCCCTGGCGGTCCGGACGATGCGGGCCGCACGGAAGTGCACGCCGTCGGCGAGCAGCGCGACGACGCCGTCCACGGTCGGCGCGAAAGCGTGGGCGAGGCCGCGATCGCAGGCGAGGTCGACCTTTTCGGTCTTCTTCAAAGCGAGGTCGAAGTAGTGCAGCTCGTTGACAGTCGCCGTCCGATACCGTGGGTGCCGAGTATACTCATTGACCAGGTAGAAACCCGCGCCGTCAGGGGCCCAGCGGACGCCCTGCGGCAGGATCTTCCCGTCTTCGAAGAGCCGCGTCCGCGCGCCCGTGGCGAGATCGACGAGGAAAGTCTGCGGCGGCACCCGCTGGTCGTACTCCCAGGAGAGGCTCTGCTGGGCGGTGACGACCGCGATGGCGCCGTCGGGCGCGACTGCGAGCGCGTCGATCCAGTCCCGGTCGGTGGTGAGGCGCTCGGGCTGGCCGCCCTCGAGCTTGAGGCGGAAGAGACGGACCGGCGGCTCGTGCTCGGTGTCGTCGACGAGCGTCGCGTCGTCCTTGCGCTGCTTGCGCTCGCGCTCCCACGCCGACGGCGACTCCTGGGCGGCCGCCACCAGGGAGGCGGCGCCGGTCCAGCCGAAGTGCGAGACGTCGCGGTCGAATCGCGTCACCGGGAACGCCTCGCCGCCAGCCACCGGGATCGCCCACAGCTGGGTCTTCCCGATCTCGTCGTCGCCCTTGCCGCCGGGCACCTTCCGCGTTGCCAGGAACGCGATGTGCCGGCCGTCGGGCGAGAACGCGGGTTCTTCGACGGTGTCCTGGCCTCTCGTCAGTGGCACCGAGGTCCCGTCGGCCAGGCGCGAGAGCCAGAGGTTGGACACTCGCTGCTCCTCACCGCCGGTCTTCTCGACCGTGGTGCGGACCCAGGCCGCTAGCGAACCGTCCGGCGACACCGTCCACGAGGAGGCGCTCTCGGCGAGCAGGATATCGTCGACGGTCCAGGTCCCGGAATCGGGCGCGGCGGCGAGCGCGGCCGCGCCGGCGAACGTTGCGGCGCCGGCGAGGATCAAGGTGCGGATGTGGCGGCTCCTGAGCATCGGTGATGCCTCCCCTCCGGCCGGCCCCCTCGAGGTCCGGGGCGGCCGAGGCTTGCGGGAGCGAGGGTAGCAGGGAGCGGCGTCGCGGAAAACCGAGGCGCTCCCCTCGTGAATAAGGACCTATGTTCGGCGCAGGATCTCGGTGTACTCGCTTGAGTCGTTGTCGTCCTTGGCGCCGACGGCGGTCCCGCAGGCGGAGCAGCGGTACTCGTACTTGTTGCCGGTCGGCAGCACCAGAAGCAGGTGGCGCCGCACGGGCTTCGACGCCCTGCACCTCGGGCAGAACAGCTCCGAGACCTCGAACTGGTCGAACTGCGCTTGCCTCTTCATAGCCTCAAGACTCGCGCCTCCCGCGCCCCCCGTCAAGCGCCTCGAAACCGACCGCGGCTCAACGCGCTGCCGTCCCTGCCGTCTGCGCCGGCAGAAGGTCGAAGCGGCGGACATCCTCGGCGAGCACCCAGCCTCGGGCGCCCGACGAGTCCTGGACGTGCAGGTACTCAGCGCTCACGTCGAGGACCGGAACGGCCTCGCCTTCGCGCATCGTCCCGAGGACCGATGCCGTCGGCGAGGCGGCATCGAGGAGTTGGGCATCGCGCCGGACGACGATCGCCACCGGCGGAGTCAGGGAGCCGAGCCAAACGCCGAGGGCGGCGACCGTCCCGAGCGCGAGGGAGGTCCATGCTGCCGCCACCGGTCCCCGGAGCGGGCGCGCGAAGCGCGCGAAGGCGTGCGCGCCGAGCGAGCCGGCCAGCAGGATCGCCGCGAGGAGGGCGAGGTGGAGGCGGCGCACGAGGCGGCCGACGCTCGCCAGCGGCGAGGGCGACAGCTCGGCCGGATCGAGGTTGAGCACGGTCCGCAGCCGTTCGATCTCCCGGCCGGCCGCGGTGTCTCCCGGTTCCACCTCGCGCTCGCGCATGAGCGCCCAGAGCGCTTCGCCCAACGCGCCACGCCCCTGGGCGGCCTGCGCCCAGTTCCAGTACAGCGATCCGCTTTCGTGGCCGCTCACCGCGAGCTGACGGTAGATGGCCACTGCGCCCTCGGTGTCGCCAGCGCGCGCGAGGGCTGTCGCCTCGCGAAACCGCTGATCCGGATCGGCGGCCCGGGCAACCGCTCCCCACGCCGAGAGCGCCACACCCGCCAGCACCGCGCCGACGAGCAACGAGCCGGCGCCGCAGCGTCGAGCCGAGTGTTCTCTGCCGGGTGCTCGGCCCATTCTCACGCCCACCTCCGGACGGCGGCTGTGGCTCGTGCGGCGACCTCCGCGACCTTCTCCGAATAGTCGCCGAGCTGGGGGGCGAACCGGAGGAAGCGGAGATCGCGGAGGATCCCCTTCAGCTCACGCTCGCGCTCGCCATCGGTGTCGGCGGGTCGCTCGTCCAGTTCGCCGAAAAGGCCGGCCAGCGCGCGTTCGATCGCCATCGCCGCACCTTCCTTGGTCGTGCCGCTCCTCCTCGCCTTCGCGATCTCGGCCAGCGCGTGCCGTGCGGAGACGCCGCGAGCCGACGAGCCGGAACCGCGGCGTAGCCGAAGCGTCGGCCACGCGAGGAGCGCCCCGTGACCCAGAACGACAAGGCCAAAGACCCATGCGAGGGCCACGGGTGTTAATCCAGGCAGCGCGCGACCGACCGTGTCGGCCCCCGAGCGTAACGCGAGGTGTGGCTGCCCCCTCGGAGCGAGGTTCCCGCCGGCCGTCCCGGTCGCGCCGCCGGCCACGACGGTTGCCGACTGCTGACCCGCCGCCGCGACGACGAACGGAATGGCGGAGGTCGTATCCCGCTCCAGGCGGCTCATCTGGGGGTCGAAGTACGCGAAGGAAAGCGGCGGGACCTCGTGCGCGCCGGCGGTCTCCGGGACCACCACGTACTCCCACGTGAGCGAGCCGACGAGGCCCTGGGACGTCACCTTGAACTCGGGCTTCGGCTGAGGGGGGTAGACCTTGGCGCCCGCGACGGCCAGATCCGGCCCCTTGTCGATCCACTTCAGGTTGCCGGTGCCCTCCACGCGGAACCGCACGGTCGCGGCCTCACCGACCGCGAGGGTGGAACGGTCGATCGTGGTCGTCGCCCTGAACCTCCCCACGGCGCCCGCGAAACCCGGGGCGGCAGGCAGCGCCTTGACGATGATGGGGATCGACCGGGTCGTCCGGGCCACCATCGCGTCGCCCCCGGGGATCGGCCCGAAGAAGCTCGCCTGCGGAACGGAGACCTTGAAGCCGGCTGCCGGGATCACGAGGCTGCCCGGTCGGGTCGGGAACAACAGCCTCCGCAGCACCGGGAACCTCTGGAACGTCTCGCCTTCGCGCTCCGCCTGCTCGCCGCGAGGGTTGCGCTCGTGCCCGAGTTCCTCCACCCAGAAAGCCTGCAGCTCGGGAGGCCGATCCAGTTGGATCCCGCTCACAGCGGTCTGGGTATACAGGTTGTAGGTGAGCAGCAGCGGCTCCCCAACGTAGAGCGTCGTGCGGTCGGTGTCTGCCTCTATGAACAGCTTGGCGTCCCGGCGAGGAGCGCGACCGGCGCCGAACAGCGTGTCGAGCGGATCCTGACCGCGGAAGCCCGCGAACGGGTCGGGCGGCGGCTGCCGCTGCACGACGCGACCCTGCACGACCTCCAACGTGATCGGTGCCGTCGAGCGCTCCCGGTCGTCGATGACAGCCCGCGACGGCCCGATGCGGGCCGTGCCGACGTGGACCGGCTGCAGGACGTACAGGTAGGAGCGCGACTGGCTCGCCGACCCGTTGACCAGCGAGAACTGGGTGGACAGCGAGGGGCCAGCGAGGAGCTTCAGGTTCTCGAGCTCCGGCAGGGAGACTTCGCCCTTGAGGTTGAAGAGGCGCCCCTCGATCGTGATCGTCAGCTGGACCTGGTCGTCGAGGCCGATCCGGGTCACATCCGCGTCCGCCCTGAAGGTGGCGTCGCTCTCGGCCGCCTCGCCGCGCGTGGCCGCGGGACCCGAAGCGAGGACCAGAACCGAAAGAACGAGCGCGGCGCACGTGCCTCGACGGCCCCGGACGGCGGCGGGCACGGTCGGCGCGGCGAGCGCAGGCCCAGGCACCCGGGTCACCAGTCCTTCCCCTTCTTCCTGGCTGCCCGCAGAAGAGCGAGCTGCTTCTTCTGCTCGTCCTTCTCGTTCTGCTCGAGGGCGGAGAGCAGCTGCATCGCCCGCTCCTTGGGCATTCCGGTCTCCTGCTTCCACCGCTCCTGCTCCTTCTCCTCCTGGGTTGGCGGCCTCGGTGGCTGTTTCTGTTCCTGCTTCTGCTGATGTTGCTGCTGGTTCCCGTTCTTGTCCTGCTTGTTCTGGTCGTTGTTCGGTTGTTGCTGCCGCTCCTGCTGTTTTCTCTGCTGCTCCTGGAGAGCGCGCAGGGCGACCTCCAGGTTGTGCCGGGTGTCCGCGTCGCCCGGCTGCAACTCCAGCGCGCTGCGGTACGACTCGACCGCGCCTTTGAAGTCCTGCTTCTGCAGCAGCACGTTGCCCAGGTTGTAGCGCGCCGCCGCGGCGAACGGCGATCTCTCGTCCCCTCCCAGGGCCCGGAAGAGCTCCGCGGCCTGGTCGAGCTGCCCCGACTTGAATAGGGAGTCGGCCGTGTTGAACCGGGTGCAGGGGTCGTCCGGGCGTACGCCCGCCGCCTGTTCGAAGCGCTCCTCCGCCCTGGGGTAGTCGCCCTTCCCGTACGCCTTGCGCCCCTGCGAGGTGAACCGCTGCGGCCGCAGCAGCACCTCGTCGACGACCGAGCCCTTCGCCTTCGGCTGCTCGACCGCCCCGGCAGTCGAGGCCGCGAGCAGTCCGAGCACGAGCGTCGCGGCGGCCGCGGGCCGGGCGGCGTTCGCGGTCCGGCGTTGTCCGCCGGCCGCCCGCGCCGGCTTTCTCCGGCGCCACTCGATCCGTGGCGGCGGAAGCAGCAGGCCGAGCGCAACAGCAACGAGGCCGACGCCGAGCGGCCACTGGAAACGCTCCTTCTTCCGGTACGTGTACTCCTGCGCGAGGGTGCGCTGCTCCATGCCCTCGATCGCCGCGGTGATCCTTGCGGCGGACGCGCTGGCAGTCGTGACGTGGACGTACTGCCCCCCGGTCGCGCGGGCGATCTCCTTGAGGTTGACCTCGTTGAGCTTCGAGATCACGACCGTGCCGCTCTCGTCCTTCTTGAAACCGGTGCGCCTGCCCTCGCGGTCGGCGTCCGGCACCGGGCTGCCGGCCTCGGTGCCGACGCCGACGGTGTGGACGGTTACGCCGGCTTCCCTGACCTTGCGGATGGCGGCGTCGAGGCCGCCGTCGAGATCCTCGCCGTCGCTCGCCAGCACGATGACCTTGTCCTTGCGGCCCTTGTCCACGAACATGTCGAGCGCCTTCTCGAGGCCGGAGGCCAGGGAGGTCCCTGGGGTCGGAACGATGCCGGGCTCCATGGTCTCGAGGAACAGGCCCACCGCATCGGCGTCAAGGGTCAGAGGGACGAGCGGGTACGCCTCCCCCTCGACCGCCACGAGCGCGAACCGGCTGCCCCCAAGGCGGTCCAGGAGCCAGGAGAGCGCCGCCTTCGCCACGAAGAGCCGGTTGGGCTGCACGTCCTCGGCGCCCATGGAAGCCGATGTGTCCGCGATCAGCACGACGTCCACACCCTCGCGCTCGATCTTCTCGCGTACGAGTCCCCAGCGCGGCTGGGCGAGCGCGACGATCACGCATGCGGCCCCTGCCAGGAGGAGCCCGAGCCGGACGAAGCGCCACGCCTCATGCGGCTTGCGCAGGACCCGCCCCCACAGCGCGCGCGAGACCAGGCGCGCGGTGCGGTCGCGGTCCGAGCGCACGCCCCACCACTCGCCTGCCGCGAGCAGCGGCAGCAGCAGGAGCGCCAAGAGCCACGACGGATGTGCGAGCTCCATGTCCCTTCCTCACGCCGGCGCGACGCGCAAGCCCGTCGCCCAGGCCGCCGACGCGGCCAGGAGCAGCGCCGCGGCGGTGGTCAGGTACGGCCGAAAGAGCTCGCGGTAGCGCGTGTAGCTCGTCAGCTTGATCTCGCTCTTCTCGAGCCGGTCGATGCGGTCGAAGATCACCCGCATCGAGGCGGAGTCGGTCGCGCGGAAGAACTCCGCCCCGGTGCGTGTCGCGATCATCTTCAGCAGTCCCTCGTCGATGTCCACCTGCATCGGCATCACGCGCGTCACCACCGCCCCCGTGAAGTCGTCCCGCACCCTCACCGGTACGGGCACCACGCCTCCCTTGCCGACGCCCACGGTGTAGACGCGCACGCCCATCGCCCGCGCCATGTCTGTGGCGGTCGCGGGGTCGATCTCGCCCGTGTTGTTGCCGCCGTCCGTGACCAGCACGAGCACCTTGCTCTTCGCCTGCGAGCGCCGCAGGCGGGCGAGCGCCGTCGCCATTCCGGAGCCGATCGCGGTGCCGTCCGGGAGCATGTCGAGGTGCACGTCGTCGAGCTGCCGCAGCAGCAGCGCCGTGTCGGTTGTCAGCGGCGACTTCGTCAGGCACTTGCTCGCGAAGACGACCAGGCCGATGCGATCGTTCGGGCGCCGCTTGATGAAGCTCGAGACAACCGACCTCGCGACCTCCAGACGGTTGCGCGGCAGGAAGTCCTGCGCCGCCATCGAGCCCGAGACATCCAGCGCGATGACGATGTCCACGCCCTCGGTGGTCGCGTTCTGCTTCAGGCTGCCGTGCTGGGGCCTGGCCAGCGCCACGGCGGCGAGCGCGAGTCCGAGGCCCGCGAGTGTGACGGGCAGGTGGCGGAGGCCCGTTCGCCAGGTCGGGGAGGCTTTGCCCGACCGGGACAGGCCCGGGAAGATCAGGGCGCGACCGGTGCGCTCGCGCAGCACGGCGGCCGCGACGACCAGGGGACCGGCCAGGGCTGCAAGCAGCCAGAGCGGCTCCTGGAAACGGAAGCCGAGGACGTCGGTCACGCCGCCTCCTCTCCGCTTTTCGCCGCTGGAGCCACAGCCTCGACGGCACTCAGCCGCGCTTCGAGGCTTCTGACCATGCCGCGAACCGCGGCCATGTGCCGCTTCCCGGTCTCGACCGCCGCCGCGCCGCGGGCGAACTTCACGAAGTCCGCGGTGTGCACGAGATCGCGCACCGCGGGCAGGAGTTCCCACCCATTGTCGTGGTCCCGCAGGAAAGCGATCGTCTCGCTGGAGGTCATCTCCAGGACCGCCGCGCCGAGGCGCCGCTCGAGGTAGCGCTTCGTGGTCTCCGCGAGCGTCACGTAAAACTCCTTGAAGCGTTCCTCCTCCAGCAGCCCGCTGGCGGCCAGGCGCTCGAGCACCGAAAGCGCCTCGACGTCGGGAGGCAAGGGCGGCACGGACGGAATTTCGACGTCCGCAGGATGGCGGCGCCGGCGCAGCAGCAGGACGACCAGCGCCGCGATCAGAGCGGCCGCCACGCCGCACGCGACGTAGAAGGGTGCGCCGATCGGGATCTGCACCGGCGGCCGGATGTCGGCGGGCTTCTGGCCCTCCGGGTCTTTGGACAGGAGCGACACGATGTGGAGCGGGATCGCCTGGCTCGTCGCCGTCCCGATTGCGCCGTCGGGCAACCTGTAGCTCACCGTGAGGGGTGGGACCGCGGCGTCCTCGAGGACGAACGCGGTCGCCAGGTACGTCCTCCGGTTCGGCGGCGGCGGCGCGTCCGCCGGCGGCGGTGCGAGTCGGACCTCGACCTTCCCGTCGCCCGCGGACGCGGGGAACGTGTACGTCGCTCCGGCCGGACCCGAGACGTCGGCCGCCACGGTGAACTGCTGGCCGACCGACACCTCCGTCGAGGAGGCGCGCGCCGTCACGGTGACCGCGACCGTTCCCTGCGCGACCGCGGGCCCGGGCCCTGCCAGCGCCGTCGTCGCGAGGAGAGCGGCCGCGAGGAGCGGAGCGCCCCTCACCGTCTCTTCTCCCGCGCCCGGAAGAACGACGTGAGCGGGCGCTCGTACGACTCGGCGGTCGAGAGCCTGACGCAGTCCACGCGCGTGCGGCGGAACACCCGGTCCGCCTCCTCGAACGACGCCGGGCGCAACCGCCTGCGGGTGCCCGCGTCGGAGACGTCCACCACGCGCAGCTCACCGGTCTCCGGGTCCGCGAGCGCGACGAGGCCCGCCGCCGGCAGCTCGCTCTCGCGTGGGTCGTGCACGTGGATCGCGATCACGTCGTGCCGGCGACGAAGCACTCCGAGCGAGCGCTGGTAATCGCGCGCCTGGAAGTCGGAGATCACGGCGATGATCCCGCGCCGCCTCATCACCTGGTGCGCGAAGCGAAGGGCGCCGTCGAGGTCGGTCCCCGTGCCCTGTGCCTCGGTCACCAAGAGGTCTCGAACGATCCGCAGCACGTGGTCGGAGCCGCGCGCCGGTGCGACGTAGCCCTCGATGCGGTCGGAGAACAGCACCGCGCCAACGCGGTCGTGATTCGCGACGGCCGAGAACGCGAGCACGGCGGCAAGCTCGGCGGCGAGGTCGCGCTTGACGAGGAACTGCGAGCCGAAGCGCTGCGAGCCGGAGACGTCCACGACCAGGAGCAGGGTAAGGTCGCGCTCCTCGACGAACTTCTTCACGTACGCTTGGCCCATCCGCGCCGTGACGTTCCAGTCGATCGACCGGACGTCGTCGCCCGGCGTGTACTCGCGCACCTCGACGAATTCCATGCCGCGGCCCTTGAACACCGCGTTGTACGACCCCACGATCCCCGTGTTGAGGATCGTCCGCGTGCGGATCCGGATCCGGCGGATGCGCTCGAGCGTCTCGCGGTCCAGCATCTCCCGCCCCTACTCCCCGCGCCTAGAGAACCCCGGACCCCGGGCCCCTCTGCCCGGTCTCATGGCACCTCGACCCGATCGAGCAGCCGCTCGACGAGCTGCTCGCTGGTGACGTCCTCCGCCTCGGCCTCGTAGGTGAGAAGGATCCGATGGCGGAGCACGTCGAGAGCCACGGCCTTGACGTCCTCCGGGATCACGAACCCGCGTCCCTGCAGGAACGCCATCGCCCGCGCGGCGTGCGAGAACGCCAGCGTCGCGCGCGGAGATGCACCGAACGCGATGAGGTGCGCGACCTCGCCGAGCCCCACGTCCTTCGGTGTCCGGGTCGAGCGAACGAGGGCGACGATGTAGTCGCGGATGCGCTCGTCCATGTAGACGCCCAGCACGCGGTCGGCCATGCGCTGCACCGCCTCGTGACTCATCACGCGGGCCACCGGCGGCAGCTCGAGGCCGGCCATCCGGTCGAGGATCGCGCGCTCCTCCTCGGCCTTGGGGTAGTCGATCCTGACCTTGAGGAGGAAGCGGTCCACCTGCGCCTCCGGCAGGGGGTAGGTGCCCTCCTGCTCGATCGGGTTCTGGGTGGCGAAGACCATGAACGGCTCGGGCAGCTTGTGGGTCTGGTCTCCGAGCGTCACCTGCCGCTCCTGCATCGACTCGAGCAGCGCCGACTGCACCTTGGCCGGCGCCCGGTTGATCTCGTCGGCGAGCAGCAGGTTGGTGAACACGGGCCCCTTGCGGGCGACGAACTCGCCGGTCCGCTGCTGGTAGATCATCGTGCCCGTAAGGTCCGCCGGCAGGAGGTCCGGGGTGAACTGGATGCGCGAGAACTGCAGGTCGAGCACCTGGCCGAGGGTCCGCACCGCGAGAGTCTTGGCGAGGCCCGGGACGCCCTCGACCAGAACGTGACCGCGGCAGAGCAGGGCGATCATCATGCGGTCGAGCACCGAGCCCTGGCCCACGATCACCTTCTTCATCTCGCGCAGCGCCGCCTGCACCTCGAGCGATTCGGCCCGCACCTTCTCGTTGAGCGCCACAAGATCCGTCTCGCTGACCGCCATCTCCGTCTCCCCTGCGGTGCACGGCTTCGCCTCGCGGCCGACACCGACACGCGATCGACAAGCAACAACTATGCCGATCCCGCCGGTTCCGCCAAGTGCTGCAATCGCAGTGGTTTGTGGTTTCGAAATGGTCTCCGACGGGCATTCCCGGCACGCCTTTTTGGCGCCGGGCGCCGCCGTTGCACGCGCCGCGGAGGGCCCTTCCCGCATCGACGCAAAATTCGTGGTGACCATGAGCCGGTGCGCCCGCCGGTCGGGACGGGAGTCTCGCCTGGGCGCGGGTCCGAGCGGGATCGGAGCGCCTGAGGCCGGGACCTCTCAGGTCGCCTTGGAGTGGACGAGGACTTCCTTGCTCAGCCGACCCCGCAGGTTGTCCTTCTGCACCTCGAGGTCGTAGCGACCCTGGAGGTTCATCCAGAACCGCTCGGAGGTGCCGAAGTACCGTGCGAGCCGGAGGGCCGTGTCGGCGGTGATCGCGCGCTTCCCGTGCACGATCTCGTTGATGCGCCGGGGGGGCACGCTCGTATCCTTCGCGACCCGGTACTGGGACAGCCCGAGGGGTTTGAGAAACTCCTCGAGCAGGACCTCCCCGGGGTGCACCGGCGAGAACCGCGCCGCCCTGGGAGACCTCCGTCGCTTAGTGGTCGTCGACAATCTCGACTTCGTAGGCATCGCCGTCCCTCCACACGAAGCAGATCCGCCACTGGTCGTTGATCCGGATGCTGTGTTGACCCTCCCGTTCCCGCGACAGCCTCTCCAGCCGGTTGCCGGGGGGAACCCGAAAGTCCGCGAGAGCCTCCGCCGCGTCGAGCATGGTGAGCTTCCGCAGCGCGACGCGCTGAAGATCAGTCGGAACGCGGCGAGAGCGCTGTCGCCCGAAGACCCTCCGGGCCTCATCGTCGCGGAAGCTCCGGATCATCGGAACGAAGCATAACGCAGAGCGATAATACTGTCACGCGTTATGGCTGGACGAGGGCATTCGTGGCTGTCACCTTAGGCAGTCTCGCAAGGCGTGAGGGTGGCGGGTCTTCCACAGTTCAGCTCAGTGCGTAGGTGACACCTAGCCAACTCAGGTCACCGTTTCTTCTCTTCTTCGGAATGAGCGACCCACTCCCGCGCTCGTTGCTGACCCTCGGCGATCTGACTTGGCGTCATGAGGCGCTCGACCCTGTCCCTCTCCTGGTGTGCGGCCGATGCGACTGATTCCCCACCGGCGGCTGCAAGAGCGTTCCACTTGTACGCCTCGACGAGGTCGCGTGGGACGCCGGTTCCGCTCTCGTACATCCCTCCGAGTGTGAATTGTGCGTTGGTGTTGCCCTGGTCTGCGGCTTTGCGGTACCAACGGGCGGCCTCGGTGTCGTCCCTCGGGACGCCGGTGCCGTTAGCGTACATCAGCCCAAGTTGGGCTTGTGCGTGGGCGTTCCCCTGATCTGCGGCCTTCCGGTACCAGCGGGCGGCCTCGGCGGCGTTCAGCGGGACACCCCTGCCGTTCTCATACATCGTTCCGAGTTGGGCTTGTGCGTTTGCGAAACCCTGATCCGCGGCCTTGCGGTACCAGCGGACTGCCTGGGCATCGTCCCTAGAGACGCAGGTGCAGCCTTCGTACATCACCCCGAGTTTGAATTGGGCGTAGGCATCGCCCTTGTCTGCGGCCCTTCGGTACCAGCGGGCCGCCTCGGCAAGATTCTTCGGGACGCCCGTGCCGGTCTCATATACCCACGCGAGGTTGGCTTGTGCGTAGACATTGCCTTTGTCTGCGGCTTTGCGATACCAACGGGCGGCCTCGACATCATCTTTCGAAACGCCCGAGCCGTGGGCGTACATCCACCCGAGCCTGGCCTGTGAGTCGGTCTCGCCTTGGTCTGCGGCCTTGCGGTACCAGCGGGCGGCCTCGACGTCGTCTTTCGGAACACCCTCGCCGTCGGCGTACATCGACCCGAGGTTGCACTGTGCGTCGGGGTTCCCCTGATCTGCAGCCTTGCGGTACCAGCGGACCGCCTCGCCAAGGTGCTTTGGCACGCCGGAACCGTTGTGGTACGACCACGCCAGGGAGTATTCTGCATTGGCGAAGCCCTGATCTGCGGCCTTGCGGAGCCAGCGGACGGCCTCGACACGGTCCTTCGGGACGCCTTCGCCCCTCGCGTACATTCTCCCGAGCGCGTACTGGGCCTCGGCGAACCCTCCGTTGGCGAGCGGCGTCAAACGCCTAATAGCGGTCTTGAAGTCGCCCGCCTCGTACGCCTTCTCTCCCCTCCAGTAGTCCCACCTGGTGCACGAGGGAAGAACGAGCACCGCCAGCACCATCGCTAGCCTGCGGACCTGCATTCGACGCCTCCGCAACGAGTCTAGCTCCGTTCCGTTTGGGGTTCTCATGGCCCCGGGGCGGTCCCAAGGGTACCGCCGTTTGTCCTGCGTGCGTGGCACCCACAAACTGCGTGCCAGCGGATCGATCAGTACCAGGTACGACCCAATCAACTTTCGGTTGGGGCTGGCACTTCGGCTTGCGTCTCGACTCCCAGCGGTTTCGAAACGTCGACCATTCCGTCCTCGGCCGGCGTCAGCTCGAAGCCGCGGCGCTCGAACAGGGTGATCATCCGGCGGTTGTCCGAGGTGGTCTGGGCGACGATCCGCTTTGCGCCCCAGCCGGACGCGATCTCGAGGCAGTAGTCGGTCAAAACGGAGCCGAGGCCCTTGTTCTGCCAGGCGTCCGTGACCAGCACCGCGTACTCGACGCTCTCGTGGTCGGGGTCCGCGACCAGCCGGCCCACGCCGACAAGACGCCGCTCGTCGCCGTCGGCAGTCTCCGCCACGATCGCGATCTCGCGGTCGTAATCGATGAAGCAGTAGCGGGTCGCGGCCTGATGGGTGGACCACTGGAACATGTAGCGGAAGCGGGAGTAGATCGTCTCGCGGGAGCAGCTCGCGAGCATCGCCTTCCACATTGGCTCGTCCTCCGGGCGGATCGGTCGCAGCACGAGGCGAGCGCCGTCGGGCAAGGAGGCAGGGTGCACGTACTCGTCGGGGTACGGGCGCAGGGCGAGGTGCGCGTAGGGCTTGCCGGGGTGCGCGATGGCCGCGCGGTCCACGATGACGCGGGCGTCCAGGGCGATGGCGCCGCTCGGGGTGACGAGCAGGGGGTTGACGTCGAGCTCGCGGATCTCGGGGCAGTCTGCGACCAGGTACGACAGGCGCATGAGGATCTCGATCAGCCGGTCGACGTCGACCGCCGGCCGCCCGCGGAAACCGCGCAGCAGCGGCCAGGCGCGCAGCGACTCCAGCATCCGTCGGGCTAGGCGTTCGGAAAGCGGCGGCAGCCCGAGGGCGCGGTCGCCGAACACCTCTGCCGAGACTCCCCCGAGCCCGGCGAGGATCACCGCGCCGAACACTGGGTCCGTCTTCGCGCCCAGGATCACCTCGACGCCGTCCCCGGCCGACACCATCGGCTGCACGGTGATCCCTTCGATGCGGGCGCCGGGGACGCGCTCGCGGGCGTTGCCGACGATCCGCTCGAACGCAGCGCGCACCGCGGCGCCGTCGGCGAGGCCGAGCGCCACCCCGCCCACGTCGCTCTTGTGGGTAACATCCGGCGAGAGGAGCTTCGCCACGACCGGGTAGCCGATGCGGTCGGCAATGGCAACGGCGTCGTTGGGGGTCGCCGCCGGCTGCGGGCGCGTGACGGGAATCCCATACGCCTCCAGCAGGCTCTTCGATGCGGCCTCCGAGAGCGTGTCGCCGCTCGGCGGGATGAGAGACTCGAAGCGCGTGCGCAGCTCGGCGCGGTCGAGCGTGAACGTGACCGGGACGTCGCGCGGCGTCTCGTAGAGGATCTCGAGGTTGCGAGCGTACGCCACCAGGGTCATGAACGCCTTGACGGCTTCTTCCGGGGTCCCATACGAGGCGACGCCTGCCCGCGTGAGGATGCCGAGCCCCTCCCGCACGCTCTTGCCGCCGAGCCACGCTGCGAGGATCGGCTTGGATGTCGTGGCGGCGAGCGCACCGAGTTCTCTGGCCGTCGCGCTGGGGTTGGTCATCGCCTGCGGAGTAAGGATGGCGAGCACCGCATCCACACCGGGGTCGGCGAGCACTGCGGCGGTCGCTTTGGCGTAGCGGCGCGACGTCGCGTCTCCCAGCACGTCCACGGGGTTGCCGTGGGACCAGGCAGGCGGGAGGGCCTCGTCGAGCTTCGCAACCGTTTCGGGCGAGAGCTCGGCGAGGATTCCGTCGCGGGCGATGAGGGCGTCGGTGGCCATGACGCCGGGCCCGCCGGCGTTGGTCACGATGGCGAGGCGCGGGCCGGCCGGCCCGCGGTGACGGCCCACCAGCTCGGCGCAGTTGAAAAGGTCCCCGATCTCGAACACGCGCGCGATCCCGGCGCGCTCGAATGCGGCCTCGTAGATCGCGTCCTCGGAGGCGAGCGCCCCGGTGTGCGACGCGGCCGCGCGGGCGGACTCCGGGAACCGTCCCGCCTTGTAGGCCACGATCGGCTTGGTGCGCGCGAAGGCGCGCGCCGCGGTCATGAACTTCCTCGCGTTGCGCAGCGACTCCACGTACAGGATCACCGACTCGGTCTGCTCGTCCTCGCCGAAGTAGTCGATGAGGTCGCCGAAATCGACGTCGAGCATGTTCCCGATCGAGACGAAATGGGAGAAGCCGATGCCCTGCTCGAGAGCCCAGTCGAGGACCGACGTGCACAGTGCTCCCGACTGCGAGATGAAAGCCACCTTGCCGGGCTTCGGCATTCCGAGCGCAAAGGTGGCGTTGAGGTCGAGGGCGGGCACGATGATGCCGAGGCAGTTCGGCCCGACGATACGCATCCCGTCAAAGCGGCGGGCCTCAGCGAGGACGCGCTCCTCGAGCGCCGCGCCCGCCGGGCCGGTCTCGCGGAACCCGGCCGAGACGATGACGAGCCCCAGGATGCCGGCCTCCCCGCACGCCCGGACGACCGCGGGCACCTCCTCGGCCGGCGAGCATACGACAGCGAGGTCGGGCGTGCGCGGGAGCTCGCGTACCGACGGGTAGCACGACACGCCGGCGACCGCCTCGCACGCGGGGTTCACCGGGTAGACGACGCCCCGGAAACCCGAGCCTACGAGGTTCCGGAGCACGGTCCCCGAGACGCCCTTCGGGTTCTCCGTCACACCCACCAGCGCGATCCGCTGGGGCTTGAAGATCCGGTCCAGTCTGTGGACGTCCACCACACCTCCCGCCCCGACATGGTACCCCGCCCGGCGTCGGGCGGTCGCCGATCCCGACATGCAGGCCGTTCGAAGCTGCGTTCCCCGGGCGGCTGTTCGGGGGAGCCCATTCCCGCCCGGCGAAACCTCTTGGTCGCGCCGGCGTATCCTTAAAAGTGAACGTGGCCCTGGCCGCAGATCCCAAGGAGGAATGATGCGCAACCGAGGCCGCGGCCTCGCCGCGGCGCTGACGCTGTCGGCTTCTGCAGTTTGGTGCGCGGCCGCAGCCGCCCCCGCCTACATTCGATACCCGGACATCAACGGCAACCGAATCGTGTTCGCGGCCGAGGGCGACCTCTGGGTCGCGAGCGATGCCGGCGGCGTCGCTCGCCGGCTGACGACCCACCCGGGGACCGAGTACTTCCCGCGCTTCTCCCCGGATGGGAAGTGGATCGCCTTCACGGGCGAATACGACGGCAACCAAGACGTCTACGTCATTCCCGCCGAGGGCGGCGAGCCCCGGCGGCTGACGTGGCATCCGGGCGCCGACCAGGTCGTCGGATGGATCCCGGACGGCACGAAGGTGCTATTCCGCAGCCGCGCCGAGAACCCCCAGGCGTGGGAACTATTCGCCGTCGGCCTCGACGGGTCCGATCCGGAGAAACTCCCGCTCGGTTGGGCGGCTCGGATCGACATTGACCCCGACTCCGGGATCTGGGCGTTCAATCGCGTGACCTCTGAGGGGCGAACCTGGAAGCGCTATCGCGGCGGCATGGCCAGTGACATCTGGGTCGGTCGGCCCGAGCTAGCAGACTTCAGGAAGGTGGGCGACCTCGGCAGCCCGCAGGAGTTTCCCATGTGGCACGGGGGAAGAATCTACTTCTCGTGCGACGATGGGGGCACCATCAACATCTGGTCCATGAAGCCCGACGGGTCTGACCGCAGGCGCCACACCGAATTCAAGGAGTGGGATGCGCGCTGGCCGGCGATGAGCCGCGACGGACGCATTGCCTTCACACTCGGCGGCGATATCGAGGTGTTCAACAGCTCTGACAATTCAGTTCACAAAGTGAACGTGGAACTCCCCAGCGACCGCACCCTCACGCGCGTGCGCTACCCGGAGCCCGGCCGGACGCTGACCTCGTTCGACATTGCGCCGACTGGCGACCGGGTCGCCATCGTGACGCGAGGCGAGATCTTCACCATCCCAATCAAGGACGGGCCAACCATGCCGGTGACGAAGGGTCACGGCGCCCGCGAGAGTTGGGCCGGCTTCGCCCCCGACGGCAAGCGTCTCGTGTACGTTACCGACGCACCGCGCGAGGAGGAGATCCGCACCACCGACGCATGGGGACGGGGAGAGCCCAAGGTGGTCGTGCCCGCCGGCCAGAGTGGTTACCACTACACGCCGGCGTGGTCGCCTGACGGCAAGCTCATCGCCTACTCGGACCAGACCCAGACGCTATACGTGGTGCCCGCCGATGGCGGCACGCCGAGAGTCGCGGATCACAGCGACCAGGCCGCCATCCGCGACTACGCCTGGAGCCCGGACGGACGCTGGCTCGCCTACTCGAAGGCCGCCCGCACCGACTACTCCGCGATCTGCATCTACGACACCAGGGATGGGATGGTCCACCGCGTCAGCGGGGCCTTCACCAACGACTACTCGCCGGCGTGGGACCCACAGGGGCGTTACCTCTACTTCCTCTCCAGCCGCGCCACCAACCCCGTCCTCGACTCCAACGACGCCAACGTGATCGAGGCGAAGAACACCCAACCGTTCATGGTCCTGCTGCGCACGGACGTGCCTAACCCGTTTGCCGCCACCAAGGGCTTGCCGGAGGCGGAGAAGGGGGGCGAGAAGGCCAAGGACGGGAAGGCGAGGACCGACGAGAAGAGCAGCGAGGCCAAGAAGCCCGAGAGCAAGGACGCCAGCAAGGACGACAAAGCTGAGAAGCCTCCGGAACCCGTGGGGATTGACTTTGACGGCCTGGCGGAGCGCTACCTCGAGCTGCCGAACGTGGACCGCGGGCGCTACTCCAACATCGGCGCGACCGCGAAGTTCGTCTACTTCCTTTCGGCGCCGATTAAGGGCATGGGCGAGCAGCCGGCGCTGTTCGAGGAAGGCGAGCCGGACGCCACGCTCTACAGCTACGACCTCGACAAGAAAAAGCTCAAGCCGTTCACCGAGGGCGTCTCGGCCTTCGCCGTCGCCCTCAAGGCTGACAAGCTCGCGGTGATGAAGAAGCGCGGCGACATCTTCGTTTTCGACGCCGGCACCACTGCGGGCGATGCGGGAGAAGCAAAGATCTCGCTGGACGGCGTCGTGGTGGAGCTCGATCCGCGGGAGGAGTGGGCGCAGATCTTCTGGGAGGCGTGGCGGCAGGAACGCGATTTCTACTGGGACGCGGGCATGGGTGGCCTCGACTGGAAGGCGATCGGCGAACACTACGCGACGCTGTTGCCGAGGCTCGGCGCCCGCTCCGATCTTCAAGACCTCATCGGCGAGATGATCGGCGAGCTCAACACCTCTCACACGTACGTGTTCGGCGGCGACCCGGGCGTGCGGGTCCCGCACGTATCCACCGGCCTCGTCGGTGCCGACGTGAAACGCGAGGGCAACGCGTATAGGGTGGTGCGGATCTACCGCGGCGACCCCGCCGACAACGTGCGCTCTCCGCTCGACGAGCCGGGGGTGAACGTCGTCGAGGGCACCTACATCCTCGCCGTCAACCACCGTCCGTTCGCCAAGGCCAGGCCGTTCGTTGCCGCCTTCGAGGAGCTTGCCGAAAAGGATGTGGTCCTAACCGTCAATTCGAAGCCGGGTCCGGAGGGTGCCCGCGACGTCGTCGTCCGGCCGCTCGGAACCGACCGCGAACTTCGCTACGCCGATTGGGTGCGGAAGAACCGAGAGTACGTGGCGGCGAAGACCGGGGGGAAGATCGGGTACATCCATCTCACCGACATGCAGACCGATGGGATGACCGAGTTCAACACCTGGTTTTTCCCACAACTCGACAAGGAAGGCATGGTCGTCGACTGTCGGTGGAACGGCGGTGGCTGGGTTTCCCAGATCATCCTCGAGCGCCTCCGTCGCAAGGTGGACAGCTTTGACCGCGCGCGAGGCGGCAACATCGAGACGTATCCTGCACGCACGCTGAACGGGCCGTTCGTCGTGCTCACCAACCAGTTTGCGGGTTCCGATGGGGACATTTTCCCGGCCGCCGTCCAGCTCGAGAAACTCGCCCCTGTGATCGGCATGCGTTCGTGGGGTGGCGTCGTAGGGATCAACGAAATCCGGCCGCTCGTGGACATGGGCCTCCTCACCGAGCCCGAGGCCGCCTGGAATGATCCGAACCACGGATGGACGATCGAGAACCACGGCGTGGATCCGGACATCGTGGTGGAGAACCTCCCCCAGGACCTCGTCAGGGGAACCGACGCGCAGCTCGACCGCGCCATCGCGGAGGTGATGAAGCTGCACAGCGCGCGCCCGCCCCTCAGGCCGAAATTCGACAAAGTGCGAGACCGCAGTCGGGATGCCTTCAGGAAGGAACTGATCCAACCGTAGGGTCCAGAAACGCTCCAGCGATGTCGGCGGGCGGCGGAGTCTCCACCGCCCGCGTTCTCTCGGCCGCGACGACGATGAGGCTCTTGCGAAGTTGCGGTAGCATCGTTTCCGGAGCATTGGACCGTGCTGGGATTGGCCAAAGCGGGGAGCGGTAGCGGGAGGCGGGTGCGCCGGGTCGGCCTCGCGTCGGCTACGCTGCTGCTGGCCAAAGGGGCGTTCGGGCTCACGCATCCGGTGGTGTCGCTGCTCTGCGCCGGAACGGAGCCCGGCGCGCCGACTGCCTGCCTCGCATACGCCAACGCCTTCCGCTCGGTGACCTACCCGGTGCGATGGGTAGCGCCGGAGCAGTGGCGCGGCGCGCCCGGTGAGGTCGTGGTGGTTCCCGGCACGGAGGTTGGCAAACTCTCGAGTGAGGTTCGGACCAGGCTCGTCGCGTTCGTGGAGGCGGGCGGCGATCTCGTCACCGCGCTCGACACCTCACTCGCTCGCGCCCTGGGTCTGGAGTTCGCCGAAACGTCGATTGCGGTGACGGGCACCCGGGATGCGGCGGCGCCCGGTCTCTCCATCCGGTGGCGCGTCCCCGCCCAGGTGCGTCCGTTCACGGTCCCACAGAACGGGAAGGTCTTCTCTTGGACCGAGGCCCGTGCGTACCCGCTGGTAGCGGCATTTCGCCGCGGCCATGGGGACGTGCTCTTCCTGGGCGTCGAGCTGGACGACCAGAACCCTCTCGGCACGTCGCGGTTCCCGTTCTTCCTCCAGGCGGTCGGCTCGGCGTTCGAGGTGTCGCCGCCGCTGGCCTCCTCACGCCTCGTGTTCTACGCGGACCTCGGAGATCACAACGGGCACGACCCAGAGGCGATCGCGGCTGCGTGGTGGCGCCGGGGGATCCGCGAGGTGCACGTCGGGACGTGGGACGCCTTCGAGGCCAAGTGGGAACTGTACGAGCGGCTCATCGCGGCCTGCCACCGGCGCGGGATCCTGGTCTACGCCTGGTTCGAGCTGCCCGAGGTCACGAGGCCTTTCTGGGACGCGCACCCCGAGTGGCGGGAAAAGACCGCCAGCGGCGCGGACGCGCACGTGGACTGGCGCCGCCTGATGGCGCTCTCCATCCCCGAGTGTTTCGAAGCCGTGGCCCGCTGGGCCAACGACCTGCTCCTGCGCTTCGACTGGGACGGTGCCGATCTGGCCGAGGTCTACTTCGAGTCGCCGATGGGGCTGGAGCAGCCCGAGGTATTCACGCCGATGAACAGTGTCGTGCGCGAGGCGTTTCGGGCACGCTCAGGTTTCGATCCGAAGGACCTCTTCGACGAGCGGTCGCCTCGCTTCTTCGAGCGTGACCCCGCCGCGCTCGAATCGTTCTTCTCGTACCGGCGCGACGCGGCGGTCGACCTGCACGAGCGCCTGCTCGGGGTGATCGCCGGGGTCCGGGAGCGCAAGCCGCACCTCGATGTCGTGCTCACGCTCGTGGACGCCCTCTACGATACGAGCATGCGCGACCGCCTCGGCATCGACACGCAGCGGATCGTTTCCCTGGGGGCGAGGTTCCCGTTTGAGCTGCAGGTCGAGGACCCGTTCACGCTGTGGGTGTTGGGCCCCGAGCGCTACGCAAAGATCGCCGCCGACTATGCGCGAATCGTCCCGCCCGGACAGCGGCTCGCGGTGGACGTCAACGTCGTCCCGCGAGGGGGAGATGTCCGCCCCACCGCCCAGCAGACGGGTCTCGAGCTCTACCGCCTGGTCGCCGAGGCGCGCCGCAGCTTCCCGAGGGTTTGTCTGTACTCCGAGGCGACGGTTTACCCGCAGGACGGCGCCCTGCTGCCGAGCGCCCTCGCGGCCACGGCGAGCATCGCACCCTCAGGTGCCCACGAAGCCATCGTGGAGAGCGACGGCACAGTCGAGCTCTCGACGGGGGCCGGTTCGGTCGCCGTCCGCCTCGACGGCCGCAACTGGCCTGCCGTCCACGGTGGCGACATGCTCCTCCCGCGCGGGCGCCACGTCGTTGAGTGGGAGGAGGGCACCGGCCTTTCAAGCCGCCTGCGCCTCCTTGGCATCACGGGTGTGCTCCTGGACGCGAACGCGGAAAGCGGCGCTCTGAGCGTGCGCTACGCGTCGCCTGCCCGGGTGTTCGTGCTGCTTCCGTTTCGGCCGGGGCGGACCGAGGTGGACGGGAAACCCCTCGCGCTCGCGGTCGCACAGAGCGATCCTGGCTTCGTGCTTTGCGCCCCCGCCGGCGAACACGTCCTCATCATCGCGCCGTGACGGATTGATTGGTGGGCCTGCGCGAAAAGAGGGCGCTCCGATCAGCGCGTTCGTGCCTGGGAATCCGGCACGAGCGCGACATCTTCGAGGATGACGACGCCTTTGGGGGAACGGTCGAACACGAGGCGAATCACCCTCAGACTCGACGGGTCGAAACGCGGCGCCGCGGCGACGAACGACGCAAGCGGCAGCTCGAAGTCCTGCAGCACGGGCTCCGTCGCCTTGCCGTAGAACCCGCTCTCGTCGCGAAGCTTGGTGAACCTCGCCACGAGTGGCAGAGGGACGGCGCGGAAGCGGCTGATTGGGAGCCGCGCCACGGCACCCGCGCCATCCGCGAGTTCCACGCTGAAATCGAGCGGCTGGGGCGGCTGGTCCTTGGTCGGTGTCGCTGCGGGTGGTTGGTCCGCTCCCTTGGGCTGTTTCCCTGCCGTCTCGGGTTTCGGTAGCTCTTCGTCGCTCTCGGCGAGGGCGAACACCAGCGAGGATCGTCGGCTCAACATGTTCCTCTATGGAGTGGTTGCCGTGGACGATCAGCACGAGCGGGAACGGCCCCTCGCCGAGCGGGTATCAGACGCGGCCGTTGCGCGGGAAGTGCTTCGCGTCGAAACCCCAGTACCAAGCCCGGGCCTTCATCTTGAACCCCTCATTCCCCTTGAGGAACGGCGTGGCATCGACCGACTCGGTCTTGATGGCGACGCCTGTGGCGAACTCGGGACGTCGAGCAGCCCGAGGCCGGGGCGAAACGCAGCGCCGGCGGCGACGGCCATGACCACCATGGCGGCGGTGACGCTGAGCGCGGCGCCTCGCAGCGCGGCCGGACCGGGATTGAGCGCCCTCCCGGATTCTGCGATGCGGCCCCGGAGCTTGCGCCACTTCCCGGCGCCGGACCGTGCCGGCTCAGCTACGGCGTCGAGGTTCGGGCCATCTATCATGAGCCCTCCGCTCCGCCCCCCGTGCTCGCGATCCCGGGACGGCTCGCGCCCGACATCCTACTCAATTCCGACGTCGGCCACGGTGTGAAGGTCGTGGGCGCCGACCCGGTTCGGGATTGGCACGACAGGATTGGCACGACAAGGATCGGCTCGACCCCTTGTCCCGGTGCTCTGCGGCGGCTACCCTCGCAGGGCGTGAGGAGCGAGCGCACCAACAGACGCGAGTACCGCCTCTACCGCGCGGTGCAGGCGCTCGGCCGTGCCATGCCGTTCTGGATGCTGCAGAAGATCGGCGCGGTGCTGGGTGTCGTCTTCCTCCTGGCGTCCTCCCGCCGTCGCACGGTGATGCGAAACCTCGCGCGCGTGTATCCCGGTCGGTCCGCGTTGTCCCATTTCGGGGTCGCGCTGCGGTGTGCCGCCCACTTCGGCCGGATCACGTTCGATTTCATCAAATGGTCGCACGCGCCCGCCGAGACGATCCGCCGCAAGGTCAGCTGCGAGGGTCAGGAGAACATCGCGGAGGCCGTGCGCCGGGGTAAGGGGTGCTTCGTCCTCTCGGCGCACTTCGGCCACTGGGAAGTGGCGGCGCAGTGGCTGGCCGTCAGCGGCTTTCCCCAGGGCATGGTGTACCGCCCGCTCGAAAACCCGCTCGTGGAGGAGGAACTCGCGCGGACCCGCACGCGGTTCGGCAATACCCTGATCCCAAAGGAAGGAGCGCCGCGGGGGATCATGAGGACGATCCGTCGCGGGGGCCTCGTCGACATCCTCCTGGACCAGAAGGCCGATCTGGAGCACAGCGTCATCGTGACCTTCCTGAACGTTGCGACTCCCACAACGCCATCACTCGCGAAGATCGTACTCGCGACCGGTGCAGCGGTGGTGCCGCTGTTCTCGTACCCGGACGGGACGGGCTACAGTTTTCGCCTCGATCCACCGGTCCCCGTCGAGCCCGGCGACACAGTCACCACCTTGACCCAGCGTTACAACGACGCCGTCTCCCGCGAGATCTTCGCGCATCCGCACCTGTGGTTCTGGTTCCACGACCGCTGGACGCCGCGCAAGCGCCGCAGCACGGGGCTGTAGCCGTCACCTCGGTGTGCGCCCCCGGGAGCATCGAAGCCGTCTGTGCCTTCCAGGCGTTCATATCGCTCCCCGTCCAAACATCGCGTTTTCGTTGTCATCTTGAGGCGCCCGGGCGCGAGGGGGCCGTGGAGAACCACTGTTATCGCGAGGAGTTCCGCCAAAGGCGGGACGACGTGGCGATCTCGCCGACTTCCACGAGATTGCTTCGCCTCGCCAGCGGCGGGGCTCACAATGACAGTAAGGTGGGGGGCCTTGCTGTCATTCCTCTACGAAAGACGGTGAATTGGCATCAGGCGAACTGGTCCTTCTTGAGCACGACCTGCTCGTAGAAATCGATGCCTGTCGCCGACAGTCGCGCCGCCTCGGGCCGGCTCGAGCCGTCCGCGGCGACTGTGAAGACCATGCCGCCGAGCTCGGCGAGATACTCGAGGTCCGGCCGGATGCCGCGCCCTGCGGCCTGTTCGGCGACCGCCGTCTCCAGCTCGGCAAGGGGCAACGGTTGGAAGCCGTGCTCCCGCCACTGCCGGTAGAGGCGGGCGAAGATGGCGCGTCGGAGCGAGGAGTCGAACGCGGCCTTCGGGGCGGCGCGAAACACGGGACCCGCGATCGGGAACACCACCCGCCCCGCGGTCGGGTTCACGAGCAGGGCAAAGGCGATCCAGAGCGAGATCGCTCCGAGCCCCACGGTGAACACCGCGATCGGGAGGTCGAACGCCCGCGTGCCCGCGACGGCGTTGGCGAGCTTGCAGACGTACAGGAGATCGATGTCCAGCAGGAACGCGAGCAGCAGCCCGCTGTAGAAGCCGAAGCCATACGTGATCACCACGAAGATCACGAGCGAGGCCGCCTCGACGGCGTGGACGATCGCCGCGTCCGGGACGAACCCCCTTGCGAGCGAGTCGAGTACCCACCAGTTGAGCGTCCAGTTGAACGCGAACGCGGTGAACAGCGTGCCGCCGTAGAGGTTCTTGTTGGCGAACCCCATCAGGCCGGCCAGGAGCTGGCAGCCGGCGCCAAAGAGGAGGCACATCACGGCGGCCGTTTTCAGCCCCGTGGGCGTCAGGCGGAAACCGAACGCGATGGGCGTGAGCGCGGCGCACCCGAGCGCCAGGCCGATCAGCCCGAGGGGTGTCGGCTCCGCGAAGATTTCGTGGTGGGGGGTCGCGGCAAGGTCGATCTTCCGGATCATCGTGTGTCCTCCAGTACTGCATCCAACATCCGGCGACTGCGGAGCGCTGACGTCACGCGGCACCGGCGGATTTGAATACCCCTCCCGGTGTTAGGCCGGAGTGTCTACTTCATCGGGGCAACGTCCCTCGCCGGCCAAGCAGCCCCGCAGGCGTGCCTGCTGCAAGCGCTGTTTAGACGGCTGGCGTGTGCTGGCCGAGTTGCTTGCTGACGGCAGCAACGAGGTGATGTAGGAGTTCATCGGGGTCGGCATAGCCCCCACACTCGAATTGGGATTCAATGTCATTACCGGAAATCTCCGCATCGCAATGGTAGATCCAGCAAGTGAGAGGCGTGCCGGGAATTGCCGTCGTGAAGAAGGCCTCCTTTCGACCTTGGCGCACCCAAATGGGTGGTTCAGCGTCGCGTGGCCACGCCTTGGCAAGCTCGGCGAAACACCGCCGCTGGAACGGCGTCACACCCTCCGAGTCAGGCCGAATGGAAGCTGACCAAGCCTTCCGCCAGTGACGATGCCACTCTCGGTTCTCGCGCAGCCACTTGCCTAAACTCTTGATCATTCCTTGTCCAGACGCCTGACTTTAGAGAGTTTTGCCAAACTAAGACGAGAAGTGGCGGGATACGAGCAAACTAAGCGGGCCGCGTGACCACTGCGGATGCGGAGTCCTTTGAGTCTGGATCGCTTCAGTTGCTTGGACGCCTGCATCGCATTCTCCGCGATCCTCTCTTCAGCACCGTGCTCTCGTGGACCTACCGACGTCTCTCCCATTCTTAGTGGTGAGTATAGGCCAATTGAGACAAGATCGACCGTGTGTGCGTTTGTCTCTTGGGTGGGGGGTCTTCAATCCGCCGCTGGAGTGCGGCAGCCATGGCTCGTGCGGTCGCGGTCGCTGGAGTCTCGGGCCGCAGCGAGCGGGGGCGAGCAAGGCTCGAGCAACGCCGCACCCCAGGGGCAAGAGAAAATACTGGCTCGAAGGGCCAAAGTAAGCAGAAGCTCAGAGCCCACGGGGGAAAGAACCCGGCACGGAGTGCCAACAAAATGGACCGCGCTCAGGGTTCGGGGTCCGGCGGAGGCGGGTCGGAAAGGACGGCGCGGTCGAGCCGGACCGTGAGGTTCCCCACGTGCTCGGCCCGTCCGGAGAAGGCGACGGGGATCCCGCTCCCGAGCTCGACGAAGATCGTGAGCGCGCCGCGCATGCCGAGAAAGCCGAGATCCACGTCGTCCTGCGGTTGGGTGGCGTCCAGCCCGTGCCCCGTCACACGCACGGACCGGACCAGGACATCGCCGTCGCGGTGGCGGCTCCCCGCCGGCCACGACTCGTCGAACCCGACGCGCACCCTCGAAAGCCCGCCTGAGGCAAAGGCGAGCTCGACGTACCCGTCGTCGGCGAGCATCACGATCTGTAGCGAGCCGTCCTTGCGGTCTAGGCGAGCGGCGGAGGCGATGTAGAGCAGTGCGTACGCATCGGTGACGGGCGTTCCTTCGGGGGGACTCACCGTCGGGTGGGCGAGGTACTGCTTGCGGAGCGTCCAACCCTCCGGGCCGAGTTTCTCCTCGAGCGCGGAGGACGGCGCCGAGCGCCAGGTGTACAAGCCGCCGTCGGTGAAGCGCAGGAGCTTGTGGTAGGAACTGCCTCCAGTCACGGTCTTCTCGCCGCCAAGGGCGGCGCCGGTGGCGGGGTCGAGCCAGAGCGTGACCCACTCGTCACGACCGAAGGGAAGGGTGGTGGTCGCAGAGAGCGCCACCGCGTCACCGCCCGGGGGCGGGACGGGCCGTGCCTTCGGCGGTCGCCGCAGAACGGCCGCGAGCCTTGCCGCGGGCAGCGTTTCGACGCGCAGCGTGGTCGAAGCGCCGAAGATGAGCTTGTGAGCCGAGTAGTGCAGCTCGCTCCAGATCACCGGACCGAATGGCGCCAGGGCGGGCGCCTCCGGAACAACCGTCCGCGCCGCGTCGGCTTCGCCCGCGGGCGGTGGCGCGACGATCGGAGAAGGGACGGAAGTGAGGGTGGGAGTGGGCGGAGGTGGTTCGGGTTGGCGGCTCGCGCCCGCTGCGGCGAGGCAGGCCACGGCCAGCGCTGCCGCGGCTACCAGCTGCGCGCGATGTGCGAGCCCGACGGGATGCCTCCCCACAATGACCTGCCACCGAAATGGTAGCAGCAAGGACCGCCACCGGGAGTAAACGCGTGTCGCGGCTGTGGAAGGCCTCGACGTGCCTGGCGCGATCATGGGGCATGGAACCCTGTGCGCCCTCCGGGCCTCGGGTGGCCGCGCGGCGGCGGTTTCGGAGGAGGCGATCGCCGACGCGTTCGGGCGCTGCGGGGGCGTGGGCATCACCGCCAGGATCGTGCGCTCGGCGAGCGCGTGCTGCTTCAGCTCACCGGCAGCCGCCTCATACTGCCCTCAAAGCGATAGTCGCTCGACGGGTGGTATGGGCTCAGCCCCGCTGCAGCGGGCCCCTTGGCGGTTCGTTGCCAAGCCATGGTGCCGCGGGTGGTCATCGAGGTGCTGACTGCGTTGCTTGTGGCGGGATCTATCGAGTCCGGTTCAGCATCTGACGAAGTTCGGCCAGCTTTTCCCTGGACCGTGCCAGCTGCTCCGCCAGCTTCACCTGACCGTCGGCTGCGAGCGTCTCAGAGGTCGCTTGCATGCGCTCGAGGACCTCCGACGCGAGTTGCAGAGCGGCGTCTCTGTCGGCCTCGGCAACGGCACGCGCCTCGGGCGCCGCGCCGGCCTTCCGCAGCCGCTCGAGCGCAAGAAGCCCGGCGAACTGGGCGGCCGCGCCGTGCGCGAGCAGGATGGACCAATTGGGGGGTGGCGGGCCCTCCTCGCACAGCACCTTCCAGAGCACCTGCCGCTCCCACGCGTCCAGATTCCACGACCTGCCGCCAACCGGGATCGAGAGGGGACGATCCTCGTGTCCCCGGATTTCGAGCAGGTGTGCTGCGCGATCGAGGAACGGCTTGAGCCTCTCGGGGGGCTCTGCGGGTGCGGTGGCGGCCACGGTCGAAGGAAGGCCGGGTGCGGAAGTACCGGCACTTGGGTCAGGGCCATTGTCCGCGGTGGCTGTGAAGACGGCTCCGGTTGGCTCCTTCGCCAGGGCCCGCCTGGCATCGAGAAGCGTTGCGGCAAAGGCACCGCTGAGCGCCGAGAGCCTCTTGGCATCTTCGACCGCCCCAGCGTTCACCAGGCGCCCAATCTGGGCACGGAAGCCCTCCACGACGCCGGACGCGAGCCTCAGGGCCGTCTGCAAGCTCAATCGGGCGGCGCGCTCCGCTTCGGGACTCCGACCCGCCCGCTCCAGTTCGTCCAACGATAGGAGCAAGGTGAGCTGCACCGCGATGCACTCGGGGATTGGGCGGTGCCAGTCGCTGGCCGGCTCCTTGCCTTCGCACAACGACCGCCACAGCACGCGGCGCTCCCAGGCGCTCAAAGACAACGTTCTGCGGCCGAACGAGATCTCGAGGGGGCGCTCCTCGTGACCCCGGGCCCGAAGGAACGCCGCCGCGCGCTGGAGGTATGGGCGCAACGCCGGGTCGGGCGCTGGCGAGTTGTCGGGCGCCGCGGGGTCTCCGCCCGGCGGTGGGTCAACCTGAGGGTCGGCGGGCGCGGCCTGCGTCACCGGCGGAGGGGTGCTCGCTCCGGCTCCGCGCAGCAGCGTGAGGATCTCGAGCAGCTTGTTGCGGAACCCCGAGAGCCGCTTCGCCTCGTCGGTCTGGCCGCTCGTGACCATTTCCTCAATCGCTTGGCGCAGCCCCTCTGTGTAGCTCGCGGCCACGTCGCGCGTCGCGGCAAGCCGCTGCCGGACCTCGTCGGGTTGTTCAACTTGTTGCGGGTGGCTTGCGGACTCGAGCACGGTGGACACAGCCAGGTGAAGGCCTGCACCCAGGGCGATCCAGGCCTGAGGGTCGGACCAATCGGCGGTTGGGCCGCACAGGACCGACCAGGCCGCCTTGCGCTCCTCCGCGGAGAGAGCCAAGGGAACCGGATCTAATGGAATCGTGAGGGGGCGGGCCTCGTCGCCGTGCGCACGGAGGAACGCCGCCACCCGCTGCAGATACGGCTCGAGCAGCTCGTGGCGGACGTCTTCAGGTGTTGGCGCGGACACTCGAACTCCCCCCGCAGCGACTCTGTGAAGTCGCGCCGCGGGGCGAAAGCCAGTATCGGCCACGCTCCGCGGTCTGTCAAAGAGGAGGCTCTGGGACTAGCTTCTCAAAGTTGCAACTGTTGCGTCAGGGAATGCCGGATCGACGCGCTGCTGCGCTCCGGGCCGGAGCGCGCGTACGATTGGACGATGCCCGAGCTGCCCGACGTTGTGGTGTACGTGGAGCGAGTCGCGGCCAGGGTGGTCGGCCGCGAACTGCGGCGCGTGAGCATTGCGAGCCCGTTTCTGCTCCGCACGGTGACGCCGCCGCTGGCCGAGGCGGAGGGGAAGACCGTGCGCGAGGTGCGGCGGCTCGGCAAGCGGATCGTCCTCGCGTTGGATGGCAGCCTCTTTCTGGTGATCCACCTGATGATCGCGGGCCGGCTGCGCTGGCGCGACCCGGGTGCGGCCGTGCCCAAGAGGGTCGGCCTGGCGGCGTTCGAGTTCCCAGACGGCACGCTCCTGCTCACTGAGGCGAGCCCGAAGAAGCGGGCATCGCTCCACGTGGTGCGTGGGGAGACCGACCTCGCCGTCTTCGGCCGCGGCGGGGTCGAAGTGCTGGAGACGGACCTCGCGGGGTTCTCCGCGGCGCTCACGCGCGAAAACCACACGCTCAAGCGCGCCCTCACCGACCCCGCACTGTTCTCAGGGATCGGCAACGCCTACTCGGACGAGATCCTCCACCGGGCGCGGCTGTCGCCGCTGGCGCTGTCGCAACAGCTGGATCCGGCCGATGTGGAAAGGCTCTACCATGCGGCCCGCGCCACGCTCTCGGAGTGGGTCGACCGTCTTCGTCGCGAGGTTGGGGACGGCTTCCCTGAGAAGGTGACCGCATTCCGCGAGGGGATGGCCGTGCACGGGCGGTACGGGCAACCGTGCCCGGACTGCGGCGCGCCCGTGCAGCGTATCGTGTACGCCCAGAACGAGGCCAACTACTGCGTGCCCTGCCAGACTGGCGGGAGGCTCCTCGCCGACCGCGCTCTGTCGCGGTTGCTCAAGAAGGACTGGCCGCGGACGCTCGAGGAGCTCGAGGAAAGGCGCCGCCGATAGGGGACCATCTATCCGGGCGGGGGGTCCCGCGGCCGCTCCACCGCCCACCCGGCCGCTCTTGACCCCCGTGGCCCCCGGCGAGCCGCGGCAGAGCCGCATCTCGCCTGTGCGTTGCGCTTGCCGGTACGCATCTCACGTAGCCTCCGGCTACGCTCCGCTGCTCCCGCCTCGTGCGCCTTGCACCTGGCCCACTCTCGGCAGCGCGGCTGCACGCATTTCGCCATCGCCCTGCCTGCGTTGTCTCTCAGATCTTCGCTCTCAACTCTTCACTCTTGACTATCCTCGTGGAACCTCCGAACCTTCGAACCTGCGAACCTTCGAACGGTCGTTTCCCCTCTGCCCCTCCGCTCCTCTGCCTGCCTTCCTGACCCCTGCCTTCACCGCCGCTGTATGCGGCCGCGCGCGAGGGAGGCGAAGACACCGGCGATGCAGAGCGCGGCGAGGAAAGTGAAGATCGCGTGGCTGCTCGCCAGAATCAGCGGAGCGTTCGCACGGGCGATCCTGGCGCTCCCCATGACCTGGGCGAAGACGAGCGCGACGATCGACATCGAAAACGCCTGGCCGACCTGGCGCATGGTGCCGAGGGTCGCCGCAGCGACACCGTAACTGCGCGTCTGTACGGCGCTCATGACGGCGTTGGTGTTGGGTGAGGAGAATAGGCCGAACCCCACGCCGATCAGCGCCAGTCCCGAGGCTACCGCCCCCAGAGGACTCGCGCTCCCGAGGTGAGCGAAGAGGATCAGCGCCAGCGAGGTCAGGGCCATACCGGCGGAGGCCACGAGGCGAGGCTCGACGCGGTCCGACAGGCGCCCAGCCAACGGTGACAACACCGCCATAAGGACCGGCTGGATCAGGAGGATCGCGCCGGCGCTCTGGGGGGCGAGGCCGCGGACCGCCTGGAGGTGGAGCGAGAGCAGAAACGTGACCGCGAACGTTGCGCTGTAGTTGATGAGCGCCGCGAGGTTCGAGAGCGCGAACACGACGTTGCGGAAGAGGCCGAGTTCCAGGATCGGGTGAGTCGCGCGCAGCTCGCGGACCACGAAGGCTGCCACGCCCGCCGCGCCGGTCAGCACGAGCCAGCGGCCGACATCCAGCGCCCTGAGTGTAGAGATCCCGGCCAGCAGCGCCGCAAGGCTCGCCGCCCACAGCAAGGCGCCGGCCGCATCGTACCCATCCGTGTGCTCGCCTCGCCATTCCTCGGGGACCCATATGACCATCAGCAATACCGCCGGCACGCCGAGCACGGCGCTGACGAAGAAGATGCTGCGCCACCCGAGTTGCTGGGTGAGCATGCCGCCAATGACCGGCCCGAGGGAGAGCCCCGTGTAGACGGCGGCAGTGTTGATGCCGAGCACGCGCCCCCGTTGGCCCTGCGGGTACGCGCTGGTCAGGATCGCAAGCGACGAGGCAAAGCCGATCGCGCCCCCGGCGCCCTGGGCGACTCGGAGGGCGATTAGCGTAGCTGCCGAAGGGGCGAGGCCGCACGCGGCCGAGCACGCGGCGTAGGAAGCCATCCCGACGATGAAGAGTCTCTTGCGTCCCAATAGGTCGCCGAGACGGCCGAACGGCAATAGGCAAGACGCCGAGGCCACGAGGAAAGCGCTGACGATCCAGTTGACCTGAACGGCCGATGCGTGCAGGTCGGCGCTCAGAGCCGGGGTCGCGAGGTTGAGGGCTGAAGACATGAACGGCGGCAAGAAGGAGGCTAGGCACGTTGCCACGAGGATAGTGGGCCGTCCGGAGGATCGGTCGGGCGCGGCAGTTCCTGGATCGAGTGCGGATGGGAGCGCTTCACGGCTCACGGGGGAGCTGTGCATCAGGTGACTCTATCAAAGGGAACCACGCCGGCCTTGCGTGCCGTCAGGACGTGCGCCGGAGGAACTCGACCAAACCCTCGCGGGGAAGGTCCACGGATAGGAACCAGCCTTGCCCGCAGGGACAACGGAGCTGGGTGAGCACGTCGGCCTGCGCCTGGTGCTCGATGCCCTCGGCAACGACCTCGATGTTGAGGCCGCGGCCGAGCCGGACGATCGCCTGGACGAGTGCGCTCGCTCCCTTGTCGCTCGTAATTCCCTCGATGAACACCCGGTCGATCTTGACCATGTCGACGGGGAAGCGCCGGAGGTGCGCGAGCGAGGAGTAACCGGTCCCGAAGTCATCAAGGGCGAGCTTGATGCCCAGTGTCTTGAGGCGGTTGAGGATGAACGGGACCTTCTCCGTTTCGAGGAGGATTGCTCCCTCGGTGATCTCGAGCACGAGGCGTTCGGGCTCGAGCCCCGTGCTTTGCAGGATCTCGGCCACCTCGTCCACCAGAGTGGCCTCCCGGAGATGGGCCGGCGACAGGTTGACGGAAAGGAGGAAGTCGTCGGGCAACGCCGTCTCGCGGCGTAACTCCTGCAACGTCTCGCACGCGTGACGGAGGACCCATCGATCGATCTGGACAAGGAGGCCCGCCTGCTCCGCGAGAGGAAGAAATGTCCCGGCGGGGAGCAGGCCCCGTAAGGTGTGCCGCCACCGAACGAGGGCCTCGACTCCGATCGCGCGACCGTGGGCGAGCGAGAAGATCGGCTGGTAATGGACCGCGAGATTACCCTGCTCGACCGCACGCTTCAGCTCACCCTGGAGGTCGAGTCTCTCGAGCGCGTCGGCGTGCATCGTCTCCTGGAACACGACGATGCGGTCCTTCCCCTGGTTCTTGGCCACGTTCTTCGCGGTATCGGCGTCGCGGAGCAGGGCCTCGGCACTCGACGCGGTGATGCTCTCGATGGCGATCCCGATGCTGGCCCGGAGCCATACGCGTCTCTCGTCGATCGAGAAAGGCTCCGTGAAGAGGGCCATGATGCGCTCAGCCGCCGCGAATGCGTCCGAGGGCGAAGACACCTCCTCGACGAGGATTGCAAACTCATCCCCGCCGAAGCGGGCCATCGCATCGCATGAGCGGACGCACCCTCGCAATCGGTCGGCGAACGCGATGAGGACCTCGTCGCCGGATGCGTGGCCCAGGCTGTCATTGATCAGCTTGAAGTCGTCGAGGTCTAGGAAGAGCAGCGCCACCAGCTGTCCCGGGCGCCGCCGGCGCGAGAGGGCGTGGTTCACCCGGTCGAGGAACAGGGCGCGGTTCGGGAGGTTCGTGAGCAGATCGTGCAAAGCCTGGTAGACGTTCTGGGAGGCGAGCAGGCGCTGCTCCTCGTACAGCCTCGCGTTGGCGATGGCGGTCGCGGCCTGCTCCCCGAACAGGCTCAGCGCCCGGAGCTGATGCTCGTTGTAGACTCGTCCAGCAACAGCGTTGACGTTGAGCACGCCGAGAAGCGTGTCGCGGTGGATGAGAGGCACCGACATCGAGCTCGCAGGCGGCTCGACCGGCCATCGAGCCGGATCGATGACGCCGGTGACGAGCACAGGCTCGCGCGTCTGGGCGACTCGGCCCGCAATACCCTCCCCGAAACCGACCCTCGCCCCGGATGCTCCGCTGGAGCCCCAAACGCTGACGGTCCGCAACTCAGCACTGCCGTGCACGAGCATGATCGAGCCGTCGCGCGTCTCGAGAAGCTCGTGCGCGCACTCCAGAATGGTCTCGAGCACCTGCTGGAGGTCGAGGATCAGGTTCATCGCCTTGGCGGCTTCGAGCAGGGAGGTGACCTCGCGCAGGCGGTTGGTGAGCGCCGCCGTGAGGACACGCTCGTCCACTAGCAGCTTCGTCAGCCGGCGGAGCTGCAGTTCCTTTTCGATGGCGTACGCGCAGAAAAGCACCACGATGCCAAGGAGCCCGCCCTGCGCCGCAAATGGGGGGAGCCAGCTCGGCGATCGATAGTCCCGCCAGAGCGTGAACGTGACCAGTGCCACGACCACCGACAGGAACATCGATAGCGTCATGATCCACAGCTGCAGACGCCGTTGCTCCACCGCTTCTAGCGTCGGGGTCTCGAAGCTGCGGAGACCGGCGATGCGCGCGGCGCGCTCGGTGAGCTTCAGGTCAGGAGCGCTCTCTGGAGCGTTCACGTTCGGCATGCAGTCGTCTCAAACAGATTTTGCCTGGCCGCCCTTAATGCCTTGCGTCGGGCAGGCCCGCGTTTCGGCGCTGTCCGTGTGATGATCGATGCAATCATGCCTGATTATGGTACTACGGCCCAACGCGCAAGGTCCATCGAGGTTGTAAGGTCGCCATGGTGGGTCTACCCCTTCTCCGTGCGTCCCTCGGCTGCTCGAGCAGGCTACGAGGCAGCGTGTACGGTTGTTCTCGCAGCCTGGGAGGAAGGCCTGCCTCGGCCGCGATCCGCAATGGGGTAAGGGCGGCTGGGAGGGCCCTAATCGCCGAGCAAGTACTGGACAAGCACTTGGACGCGCCCTTCATCGGCGGAGAACATTGCCGGCATGTCGGATCGGTAGCGCTCCGAGATCCCGCGAAGCCTCGCGTCCGCCTGTTTGAACGGCGCCGGACCGTGCAGGAACCGAACGAGTTTCGGCCCCTCCCAGCGGCTGCGCAGGTGCTGCAGCGGAGGCCCTGTATTGGTCCCCATTCGGTCACGGCCGTGGCACGTCGGGCAGGACTCCGTCAGGTAGACCAGCCGGCCGGGCGCCGGTGTGGGCGGGGCGCCGTCGGACTCGCTCGGACCGGCCGAGCACCCGGCCATCATCACGGCAAGGAGCAGGACCCCGACAAGCCCGTGCGAACCGACCCCTGTCATGGCTGTGATCTTAGACCGACTCGACGACATACGCAGAGGAGCAGAGGGGAACGAAACCGTTCGGAGGTTCACACGTTCACAGGTTCGGACGCCAAGAGGTTCAACGACGCAGAGGGGCGGAGGAGCAGAGGAGAACTACACGACCGGTTTCGTCTCTCTCCTCTGCTCCTCAGCTCCCATGCACCTCTGCTGTTGTTTGGTCGAACCTTCGAGCCTTTGAACCTGCGGACTTTCGAACCTTCTGCTACCGGCGTTCCTTCATCGCCGCGGCGGCTTCGCGGTCGAGTGTCCTGCGCCTGATCGTCTCTCGCTTGTCGTGGAGCTTCTTGCCTCGCGCCAGCGCGAGTTCGACCTTGATCCAGTTGCCCTCGACGCCGATCGCCAGCGGTATGACGCTGAGGCCCTTCTCGGCGACCTTGCTGGCCAGACGGATGATGTCACGCTTGGTCATCAGGAGTTTCCGCCGTCGGGTGGGATCGTGATTCGCGTATCCGGCGTTCTCGTACGGCGCGATGTTCACGTCTGCGAGGAATGCCTCCCCGCCCTCGAACGCCACCCAGCCCTCCATGAGCTTGGCGTGCCCGTCGCGTATGGACTTCACCTCGCTACCTGTGAGGGCGATGCCTGCTGTGATCCGTTCGAGGAGTTCGTACTCAAAGCGGGCGCGCCGGTTGGTCGCGAGCAGCTTCATGCGCGAACGACCTCGAGAAGGACGGGGATCAGCTCGGGGTCGAACTGGCGTCCGGCCTCGGCGCGGATGGCGTCCGCCGCAGCATCCCGGGTCACGGCCCGACGGTACGAGGACGGCGACGTGAGCACGTCGTAGACCTCGGCCAGGTGGATGATCCGGCTCGGAAGGGGGATCATGGCCCCGGCGAGGCGCTGGGGGTACCCGGTGCCGTCCCAGCGCTCGTGGTGGTGGCGGATGGCACCCGCCAGGTCGCCGGGGAACTCCGCGGCCTCGACGATGCGCGCTCCGACGACGGGGTGCCGCTGGTAGAGGCGGCGCTCGGGTTCGCCGGGTCTGTCCATTCGATAGACGCGGGTGTAGTCCAGCTCCCGCATACCGACATCGTGGAGGTACGCCGCGACCGTGATTAGCTCTTCCTCGTCGGACGAGAGGCGGAGGGCGACCGCGAAACGCTGGGCGATCTCAGAGGTCGTCTGCGAGTGCTGGCGAAGGTTAGGGTAGGCGGTCTCGCCGGGCTCGAGAAGAACGTGCGCGAGGTTCCTCGCAGCCCTCCGGTAGTTCCGCAGGGCGGTCGCCAACTCGAGGTGGTGTAGCGCAGTCGCGAAGACGGCGTCACCCGAGGTCGTACCGGTCGGTGTGACGAGCGAGAGCGCAACCCACACCGGCGGGCCGCTCAGAAGAACGGCGGTGCGTATCTCCTCCTGGCGCGTCTGGCTGCCGCCGCTGGGCTGTTCGTCCCACCCCCACCGCTCCGCCGGGGGCATGCGGACCCCAGACCCGAGGAGAGCGCGGGTCTGGTGCGTGGCCAGGGCCTCCCGGTGCTGCTGGTCGAGAGGGGTCGTCCGCAGGGCGAGGACGCGGGTGCTCCCTCCGTCCGTCAACGTCAGGGCCGCAACGGCCACGTCGGGGAGCCGGGCGAGGGATCGCACCAGGCCGGCGAGCTCCTCGATGACCCATCGGTGCGGGAGGGTAGGGCTGGCCCGCGGGGTGTCCGCGGCTATCGCCGGTGCGGGCTCCTCCTGAGCGCTCGCCGCTGTGCCGTAGGCACCCGAGTCCGCGAGGAACTGCTCCAGCTCTTGGCGGATGCTCTTTGCGATAGTGATGTCTTCGGGGCCGAAGAGTGCTTTGCGGGACTTGTCGCGCACGTCCACGAGTCCGACGAAGCGGTTGGCCACCGTGAGCGGAATCGTCAGCAGGCGGGATGTGCCGGCACTCTCAAGGTGCGTGTGCAGCGATGGGAACTCCTGCAGATCGTTGAGGTACGCGGGTGCTGTGCGCCGACGGCGAACCCAGTCCATCAGCGGATGGCCGAGAACTAGCGACTCAGGAACGCTGTCCCGCCGCCCAAAACCGTAGCTGGTTGCGAGGTTGAAATCGCCCTCCGGCCCTTCGAGGTAGAGCGCGGCCTTGGTGGCCTGGAGCTCCTCCATGCAGCGATAGAGGAGCTCCTTGGCGTTGCGCTCGTGCTCGGTATCCCAGGACAAAGGCATGCTGTTCCCGGCCGAAAGTCTATCACCTTGGTGTGTGGTGGCTGAGCCACACACCGCTGCACCGACGCCACAGCAAAGGTGTGCGGCGCAGCCTCCCAGGCTGGCACGTTTCTGGCTCTTCCGCGAGGTGGAGGCGTGTGAATGGCCTGGCAAAAGACGGTTCGACGAGCCGTGAGCGCGAATGGAGTTGGGATCCACGGGGGGAAACAGGTGGCTCTGCGTCTGCGCCCCGCCCCGCCTGGCACGGGCGTAGTCTTCGTCCGCACGGACCTCGGCATCGCCATCCCGGCGAGGGCCGAGAACGCCCGCGACCTTGCGTACGCCACGACGTTGCGCCTGCGCGGTGCGGAGGCTCGCACCGTCGAGCATCTGATGGCGGCTGTGGGGGGGGTTGGCATAACCAACCTGTTCGTGGATCTCTCCGCTGCCGAGGTGCCGATCCTGGACGGCTCCGCGTTGCCGTTCGTCGAGATGATCCGGCGTGCCGGGTTCGTCGACCAGGGGGCCAGTTTGCCGGAGATGCAGGTGCGGCGGGTCGTCCGGGTCGGTGACAAGGAGCGCTGGATCGAGCTGCGCCCAGCTCCGGAGCTGTTCGTAGACTACCTCGTCAGCTACGACTCGCCGGCGGTCGGGAGGCAACGTTTCGTTGGCGCGATCACGCCCCAGCGGTTCGCCTCCGCTATAGCCCCGGCGCGCACTTTCGGCTTCCTGGAGGAGGTGGCGTCGCTCCGCCGGCGCGGGCTCGGCCTCGGCGGTTCGCTCGACAACTGCATCGTGGTGGATCGCGAGCGTATCCTGTCGGGCGATCTGCGGTTCCGCGACGAGTTCGTGCGCCACAAGGTACTCGACTTGATCGGCGACCTGGCCCTGCTGGAGTATCCGTTGCGTGCCCAGGTCGTGGCCCACAGGGCCGGCCACTCGCTGCACGTGGCCGTGGTGAACGAACTGCTTGCCAGTCCCGAGGCGTGGGAGCTCCTGGAGCCCGACCGGCTGGCGCCGCTCACGGTGCGGCCGTATGTCGGCGACTCGGAGCCCGAAGCCGTGGCCGCAAGCTGAACGGCAGTTAACAGTTGACAGTTCACAGTTGACAGTCAGCAGTCCATAGCTGCGTCTCGTCTTTGTCTTTGGGTGGGTGGGAGACTGTCAACTGTCAACTGGAGGGATGGGCGGGCGGAAACTGTCGACTGCCGTCACGTGTGGTACGATTGCCACACTATGATTCTGGCCGCGATCCTGCTGGCCGCGGCACCGATGTCCGAGCTCGATGTGCTGCTGACACCGGCACCCGGGAGGCTGGCCGTCGAAGTCACGGTCAATCGGGAACTCCCTGCGGAGTGGAGCGAAGCCCTCTCGGCGGGCGCTCCCGTCAGTATCACCTACCGTCTGCGCCTGTATCGCAACCGTCACTGGCTTTGGGACCAGCGCGTGGCGGGCCACGAGCTGGTTGTCAAGGCGCAGCGCGACCCACTGACCGGCGTGTTCACCCTCGTTGCGGAGCTGGACGGCGAGATCCTGGCATCCGGCCAGGTCGGGAGTCTCGACGAGGCCGTCCGTTGGGTGACGCATCCCCCGAAGTCAGAGATCGCGGTTCCCTTGCACCGCGAGCCCCTCCTCCTCTTCCTGCGGGCCGAGTTCCTCACGCACTACAAGCTGCTGGTGATCCCGTCAACGGTCGGGACCGACTGGCTCGGCCTATCGGTGCCGGAGCTGCCGTGAGCGACTGGCGGCGGAGCTGGCAACGCTACCGGCGCCAGAACCGTTTCCTGGTGGGCCTGTACCTGCTCCTGCTGCTGCTCGCGGGGGCGGCCTACGCCCTCTTTTCCCGCATGGCTCGCCTGCCTGCTGAACAGTTCACCAACCGGTTGCTCACGTTCCTGTTGTGGTGGTTTGACCTCACGCTGATCGCCATCCTGCTCTTCATTCTGCTGCGGAACTTCTTCAAGCTGGCGCTCGAGCGGCACTACGGGATCCTCGGATCGCGCTTCAGGACGAAGCTCCTGCTCTCCTACCTCGTCGTGATCCTGGTGCCCACCGCGCTGCTTTTCCTGCTTTCCGCCGGGCTGCTCTCGGGGGCGGCGAAGGCTTGGTTCTCGGAGCCGGTCGAGCGCATGGCTAGTGCCAGCGTCGAGCTCTCGGACGCCGTACGGGCCCAGGCGGAGGCGCGCACGATGCGCGCTGCCGGAGTGATCGCCGACCGTCTTCAACGGATTGCGAGCGAGCCCGGTCGACTGTCGGAGCTGGAGCGTCTACACGCGGAGCTCGGGGACCACCTCACCGGCCTGCTCCAGGGTGGGATCCCGGTCGTGGAGTTTGCGGATCCTCGCCAGCGGTTGCTCCAGAGGTTGCCGCCGCTGCCGCCGGAGGCGTTCAGAGTGGATGGCGTGCGTGGCGAGCGCTTCGGCGGGACACTGGTGGTGCGGGCATGGAAGCGACTGCCGGACAGGTTTGCGGTGCTGGTGGGCGAGGCGCTCCCCGAGGAGCTCGTGGCGGCGCAGGCACGCCTCGCGGCTGGCGGCGTCGCCTACGAACGCCTCAAGATGGAACGCCCGACGATCACCGCCACCGTGGTGCTCGGTTTCGGTGGCCTCGCATTGATCGTGGCTTTCGGAGCGATCTGGCTCGGTTTGTACCTCTCCCGGCGCTTCACTGCGCCGCTTGTCGCGCTCGCGGCGACGACTCAGAGGATTGCCGGAGGCGAGTCGCTCGAGACCGTGCCCCTCCCGGCCGAGGACGAGGTGGGGATGCTACTCGGCTCGTTCAACTCGATGGTCCAGCGTCTGAGCCAGCGCGAGAACGAGCTGAAGTCCGCGGTCCACCGCTTGGACGCGGTGCTGGGAGCGGTGCGCACGGGCGTGCTGACACTCGACGCGCAGCGGGAACACGTAGCCGGCAACCCGGCGGCGGCCGCGATGCTGGGCGTACCAGAGCTCGCGACCGGGGAGCTTCCCCTCGAGGCCCTGGCCGTGGCAGGCCTGCCGCGCCTGGTGGAGACCATCCGCACGGCTGAGGGAGCAGTGCGTGGATCGCTCACCATCTACCCGGGAGAAATCGCGCGGCACCTCGAGATGGCGCTCGTGCCGCTCGGTGACCCGACGCGGCCGGAAGGGTGGGTTGTGGCTTTGGAGGACCTCACGCAGCTGCTGCGCGCCCAGCGGCAGGCGGCGTGGAGTGAGGTGGCCCGGCGCATCGCCCACCAGATCAAGAACCCGCTCACGCCGATCCGGCTCGCGGCGGAGCGCATGGCGCGGCAGGTCGAGCGCGGCAACCTAGACATCGAGACGATCGTCACGCAAGGGAGCCAAGCGATTGTGCAGCACGTCCAGGCGATGCAGGAAATGGTCGACAGCTTCGCGCGCTACGCCAAGATGCCACCGCTCGCGAGGAGGCCGGTGCCGATCGGCGAGCTGGCCCAGCAGGCCGTGGCGCTCTACCAGGGTGTCCGAGAGGGCCTTTCGATCGTGCTCGCCGACGGCTCGCATGGGATGAACGTCCTGATCGACCCGGAGCAGTTCCGCCAGGTCCTGACAAACCTCATCGACAACGCGGTCGAAGCTTCGCCTGCGAATGGAGTGGTCGTGGTGGGGATCGAGAGGGAAGCGGACGAGGTGGTGGTCTCGGTGACGGATGAGGGCCCGGGGTTGCCGATGGAAGATCCGGAGGTGCTCTTCCAACCGTTCTACTCGACGAAGGGGAGGGGCTCGGGGGTGGGCCTCGCGATGGTGCAGAGGATAGTCACCGACCACGGTGGGACGGTGAGGCTGGAGCCCAACGAGCTTCACGGAGTGCGGGCGGTGGTGCGGATTCCGGAGGGCGAGGCGTGAGCCACGGGAGCATCCTTGTCGTCGACGACGAACGGGGGATTCTCGAGCAGTTGGGGGGGATCCTGCGTGACGAGGGGTTCGCGGTGACGGCGGTGCCGTCCGGCGAGGAGGCGCTCACGGCCGTCTCGCGCGAGCTGTACGACTTGATCCTGCTCGACGTCGCACTCCCCGGCATGGACGGTATCGAGGCGCTGCGCCAGATGCGCTCGTCCGGGCAGGGAATGCCAGTCGTCATGATCTCCGGCCACGCCACCGCGGAGCAGGCAGTGCGCGCCTTGAAGGAAGGGGCGGTCGACTTCCTGGAGAAGCCCCTCGCACTCGAGCGAGTACTCCTCACGGTGAGTAACACCCTGGCGCATGCGCGCCTCGAGCAGCAGCTCCTGGTCGAGCGCGAGGAGGAGGGACCTTCGCTCACCGGCGTGTCACCGGCGATCGTGGAGCTGCGGCGCCAGATCATGCTCGCCGCCCCCACCGACTCTCGGGTGTTCATCACGGGTCCCAACGGTGCCGGGAAGGAGGTCGTGGCGCGCCAACTGCACCACTACTCGCGCCGCTCAGCCGGACCGTTCGTGGCCGTCAACTGTGCCGCGATCCCCGCAGAGCTCATCGAGAGCGAGCTGTTTGGCCACCTGAAAGGGGCTTTCACCGGCGCGGTGGAGAGTAAGCGAGGCAAGTTCGAACTCGCCGACGGCGGCACCCTCTTCCTCGACGAGGTCGGCGACATGAGCCTCCTCACCCAGGCCAAGGTGCTGCGCGTGCTGCAGGAATCGCGTTTCACCCGTCTGGGGGGGGCACACGAGGTGCGGGTGGACGTTCGGGTTGTAGCCGCCACCAACAAGAACCTCGAGGACGAGATCGGAGGAGGCCGGTTCCGGCAGGACCTCCTCTTCCGCCTCAACGTGATCCCCATCAGGGTGCCGTCCGTCAGGGAGCGGCCGGAGGACGTGCCGCTGCTCGTCCAGGAGTTCATGCTCCGGTTCGCCCGGCGTGTCGGCGCCAGGCCCAAGCTCGTGACTCCGGGAGCCATGGAGGTCCTAAAGTCGCACTCCTGGCCCGGCAACGTGCGCGAGGTCCGCAACGTGGTCGAGCGCCTCATGATCATGGTGGCCGGCGATGAGATCACCCCGGCTGTCCTGGATCTCCCTGCCGGTGCGGTGGCCGTTACGGGGGGCGCCATGACAACGCTCAGGCAGGCGCGTGAGCTTTTCGAGCGGGAGTACATCGCGAGGGTCGTGGGCTCCTGCGGCGGCAACATGTCCCGGGCCGCGCGGGTGCTCGGTCTCGAACGCTCGCACCTGTACCGCAAGCTCCGCGCCCTCGGTTTGCGCCCGCGTTGACCGCTCCGCGCCAGGGCGGTAGCATGAGCGGATGGGGTACCCGGGCGATTCGAACCTCGATCAAGCCGTGCAGCAGCGCATCCTCACTGCCTTCAAGGAGGCAGTTCGCCTGTACCGCGAAGGGCACGGCGAGGAGGCGCGAACCATTCTGCGTTCCATCGCCGACGTCGACGCGAGCTTCACCCCGGCCCAACGCCTGGAGCAGGCAATCTCCGCCGGTGCACCGGTCGATCTCGCGCAGCTGATTGGCGAGGTCGCCGCACGCGGTGACGTGGACGTCGATGCGACGGTGGCGAAAGCGCGGCAGGCCCTCGCCCAGCGCGATTTCCAGGGCGCACTGACCCTCGTCCAAACTGTCTTGCGCGATCTGCCGGGTCACGCTGAGGCGAGGCAGCTGGCCGGGGAGATTCAAGGCAGGATGCGTGCAGGCGGCGAGATCCAGACTCACATCGAGCGGGTTCGCCAGGCGCTCGACGCCGGCCTCGCCGAAGAGGCGAGGGGCTTCCTCAAGCTGGCAAAGAACCTCGATCCGACGCACCCGGAGCTCGCGCTGCTCGAGCGGCGACTCCAGCTCGCTGCGCAGCCGCTCGCGACCGAAGCCGAGCCCGAATTCGAGTTCGAGGTGTTCGAGCAACCCTCTGAACGGCCAGACACGGCCCCGGAGCCCTCCGCTCCGCCGGTGCAGGCTCCCGTTTCGGCGGCTCCGGTGCCGGGAACCGCCGGAGCACAGTCCCAGCCGCCCCACGCTCCGAAGGCTCCCTCGGTTCCGTCGGTGTCGACACCCCCGCAGGTGGCTGCGCAGCCTGCGGCGGCCGCAGCAGCCCCGACGTCCCTGCCGCCAACACCTGGGGCGGCGCCAGTGCCTCCTCCGACCGTCGGCGGGATGACGTTCGACGCGCCCGGTGCGAGCGCGCCGGTCGAATTTCACCCGGGGTTTGCCGACGATTTCGGAGCCCCAGACGCCGGCCAGGCGGAGAACACCTCGGCGCGCGTTGATGCGCTTCTCGAGCAGGGGCAGCGGGAGTTCGATCAGGGAGATTTTCAGGGTGCTGTCGATACCTGGTCCAGGATCTACCTCATCGACGTGTCCAACGCAGAGGCCGACCGCCGCATCGAGCAGGCGCGCCGTCGCCGGGAGGAGATCGAGCGTCAGGCGGAGCAGCACTTCTACGAGGCGCGGGAGGCATTCGAACAGAAGCGGTTCGAGGACGCTCGTGCGGCCTGCCAGCAGGTCCTCAAGCTCGTTCCTCAGCACCTCGAGGCTCACGACCTCCTGCAGCGTCTCGAAACCCCCGCAGCGCCGCCGCCGCCGTCATCGAACCTCGCGGCTGAGGAGGATCTCTTCCGCGATGAGTTCGTGCCGGCGACAATTTCCTCCCCGTCCGGGTCCTCGCCGGCGGTACGCTCGACGGCGCCGGCCTCACGACCGATGGCGCCACCCGAATCAGGCGAGGCGGCGGGATCTCGCGAGGTCGCCGGGCCGGTGGCGCGCGCTCGAACCACCTCCCTGCCTCTGGCGTGGATTGGGGTCGGCCTCGGTGTGCTGTTGCTCGTGGGGGTCGGCGCGCTTCTCCTTCGGGGCAAGGTCTTCTCTGGCGGGCGGACGGCAGCGACGGAGGCGATCGCCGAATCCGAACAGCTCGCCAAGCAAGGCCGGCTCCAGGAGGCGATCCAGTTGCTCCAGAGCCTCCAGGGCGGGGTCGAGGGTGAGTTGGCGAACCGCGTGAACCAGCGGGTACTGGAGTATCAACGTCGGCTCAAGGCGTCGGCGACCCCAAAACCCGCGGCCGATGGGCAGGCGGTGAAGGACGCCCTCGCCGCAGGCCACCGCGTAAAGGCGATGGGATTGGTCCGGGAGGGCCTCGCAAAGGTCCCTGGCGACGCGGAGCTGACGAGGCTGCAGTCGGAGATCACGGCGTACGACCCCGCCATCGCCGCGCTCTCGGACGCGGTGGCCGCCAAAAACTGGGAGTCAATCCGTTTGCTCACGGACCAGATGCTCAAGAACCACCCCGAAGATGCGGAGTTGCTCCGCGGCTGGTCGGTTGCCACCTTCAACGTTGCCGTGCTGCACCTGAGGAAGTATCAGGTGGCGGAGGGGCACGAGCTGCTCGTCGAGCTCTCGAAACGGGTCAGTGACCCCGACGCCGACCGGCTCCAGCAGCTGGCGAAGAGCTACCTGTCGAGGCCGGTCGACCCGAGGTACCAGATCTTCGTGAGCAACGTGGATCTGCGGCAGGTCGACTGATGGCGCCTCGCACGCCGCCGTCAGGGCAGCTCGACATCCCCCTCGTATGGGAGACCGAGCCGGGAGCCGAGACAAAGGAAACTGCGCCGGCGCCGGGGAACGCGCCGGCTGCCTCCGCGCCCGTTGCCGGTGCCGTGCGGTTGTGGGTGGCGGCGCTTGTCGACGCGGGCATAACGGCCGTTGGGGCGGCCGCGTTGGTGGCGCTGGCAGCGCTGCTCGTCGAGAGCATCGCGCCGGGGCAGTTGGTGCTCGCAGCAGCCGCTGGCGTGGAGGCCGTGGCCGTCGTTGCCCTCGGGTGCTTGTGGGGCTGGCGCGCAACCCCGGGCATGCTAGTCCTGGGCGTCTGCTTCTCTGAGCCTATCCCGTTCGGTCGGGTGTGCAGGCTGTGGCTGGTGTGGTTGCCTTCCCTCGTGCTGGCAGGCATCCCGCTCGTTGTGCGTCGCCGTGGCGAGAGCGCGGCCGAGCGTCTCGCGGGCGGTGTGCTCAGGTTTCGCTCGCTTCCCGCGAGCGTTTGAACACCATGCCGATATGGTCCGTGGCTCCCGTCTTGAAGTTGATCGCGGTGATGCCGACGAGCTCCCAGCCGTCCTCCCCTAGGCGGTTGAGGTCTGGTTCCTTCATCGGATCGAGGCGGTAGTTCTCCGAGCGGACGTTGATGATCCGATACTCCCAGACGACGCGCGCCATGCCGGCCTCCCCGCCCTCCCAGGCGTTCTGTTCTGCGCTTTTGCTCGCTCGAGTATACCATCGAGGATGAAGGCCGTGGCGAGCCAAACCAGCCTCTCGGTTGTGGTTCCCGCGTACAACGAGGAGCATCGCCTCCCCTCCACTCTCGATCGCATTGCTCGGTACCTGGCCGGCCAGGGTCGGCTCTTGCCGACCGAGATCGTGGTCGTCGATGACGGATCCACCGACGGGACCTCTGGCGTGGTGGAGGCGTTTCGGCCCCCGCAGGGAATCGAGGTCAGGCTCGTGCGGCTCGGCTCCAACCGCGGAAAAGGCGCTGGCGTCCGCGCCGGTCTGGCGGCGAGCCGCGGTTCGCGCGTCTTGATCTCGGACGCCGATCTCTCCTCGCCTATCGAGGAAATTGAGGCGTTGCTGGCGTGCGGCGCGGACGTGGCGGTCGGTTCGCGCGGCGTGCGGCGCGAGCTGATCGGCAGGCACCAGCCCCTGGTGCGGGACACGATGGGACGGATCTTCAACCTTGCTCTCCGCATGATGGGCCTCACGCGCTTCAGGGACACGCAGTGCGGTTTCAAACTGCTGGACGGCGAGCTCGCCCGCCGTCTTGCCGGAACCATGCGCCTCGACGGGTTCGCTTTCGACGTGGAGATGCTGGCGCGGGCGCAGCGCCTCGGCGTCACGATCGCCGAGGTCCCGGTGCGCTGGTACCACGTGGATGCATCCCGCGTCCGCCCCCTGCGCCATGGCCTCCAAATGCTGCGTGACGCGCTCCGCGTGCGCCTCTGGCTCTGGCTGGGCCGCTGACCAACCGGAAGAGGAAAGAGGTAAAAGGTAAGAGGTAAGAGGGAAGACGGAAGACTCCCCGGCAGTCCCGTCTCTCGTCTTCCGTCTACCGTCTACCTTCTGCCTTTTACCTCCCACCTTCTTCCTTTCGTCTCACTTATTCGTCACCGGCTGGAGGAGCCCGAACATGGTGCCCTCCGGGTTCGCGCAGCAGGCGTGCAGCCCGACGCCAGCGATCTCGCCGGGGCCGTGGATCTTCGTCCCGCCCGCCGACTCGACTCCGGCGAGGGCGTCTTGGGGGGTTCCACGTCGATGGTGTTGATGACCCGCTGCGCGAGGTGACCGTGCTCGATCCGGGCTGAAGACCGCTCTGCAATTCTCGCGCGCCCGACCAGCGCTCGCCGGAGGCGTCCAGGGTACGGGGAGACGCACGACCTGGAACTCGGAGCGCTACTCCAAGAGCAGTCTGACCCCGCCGACGAGTTGCGCCGCCAGGTTATAGACCACCGCCGTCACGGCTCCGAGAACGAACCCAGCGGCACCATAAACCAGCGGAAGCAGCACGATGGCGAGGACCGCCAGCAGCGGCCCGTGGAGGAACGGGATCTCCTCCGCCAGAGGGGTGAACGACACGACCGCGACCGCGAGTCCGACAAACAGGCCCATCACCGCGTGGATGAGCCCGCTCAGCGCGGCAAGCGATGCCACCCCGATCCGCTTGACCCGCCAGAAAACGGCCGTGGCTTCGACGAACTCGGTCTGGGGCGCTCCGACTTCCTCCGGGCCATGCGAGGGCAGCGGCGGGTCTTCGAACGGTGAGCTTCCGAGCGGCAGGACAGGAGGCGGTGGCTCGGGAGGTGCCGCGACCGGGTGCGTTGGCGCCGGCTCGGGTTCCGTGCCGGACAGCGCGACCTTGAAGGGGTGGCCGCACGACGGGCATTTGAGGTCGCGTCCCTGGTACCGGTCGGGAACCGCGAGCTGACGGCCGCATCCAGTGCAGGTGTTTGTGATTGTAGCCATCGCACCCCCTCGCTCCCGACGGTCGCCGCAGCGAGGCGAACGCGGAGCCTCCCCATGGTAGACCACGCCGCCCATGTCACCAGGTGCGCCGGCGTGGTTGCGAGCGTGCGATCATTGTGCATGTCCATGGGAACCATTCTTGTGGCTGTCGTCTTCAGCCTGGCGGGGTTCGCCGCATTCCGCTACGGCAAGAAGAACAGCGAGGTGCGGCCGATGCTGCTCGGCGCGGCGCTCATGGTGTACGGCTACTTCGTCTCGAACGTATGGCTCTCCCTCCTTGTGGGTTGTGTGCTGACCGCCCTCATCTTCTTCCCGCGGTGACCGGCGGCCCTGGCCCAACGAAACTCGCTGATCACGTGAGGCGGCGGCCTCGTGCCACAATCCGTGTAACCCTGTGTTCGAGGATAACGCCGGCGCGAGGACGCCGGCGACGGGCGTGACCGTGGCGGCCCACCCGGTGATGCGCCCGAACAGACGCTCACAGCCGCCCTGTCATACTCTCCATCGGATGGGGCTTCGCCGCGTCACCGCCGCGCTCGGGTTTCTCCTCGCAACCTCTCCGGCTGCCGTGCTGGCCGGTGACCCGCCGCCCGGGCGGCCCCAGGCGCCAGCCTTGGGATGGAACGAGCTGCGGTACGCCGCGCGCAAAGCGGGAATCTCCGCCACGATTGAGCTTCGCCTCGACCGGGGGTCGGACGATCTGGCTAACGGCATCCTGCTGGAGAGCACGACGCACCTACCGGGCAGGACGTTCGTCGCGCGCGAGCGCGTGGACCCGGTCCTGGCCGGCGCGCGCGAGATCGTCGACACCGAGACCGGAGCGAGGCACCACCGCAAGACCTACACGCTTCGTGAGCGGGGGTTCGAGCTCGACCTCCTGGAGCCCGCGTCGTTGCCCGAGATGCTCCTGCCGCCTGAGCGGTGGACGAAGCGGAGCACATCGTTCACCAGGTACCCGCGGGCGCTCGCCGCCGGAACCACGATCACCGGCCCGGCCGGTCTGTTGTACGCGACCTCGACTGCCGGCCTCACGTCCCCGGGCGATTCCATGACGATCCACGTCCTCGTCCAGACCCAGGTGGAGCGGGTGACGGTGCGGGTCGAGGGGGCCGAGCCGGTGGATCTTGCGTTCGAGGAGAACGCAGGCGGACGGACGAGCGCTGTGCACGAGCAGCTGATGGTGTTGCGGCTGGTCGCGGCAAGCCAACCGGTCGAGCCAGGCTCGTCGAGCGCGTTTCGCATCTTCGGGCTCGAGGGCGACGTCCAGCTGCTCTGGGATTCGGGGCGCCGTCTCCCCGTGGAAATCTCCGGCCACGTGAAGATGCTCGGCCAGGTCACGGTCCGCCTCGCCTCCGTCACCCTGCGCTGAGCAAGCCCTCTCGGTCGGGAGGGCTCACGATTCAAGCGCTCCCCTGTGTTCCCGACACACCCCTCACCGGCTGGTTGACGACTCGTACGAGATAACGTACGTTTCCTGAGGAGGCGCTCATGGCACCGATCCGGGTGAGCGAGGCGCGCGACCGCCTGTACAGGCTGGTGGACGAAACCGCCGAGTCGCACGAGCCGATCGTCATCACCGGCAAGCGGGGCAACGCGGTGCTCGTATCCGAGGACGACTGGCGCGCGATCCAGGAGACGCTCTACCTGCTCTCGGTGCCCGGTATGCGCGAGTCGATCCGCGAGGGGATGGCGACCCCGGTCGACAAGTGCGACACGGAGCCCGGCTGGTGAAGCGCCGCCCCTGGCGCGTCGTCTTCACGAAGCAGGCTCAGAAGGACGCCCGCCGCATCGCCAAGGCGGGGCTGCGCGAGAACGCCCAGACGCTGCTCGACCTCCTCGCGGAGAACCCACTCCGCCGCCCGCCGCCGTTCGAGAACCTCGTCGGCGACCTTGCCGGGGCCCACTCGCGCCGCATCACCATCCAGCACAGGCTCGTCTATCAGGTCCTCAAGAAGCCGCGCACCGTCAAGGCCCTCCGCCTGTGGACCCACTACGAGTAGGGGGTGAAAGGAGCCAAAGTTCACGCCTCTTTTGCGCAACTTGGGTTGTTCACCCTGAAAGGCAACCCACGCCTGCGCCAGCCAGCCTCGAAGGAGGGCCCACCAACTGGAGGCCCCATTTCGGGAGATCCGCTCGTCCGGTTCGGAGGGAGGGCGCCGGGTCAACCGGCTCTCCCTACCCCTATCCGAAACTCACTGCTGCAGGAACTGGCGAGAGCCCGCTGGATTTGGCGGCCTATTCCGTGACCCCTGCCCCCCCCCTGCGCCCGGACCCCGGTCTCTACGCCTGGCCGTACAGCGGGAACGTCTTCGTCAGCTCCTCGACCTCGGTCTTGACCTTGGCCCAGACGGCCTCGTCCTCGCTCTTGAGAACGCGGTCGATCAGCGCGGCGATCGCCTTCATCTCGTGCGGGCCCATGCCGCGCGTGGTGATGGCCGGGGTGCCGATACGGATGCCGGAGCCGATGTAGGGCTTGCGCGTGTCGAACGGCACGGTGTTCTTGTTGACGGTGATGCCGGCCTTGCCGAGACGGTCCTCGCCCTTCTTGCCGGAGATCCCGTCGCTGCCGAGGTTGATCAGCATGAGGTGCGTGTCCGTGCCGCCGGAGACCATCCGCCAGCCGAGCGACTGCAGCTCGCTGCACAGCGTGCTGGCGTTCTCGAGCACCTTCGCGATGTAGTCGCGGTATCCCGGGGTGAGCGCCTCGGCGAACGCCACGGCCTTCGCCGCGATCACGTGCATGAGCGGGCCGCCCTGGACGCCGGGGAACACCGCCTTGTCGAGCGCCTCGGCGAACTCCTGCTTGCACATCACCATCCCGCCGCGCGGGCCGCGCAGCGTCTTGTGCGTCGTGGTGGTGACGAACTCGCAGTATGGGACCGGCGAGGGGTGCATCCCGACGGCGACCATCCCCGCGATGTGGGCGATGTCGGCCATCACCATCGCGCCCGACTCGTGGGCGATCTCCGCGATGAGCTTGAAGTCGATGGTGCGCGGGTAGGCCGACGCGCCGCAGACGATGAGTTTCGGCTTGTGGGTGCGCGCCAGCTCGCGCAGGGCGTCGTAGTCGATCGTCTCGGTGTCCGGCCGCACGAGGTACGGCACCACCTTGAACGTCTTGCCGGAGTAGTTGAGCGGGTGGCCGTGCGTCAGGTGTCCGCCGTGCGAGAGGTCGAGGCCGAGGATCGTGTCGCCCGGCTGGCAGGTGGCGAGGTAGACCGACATGTTCGCCTGCGCGCCCGAGTGCGGCTGCACGTTG
>PMLC01000135.1:63550-93416 GCA_003158745.1 Acidobacteriota bacterium
GCGATCAGCTCCAGCCCCTCATTCTCGCGGTGGCGCTCGTTGTTGAGGGCGGCCGCGATCTCGGGGTCGGTCTGGCGGACGGCGGTCTCGAGGAAGTTGAAGAAGGCGGTGCGCTCGTGCTGGTTCATGAGTGTTGCTCCTTGCCCGGGGCGGGCGGGAGTGTGCCCTGCGTCCTGTTCCCGGGGCCCTGTTCCATTTCGATCTTCTCCACGCGTCGCTCGTGACGGCCGCCTTCAAACGGTGTGGCGAGGAAGATGTCGAGGATCTGGACCGCGACGCCCGGGCCGGTCGTGCGGCCGCCGATGCAGAGGACGTTGGCGTTGTTGTGGCGGCGCGCGTACTCGGCGGTGAAGGCGTCGTGGCACAGCGCGGCGCGCACGCCCCGGTGGCGGTTGGCGGCCATGGACATCCCGATCCCTGTGCCGCAGATCAGGACGCCGAGGTCGCCCTTGCCCGCGATGAGCGCTCGGGCGAGGTCGTGGGCGAAGTCGGGGTAGTCCACCGCATTGCGGTTCACGGGCCCGAGGTCGAGGACATCGTGGCCGGTGTCGCGGGCACGCTCGCCGAGCATCTCCTTGTAGTCGAAACCGGCGTGATCGGAGGCTATCAGGATGCGCACTGCAGGCTCCTTCCGGCGCTGCCGACAGGCAGGGCCGACCACGGATGGTACTACGCCTTGCCCACGGTGGTCTCGATGCGATCCTCGGGCCGTTACGGGGTCGCGCTCGACTGCCAGAGCGGGCCGCCGACTGCGCGAGCCTCGGATTTGCGGCCGTGACGCTCGAGGAACAGCGCGTAGGAGGCCCTGGCCATCGGCCACGACGGATCGATCGCCAGCGCGTCGAGGAACAGGCGCTCCGCCGCGGCGGAGTCGCCGCGGCGTTCGCTGTCCGACGCCCGCGCGATCCGTGATTCGAGGCGCTCGCGAACGGTGTAGCCGATCGGGTCCCACCTCATCGCCACGGCCAGGGCGCCCGCGAACGCGACCCTGAGCGCCAGGGACCTCCACTCGCGCGAACGGAACGCGTGGGCGGCCCACAGCAGGAACCGCGCCGCCATGATGCAGAGCACTGGGTAGAGGACCAGTCGGTAGCGCTCGACCACGAGGAAGGCGACGATTGCGGCGGCATAGGTGGCGGCGTAGACGACGAGCAGTGCCCGGGAGCGGCGGTCTCCCGGTAGCGTGAAGCCGACTGCGGCGAGTGGGGCGAGCCACCACCAGCGCGGCAGAAGCGAGAACGGCCACCACGCCTCGAGAAAATACGTGAGGTTCTTGGTGTCCCCGATCTCGAACCCGCCGACGAGGTAGAAGGCCTTGCGCGCCATTAGGCCAGCCCATGCGCAAGGCGCCGACCGAACCCAGGTGAGCACGCGCCGCGTCCAGTACCGCGAAACCTCCGACGGCTTGGGCTCGCGCCCGAGCGCCTGGCGGGCAACGTACCGACCGGAGGACATCACGTTATCGGTATAGGTTCCGTCGGCGGCGTACGAGGCTGTGTCGGTCGGCCCGGGCATCAGGGGCGTGCACCCATCCGCGCCCGGATTGTTGCCGAGGTAGAGGTTGACGCCGCCGTTGGAGCAGATGAGCACCCGGTCCCGTCCGACGATCGCGTTGTAGGCTGTCACCGGCGCGATGGGGATCGCAACCCCGAACGCCAGCGCGGAGGCCCCCGTCGCGAGCCGGAGCCCGCGCCAGCCGTCTCGCCAGGCGGCGAGGCCGACGAACGCGGCCGCCACGGGCACGAACGGCAGGATGTCCGGCCGGGCTGTCGCGGAGAGGCCGAGGAGCAGGCCGAGCACTAAGAGGACCTGCGGCGAGGGCTCGCGAGTCGCACGGGTCAGCGCGAGCAGGACCCCGACGACGAGCGGCATCAGGATGACGGGGCTGAGGAGTTCGAAGTCCGTCAGGAGGACCGTGGCCACGCCCGCGTAGAGTAGGCCTGCCGCCACGCCCACGCTTCGTCCGAAAAGCCGCGCCCCGAGCAGGGCTACGAGCGCCGTCGTCGCTGATCCGATGACGATCTGGACGATCCGGACCGCGAGCAAGTTGCCGGCCGTCAGCGCGAGAAGGCCGGCGAGGAAGTACGGATAGAGCGGAGGGCGGTAAAAGGGCGCGGTGCCCGCGAGGTGCCCGTGCGCGATGGCGGTGGCCGACTGGAGGTGCCAGAGGGAATCCAGGTACGGTCGATAGAAGGTGGGATCCGCGACGGCCGTCCCGAGGTACGCGAGCCGCAGGGCCAGCGCGGCGGCGAATATGAAACCCGCCCACCGCCAGCCCAGCCTGAGACCGGGAACGGAGCGTCGAGGCTGCCGCATCGTAACCAGTTCCAATTATAGGGTCCGGAGAGTCCCGCGCCGTCCCCGCGGAGGGGGGCGGGCGCAGCGAGTGGTCACACGCGAGGGTGGTATAGCGCCTCGAACTCCGACAGCGCATAGCTGTCGCTCATCCCAGCGAGATGGTCCACGATCAGGCGCACGAAGCGCGGCTCCGAGTGGTAGTGCTCGGAGACCTCCTTGGGGATGGTCTTGATCGGGAGGTCGCGCAGGTAGGCGCGCCCGGTTTCCTCGTGGAAGCGCAGCAGGGCATAGGTGGGCAGGGTGAGCGGGTTGGAGTAGTGGGCGCGGAACAGGCCGGTCATCACCAGGTGCGCCCGGTGGTCCTGCCGGTTGACCTCCTGGTGGTTGATGATGAACCGGTAGATGAACGCCTTGAGGTCGGCGAACAGCGGCGCGACGCGCTTGGAGAACGCCACCGCGGCAGCAGGGATCTCGTCGGCGATCGCGACCCACGTGGCGTGATCGGACACCTTGTGCTTGGCGGCAACCTTGTCGATCGTCCGCGCGGAGTTCTCGATGGCGTCGGTGACGAAGAGGTGGATGAGCCCGCGCTGGAGGAGCGCGGCCTTCCGCCAGCGCCGCCGTTCCCTCGCGTACGTCTCGCCGGACCGTTCGATAACGGCCGCCGCGGCCGCCAGCCTCTCGATCTCCTCGAGCGAAACCGCCTCGGCGTAGAGGCCGTCCTCGAGGTCGTGGGTCTGCTGCGCGATCTCGTCGGCCAGCGCCACCGCCTGGCCCTCGAGGTGGCACGGCTTGCCGAGCCGCAACCCCTCGGCCGTCGGGAGCGGGAAGGGGAAACGGACCTTCCACGTGGTGTGCTTGATGATCCCCTCGCGCACCTGGTCAGTGAGGTTCAGGCCCGGGTAGTCGTAGCGCCGCTCGAGCTGGTCCACGACCCGCATCGACTGGTAGTTGTGTTTGAACGTCCCGACCACTCGCACGACCCGCTCCGGCAGCGGGCAGGTAGGTTCCTCCCCGGCGAGGATGCGCGCAAGGACGCGCTCGCCGGAGTGGCCGAATGGCGTGTGGCCGAGGTCGTGGGCGAGTCCGATCGCTTCGACAAGATCCTCGTTGAGGCCGATGGCGCGGGCGAGGGTTCGGGCGATCTGGGCGACCTCCAGGGTGTGGGTCAAGCGCGTGCGCGGGTGATCGTCGGTGTAGGGCACGTACACCTGAGTCTTGTGCTTGAGCCTGCGGAAGGCGCGCGAGTGCAGGATCCTGTCGCGGTCGCGCTGGAAGCTGGTGCGGTAATCGAAGTGACGCCCTTCGCTCGGGAGCGGCCGGCGACGCGTGGCCTCGGAGGAACGCATGGCGCAGAACGCGAGCGAGGCGTCCTCCGCCTGTTCCAGGCGCGCTCGGGTCCGGACTTCCACCTTGACCGTGCTAGCCATGGCCACCCCCCTCGGCCGCGAACACCTCGCCCGCCAGACGAAGCGATCCGGTCACCAGCGTCGTGCGGTCGGTGGGAAGCTCGAGCAGCGCGGCCGCGACGCTGCCCGCCCGGCGGCAGCCCGGGAACGCCGCCTCGAGATCCGTCAACGGTGTGGCGCGCGGGGAGGCGATAGGCGCCACCGTGACCCCGGTGACCCGCGGGCGCAGGAGCGCCGCCATCGCCTCGAGCGGCTTGTCGTCCAGGCAGGAGAAGAGAAGGTGCACGCTGCCGGAGAGCCCCATCGAGTCGACCGCGTCCGCGACAGCCGCCATCGCCTCGAGGTTGTGGGCGCCGTCCACCAGCAGGTCCCGGCCCCGGATCCGGCAGCGCTGAAGCCGCCCCGGCCAGGAGACGCCCTCGATCCCGCGGCGCACCGCGCCGGCCTCGATCGCCGGCGCGAGCCCGTGCTTCGCGAGCGCAGCCGCTCCCGCGAGCGCCAAGGAGAGGTTGGCGACCTGATGCGCTCCCGCCAGCGGCAGGTCCGCCTCACCGCAAAGGTCGCCGACCGTGAAACGTACCGGGGTCCGCCCTGACGCCTCGCGCGCAGTTAAGAGTTGAGAGTTAAGAGTTATGAGTTCAGAGGCGTCAGAGCCTCGAATCTCGTCTCTCAACTCTTCACTCTTTACTCTTAACTCTTCATTTCGTGTGATCGGGTTGACGGCGGCCCAGTCGCTCGCAAGGGAGAGCGGTGTGCCGGGCGCGGCGGAGACGCGGATGACGGGCTCGACCTCGGCGTCCCATGCGCCGACGATCGCTTCGCGGCCCCGCAGCGCCGCAGCCTTCTCGGCCGCGATCGCGGCGCGGGTCGTGCCAAGCCACCCTTGGTGGTCGGTCCCGATGTTGGTGAGCAGAGCGACCGCCGGCTCCACGGCGCTCGCGGCATCCCACCGGCCTCCGAGGCCGGCCTCCATCACCGCCACATCGACCCCCCGCTCTGCGAACTCGACCACCGCCGCACACGTGAGCGTCTCGAAGTACGAGAGGTCCGGAAAGTGCTCGAACGACGCGACGAGCTCGGCGAGCCTCGCGCCGGCGATGAGGGCGCCGTCCGTCCGGATCCTCTCCTCGACCGCCATCAGGTGCGGCGAGGTGTAGAGCCCGACGGAGACGCCGTGCGCCTGCAGGATCCCCGCCAGCAGCGCGGCGGTCGAGCCCTTTCCGTTCGTCCCCAGGACCAACACCGACGTGAAAGCCCTCTCCGGCCGGCCGAGCGCGTCCAGGGACCGTTGCACGCGGTCGAGACCGGGCAGGATGCGTTGCTCGAGCCGAGGCGCGAGCAACGCATCGGCCCCTAGAGCATGTGGGAGAGACACCGGGCCAGGGTCTCCTTGAGCTCTTGGCGTGGAACCACCATGTCGAGCATTCCGTGGTCCAGGAGGAACTCCGAGCGTTGAAAGCCCTCGGGAAGCTTCTGGCGGATGGTCTGCGCGATCACTCGCGGCCCCGCAAACCCGATCAACGCCCCAGGTTCACCGATGTTGAGATCGCCGAGCATCGCGTACGAGGCGGTGACGCCGCCGGTCGTGGGGTCGGTGAGCACGGAGATGTAGGGGATGCGCATCGCGTGCAGGCGGGCGAGTGCGGCCGAGATCTTTGCCATCTGCATCAACGAGAGGACCCCTTCCTGCATCCGGGCGCCCCCGGAGCAGGACACGACGATGAGAGGCAAGCGGTTCTTCATGCAGCGCTCGATCGCGCGGGTCAGCTTCTCGCCCACCGCGGAGCCCATCGAGCCGCCCATGAAGGCGTACTCCATCGCGGCGATCACGGTCCGGACTCCCGCCAGGCGGCCGATCCCGACCAGGACCGCATCGCTGCGGAGGCCCTTCTCGCGCAGCTCCTTCAGACGCTGTGCGTATGGTTTGGAGTCCACGAATTCCAGCGCGTCGGTGGAATAGATGTTGGTGAAGAGCTCTTTCCAGCTGCCTTCGTCGAAGAGCTGGGCGAGCCGCGTGCGCGCCGGCACGCGGTGGTGGTGGCCGCAGCGGGGGCAAACGAACAGCCCGCGCTCGAGTTCCTTCCTGTAGAGAGTCTCGCGGCACCCGTCGCACTTCACCCACAGTCCTTCCGGGACCCTAGTGGCTTGGGGAGCGGACGCGTCGGGTCTTCGGAACCATGCCATAGAGGCGTAATGGTACACCGGCTCGGGTGGGGACTGGTCAAGTGCAAGAGGTGAACGGAGAAAGGGCGCCCAGGCTCAGTGAAGAGTTAAGAGTGAAGAGTGAAGAGTTGAGCTCCGAAGAGCGAGTCGGTGGGCATGGGCCTCAGGCTGGCCGGTCAGCCGCGGCGACATGGGTTGGGTTTCTAAACTCTTCACTCTTAACTCGTCGGAGGGAATTCGTCCCCCCCGCTGCTTCTCTGGCGGGCGACGACGAACGGTGCCCCGCCGGGTCGCGGCACGAGGTCTACATCCACGCCGAACACCGCGCGGAAGAGCTCGGGGCGCAGGACCTCGGTTGGGGAACCCGCCGCTCGCACTCGGCCCTCCTGGAGGACAACCAGGCGACCGGCGATCCGGAGGGCGAGGTTCCAGTCGTGGACTACCAGCACCACTCCGGCCCCGTCGCTCGCGAGGCGGCCGAGTATCGCCACCAGGTCAAGCTGGTGCCGGACGTCGAGCGCTGTCGCAGGCTCGTCCAGCAGCAGAAGTCGGGGCTCGCTCGCGAGCGCCCGGGCGAGCAGAACGAGCTGGCGCTCGCCCCCGGACAGCCGCTCCACCGGGGTCGTCTCCCGGCCGTCGAGGCCGACCCGGGCGATCGCCGCCGCTACCGCCGCGTGGTCGCGCGGGGCCGGGGGCCTCCACGGACCCAGGTGCGGTGCGCGTCCCTGCTGCACGACCTCGGCAACGGTGAGCGGAAAGGCGAAGCTCACCGTCTGCGGCACAAACCCGATAGCCCGCGCTATGTCGCGCCTTCGCCATCCGGCGAGCGGCCTGCCGCAGAGCTCCACCACGCCCGAGCTCGCCGGGAGGATTCCGGCCAAGAGGCGCAGGAGCGTGCTCTTGCCGGCTCCGTTCGGGCCGAGCACGGCCACGCATCGTCCCTCGGTCACGGTGAGATCGACTCCCCGTATGATGTCGGCGCCGCCGTAACCCCCAGAGAGTCCACGCGCATCGAGGAGCGTCATGGCGACCGCCTGAGGAGAGCCACGAAGAATGGCACACCAAGCACCGCCGTCACTACTCCGACCGGGAGTTCGACGGGGGCGAGGGCCCGGCGGGCCACGAGGTCGCCGAGGACCATGAGGGCTGCGCCAGCGACCATGGTGCGGGGGAGGAGGCGCCGGGTGGCGTGGCCCCACACCATTCGGCACAGGTGGGGGACCACGAGCCCGACGAACCCTATGACGCCCGCGAAGGCCACCGCCCCGCCGCATAACGCTGCGGCCGCCAGGAAAACGCGCCGGCGCACCGTCGCGACCTCGACGCCAAGCCCGGCGGCCGACTCCTCGCCCGTCGCGAGAAGGCCGAGGTCTCGTCCGTGCAGCAGCAGTACGAAGGCGGGGATCAACACGTAGGGCGTGAGCCAGGCCACGGCGGGCGCCGAGGCGGATGCGAGCGAGCCCATCGTCACGGCCAGCGCTCCGGGCAGGCGCGGCGACGGCGCGAGGGACAGGATTGTGAGGATCACCGCCGAGGCTGCGGCGTTGACGGCCACCCCGGCCAGGATCATCCGCGTCGAGGACGGACCGAGGGGTCCGCGCGCCATCCACCACACGAGCCCGGTAGCGAGGGCAGAGCCCGCCATCGCCGTCGCCGGCACCAGGCCGAGCGCCGATGCAGGGAGCGCTGCGAAAGCGGCCGTCGCCGCGGCCGCTCCGCCGCCCGAGATGCCGAGCAGGAACGGATCCGCCAGGGGGTTCGACAGCAGAGCCTGGAGGGCTGCTCCCGCGAGGGCGAGGGCGGCGCCCACTTCGAGCCCCAGGGCGAGCCTGGGCAGACGGAGCCCCAGAACGATGGTGCGCGCCTCGGGTGAGCCGTTCCCGGCGAGAGCGGCGAGCGCCTCGCGCGCCGAGAGGGCGGGGCCACCGGCCAGCAGGGCAGCCGCGGCCGCGGCGAGCAGCACGGCGATCAGGACGACATCGGCGGCGCGTCTCATTGGGGCCGCCCTTGCGGTTGCGGTGTCGTCATGATCCGGTCGGGCGGGGACCCCGGACCCCGGACCCCGGACCCCGGCTTCTCGTATGCAACCCTGGCGGCGACCAACGCCTCCAGGGCCTCGGGCAGACGCGGGCCCGGCCGGCTCGCCTGATCCGCCGGCAGCCACAGCACCTGCACGGCTCCGGAGGCCAACCGCTCCCCGGCCGGCGACCGCACGATGCGCGCGAAGCCGTCGCGGAGGTCTTTCTCATCGGGAGCCACCACGACATCCAGCCGTGGGTCGAGCAGCAACTCGGGGTCGACCCGTGGGTAGCGGCCCGCGCCTGCGGGCGCCAGATTGTCGAGTGCGGCGCGCTTAAGGAGATCGTGGTGGAACGTCCCGGGAGAGCCCACGATCAGCGGGTCCCACCAGACCACGTAGAGAGCCGTGCGACGGGGAAGCGTGGCCGCGCGGGTGCGAACGAGCGTGCAGCGGGCTTCGACGTCGTCCGCCAGCCGCACCCCCTCCTCCGGCCGGCCGATCGCCCGGCCGACGAGCCGGCAGGCTTGCGCCAGGCGATCAAACGACGTGACATCCGTGGTGAAGACGCGGGTGCCGAGCTCGCGCAGACGCTCGATGACGCGTGCGTTGCTGCCGGCGGTCGTTGCGAGCACGAGATCCGGGTGCAGGGAAAGGATCGCCTCGACGTCCTCCTGCCTGAAGCGCGGCAGGCGCTTGACCTCGGGCGGGTGATCGGCCGCGGCGGGGACGGCCGCCACGAGGTCACCGCCGCCGAGGGCGAACGCCAGCTCGGTGACGTCCGGGGCGAGCGGCACGACTCGTAAGACCGCCCCGTCAGGCACTGCGGCGCCTGTCTGATCGAGGACGCCTCCAGCAGGCGGTGGGGCACAGGAGAGCGAGGCGAGAAGTGCAAAGAACCCACACCACCCGGTGTGGGTTCTTCGGCGGTCGATGACACGAGGCGGCAGGCTACTCGGTCCCCTGCTCTTCCAGATCGTTGGGAACTCCCAGCCGCTGGCACGCGGCGTCGTACATCTGGCGGGCCGCCTTCTGCGCCGCCTGCAGCTCCGCGATGCGCTGCTTGACCCGCTGCAGCTCCTCCTGGATCTGGTTCTCCAGGTCGGCAATCTCCTGCTTCGTCACCTTCTGGGTGTCCTCGTAGAACTTGCGTTGCTGGTCTGTGAGCACCGGCATGAATGCCTCCTCCGTCTAGGGTTTGAAAGGAATGGTCTGAGTGATGTGCACCTTGACCCGCACGCCGCTCTTGGTCGCCGGTTTGAAACGCCAGCTCCGGACGGCAGTCGCGGCCGCAGCGTCCAGCCCGAGGTCCGGCTTCACCCCGCGCAACACCTTGACGTCCTGCGCCGAGCCGTTCTCGTCCACCAGGACGTCCAGGAACACCGTTCCTCCGACGCGCTGGCGGGCGGCGAGCGGCGGGTAGGCCGGCTTCGGGTTGTAGATCGCCTGGGGCGGCGAGACGTCGGGTCCCATCTCGACGAGTTCACCCACCTGCACCGCCGGCCGCGCCTCGCCTAGCGGCTCCCTTGTCGCAGCCTGAACCGGAGTGGGCTCGGCCGGTACCGGAGTCGCTTCCGGAGGCGCAGCAGCAGGTGGTACGGTGGTTGGTGCCGCCGGCTGGACGGCCGGCGCCGTGTTGGGCGGTGGGGCGGCAGGTTGCGCCGCCACGGTCGGCTGAGCCGCCGCTGGCTGCGCGGCGGTTTGAACGGCAGGTTGGGCGGCGGCCGCCTGGGGCTGCTGCGGCTGCTTCTGCGCTGGAGCGGCCGCGGGCCGCGTCGGAGCGGCGGCTGCGGGCCGCTGCTGCGCCGGAGCCCCCGGCGTGAGGATTTCCCCGGCCAGCTTCTCGCGCAGCGCCTGGGTTTGCTTGGCAACCTCTTGCTGCGCCACCTCACGTGCCATCTGCACGGTCTCTGGCGCCGGTGTCGCCTCGGCCGCCGGAGCCGCGGCAGGCTTCCTCGCCCGGGTCAACACCACCACGACCGCGACGATGGCGAGTGCGCCGACGGCCGCAGCTACCAGTGGACCGAGACGGAAGCCGCTGGGCGCCTTGAGCTCGGTTGGCGTCTCCTCGCGCACCGGCTCCATCACCGGGATGCGTGGCGCCGGTTTCGGCTTCTCGACCGGAGCGGGAGACGGCGTGGCGGCAGCGACCGGGGGCGCCGGTGCCGGTCGCGGGGCCGGTACGGTTGCCGTGCTCACGGGCCTCTCGTGACCCACGAGGTCGGCCAGGAAAGCGCCCAGCTCGGGAGCTCCGGGCGCCGGCCGGATCGATTGCAGAATGGCCCCAAGGTCGGAGGCCATGTCGGCGGCGGTCTGGTAACGCTCCCCGCGGTCCTCCTTGAGTGCCTTCATGACGACGCGCTCGACCTCGGGTGGGATGGACGGGTCGATGTCGCGCAACGGGACGAGGCGCGGCGAGCGCACCTGCTCGAGTATCGAGAGCTCGGAGTCCCCGACGAAGCCCTTGCGGCCCGAGAGCATCTCGTAGATCACGAGGCCCAGCGAGAAGATGTCCGAGCGGTGGTCGATGTCCTTGCCCCAGGCCTGCTCGGGCGACATGTACTGCAGCTTGCCTTTGAGCGCGCCGGCGCGGGTGTGGGAGGCCTTGGAGGCGGCCTTCGCGATTCCGAAGTCGCACAGCTTGATGTCACCGTCGTACGAGATCAGCACGTTCTGTGGAGACACGTCCCGGTGCACGAGCGCCATCGCCGTGCCCTGGAGGTCCTTCTTGCGGTGTGCGTAGTCGAGCGCCGCCGCGAGGTGTGAGCCGATGAACAGAGCCAAGCCCAGTGGGAGGCGCGCTTTCTTGTCGCCGAGCGTCCGAAGGATCGAACGCAGATCCTTACCGTCGATGTACTCCATCGCGATGTAATAGGACCGATCGATCTTGCCGAGGTCGTAGATGTGGATGATGTTCGGGTGCTGGAGCTGCGCGGCGAGCTTCGCCTCGTCGACGAACATCGTGACGAACTCGTCGTTGTCCGTCAGGTGAGCCAGGATGCGCTTGATCGCGACGATCTTCTGGAAACCCTCGACGCCCTTCATACGGGCGCGAAAAACCTCAGCCATCCCACCGGTCGCGATCGGCTCGATGAGTTCGTATTGCCCGAACGGCGTGCCGCCGGGCAAGGGCCCAACCGGCTTCGCCGCGGCCGGCGGTGCCGGAATGGCCGCAGGCTTCGCCGGCGGGGGAACCGCTGAGGTGGCTGCTTCCGGTGGCGCCGCTGGTTTCGGAGGCGGGGCCGGACGTTCGGGCGCGGTGGCGGTCCGTCTAGCCGATCCGCGCTGCCCGCCGACTTCGAGGCCCGAAAGCGTGTCGGACAGCAACTTCTCGACAGCGGCGGCCGCGTTCTCGGCACGAGGCTTCGCCGGCTTCGGGCCGGTCTTTCCAAGCCCCGTGAGTGTGTCCGAAAGGGCCCTTGTGACCACAGAGTCGGCGTCCCCGGCGGCAGAGGTCGACCTGCCCGCTGGCGGAGGCGCCGCTGGTTTCGGAGGCGGGGCCGGCGCGGGGATCGCGATGCGCTGAGTCTGGGCCGGACTCGCGCTGTGCTCCTCGGCGAGGAGGTCGCCGAAAAGATCGTCCGAGGTCACGGTGGCGCCCGGCTTGGTGGACCCCGTGCCGCGCCGCAGCGCTTCGAGCATCTCGGCGCGGGTGTCAGGGGTGACCGTGGCTTCGGAACGGGACCTGGTCAGGAGGGCCTTGACGTGCGCCAGCAGCTCGTCGTTCGAGAACGGCTTCGCGACGATGTCCTGAGCGCCGAGCTTGGCCGCGTCCGCCTTCGGATTCTGCCCGGTGTACCCGCTCATCATCACCAGGAAGGGGGTGTTCCGCAGTCCGGCGCGGGCGCGCAGTTGCGTGATCGCATCCTCGACCTTCAGGCGCGGCAACACAGACGTGGTCAGGACCACTCGGGGTTCGACCTTGGCACAGGCTGCCACGGCCGCGTCGACGTCCTTGGCGGTGATGATCTCGCAGCCGAGCGACGCCAGCGCTTCCGCGACACGCGTGGCAGTGCGCGGTTCATAGTCAAGTAGAAGGATTGCCTGGGTCATACGCTCGCTGCTTCGCCAGCAGGCCTCGCCGCCATTGTCATGGGGTGCCACCTGCAAGTCAATAGGGATTGGAGTGGGTAGGTCTTGCATGTTCGCGCCCCGGTGTACAATTCGCGAGGGGCGGGCGAGCCGGTCCCATCGGGGGTTTTTATGTCGGGCCACAACAAGTGGAGCACGATTAAACACAAGAAGGGCAAGCTCGACGCCAAGCGCGGCAAGCTCTTCACCAAGATCATTCGTGAGCTCACGACCGCCGCGCGCGAAGGTGGCGGCGACGCGGACGGCAACCCGCGCCTGCGCGCCGCGATCGTGTCGGCGAAGGCGGCCAACATGCCGGGCGACACCTTGCACAAGGCGATCCAGCGCGGTACCGGCGAGCTCCCCGGCGTCTCGTACGAAGAGGTCACGTACGAGGGTTACGGCCCCGGCGGCGTGGCGGTCCTTTTGCACGCGCTCACGGACAACCGCAACCGCACGACGGCGGAGCTTCGCCACATGTTCGGCAAGCATGGGGGGAATCTCGGCGAGAGTGGCTGCGTTGCGTTCCTGTTCAAGAAACAGGGACAGCTCCTCTTGCCGAAGAACGTCGGCGACGAGGACAAGGTCATGGAAGCGGCGCTCGAGGCCGGCGCGGAGGACTTCTTCGCGGACGATCCCGAGTTCTACGAGATTTACACGGCCCCGGAGGAACTCCACAAGGTCAAGACCGCGCTCGAGTCCCACGGCCTCACCGCGGAGCAGGCCAAGGTCGAGATGGTCCCGACCATGCAAGTCCGCCTGGAGGACAAGCGGGCCGAACAGATGATCCGGCTGATGGAAGCGTTCGAGGACCACGACGACGTGCAGAACGTCTGGGCCAACTTCGACATCGACGCGAAGCTGCTCGAGGTCAGCTGAGCTGACCCGCATCCTCGGCCTCGATCCCGGCACTCGGGTCACGGGCTGGGGGCTCGTCGCAGGCGATCCCCGCCGTGTGACCGTTGTCGAGTTCGGTCGTTTGATGCCGCGGCGTGCGCTCTCGCGCGCCGCGGCGCTCGCGTCCCTGTCGGATCAGCTTGAGGAACTCCTTGGCCGCCTCGCGCCCGACGTCGCAGCAGTGGAGACGCCTTTCTTCGGGCGTTTCCCCAAAGCAGCGCTCGCCCTCGCCGAGGCCCGTGGCGCGCTGCTCGCCGTGCTCGGTAGGTGGGGCGGCGAGGTGGTGGAACTGGAGCCGGCAAGGGTCAAGGCTGCCATCGTCGGGCACGGTCGGGCCGAAAAGCAACAGGTCGCCTTCGTAGTGCGGCACGCTCTCGGGCTTGGGGAGCTGCCAGCGCCCGACGCGGCCGACGCTCTCGCGCTGGCGCTGTGCCACTTGCGAAGTGCGTTGCCTTGACGCTCTTGACAGGCGTGTGTTAGGTTGCGCGTGCGTGGGAACGGCACAAACGCACCGTAGCGATGGTGTCCGTCCGGATCCTCGAAGGCTGGGCGGGGCTGCCGACGCGATGCGGGGCTGAACGCACATGGCACTCCAGGGTTCACTCGCCGATATCGGACTCCCTGACGTGATCCAGTTGGTGAGCGTCTCGGCGAAGACTGGCGTCTTTACACTCTCCGGCGACGGGGTCGACGGCAAGATCTTCATCAAAGACGGCCAGATCACCGACGCCATCGCCGGCAAGCTCTCCGGCGAGTACGCGGTGTACGAGATGGCCACCTGGCACAAGGGCCAGTTCATCTTCACCGCCGGGATCGAATCGGACAAGATCACCGTCAACAAGTCCAACACGAGCCTGATGATGGAAGCGGCGCGCCGGCTCGACGAGTGGCGCGTCCTGCAGCGCAAGATCCCCTCGATGGACGTCGTTCCGTTCTTCCTGCCGCGCGAGCCTGGGCAGGACCAGATCACGCTGTCGCCGCAGGAGTGGGCGATCGTCACCAAGATCGACGGCCAGGCCTCGATCGCGAAGCTGGAGCAGGCGACTGGCCTGCCGGCGTTCGACGTGTGCAAGGTGCTTTACGGCCTCGTCGCCTCCGGCCTGATCTCCATGCGGCCCAGCGAAGAGAAGGCCGCCGCGGGCCAGAGCCGGGTCGCACCGCCGGGACCGTCGCAGCGCTCGCTGCTGGCGCTCGCGGAGAACGTCCGCAAGCTCGCGGACGACAGCGTCGGGTTGTCGGGGTCGATCGCCGTCGAGAAGCAGTACCGCGTCGCGCGCGCAGAGATCGAGGCCGGCACCGGAATCTCCGCCGTCAACGGCCTGGTGGACCGGCTGGCCCGCGCGATCTCGCTCCTCGAGGGCGGCGACAAGGCGGGCGAGTTCCTGCGGCGCGTCAACCCCCTCATCGTGTCCGGTGCGGCGGAGATCCGCCCGCACTAACCGCGCAGGACCTTTCGGATACATCTCCACACCCTCAGTCAGGCGGTTCCGCTCGTCTCTCCTTCGGCCACGAGGGCAAAAGGAAGAGGTAAGAGGTCAAACGGAAGGCAGGACAAGTACCTTGCTTCCGTCCTCCCTTTGACTTTTCACGTTTCACCTTTTCCCTTTTCCCGCAGTTACTCCTCAGGGTTCCGAAGGCAGCGCGGCAAGCCCGATCGAAGCGCCCACCGCGCCGGCCAGCGCGCCGCCGGCCGGCAGCGCTCCAAGCGCCCAGGGCGAGACCGTCAGGCTCGGCAGAACGGTTCGAAACAGGATCCAGAGCCCGAGGAGGATCATCGTGCCAGCCACCCCACCCGTGGCGCCGAGCAGAGAGCCGCACAGCAGGTACGGTCTGCGGATGTCGCCCTCGTGGGCCCCGATGAGCCGCATGATCGCGATCTCGTCGGCGTGGGCGAGCACGAGGAGGCGCACGACCAGCAGGACGACCACGCCGCAACCGACCAGGAGCGCCACAGCAAGCGCAGACCCCGCGATGAGGACCTGGGAGACCGTCCGCTGCAGCCGGTCTTGCCAGGCTCGGGAGCTCTCGACCAGCGTGGCCTCGGGCCGTTCCTGTAGCCACGGGACGAGGGACACCTCCTGGGCCGCGCTCACCTCGATCTCGAGAATAGGCGGAAAGCTCCTCTCGTCGAGCGTCAGCAGCACGGTCGCGAGCTCCGGAAACCAGCCCGCGAGCTCCTCCTGCACTTTGCGCGGGGTGAGCGCAGCGATCCGGGCCCCGGGCACGCGCGCCTGAATCGCGTCGCGGAGGGTCGTCACCTCGGCGTCCCCGCGCGCGATTGCAACAACCGTCGCAGGTCGATTGGTCGCGAGGAACTCCCTGTGGATCCAGTCGTGCACGGTCCAGAGGACGCCGCCCCACGCGCTCGCCACCGCAACGAGCACCACGGCCACGACTCCCGCGGCCCCGGACTCCTTCAGCTGACGCCTGATCTCCCGCCAGGCGTGACGGTTCATGGCGCCGTCACCCAGGCGTCCCTGACCACCCTCCCGTGGTCGAGGAACAACGTTCGGGCGGGGTGTGCCTCGATCAGAGTGCGATCGTGGGTCGCGACGACAACCGTGGTTCCCTGGTAGTTGATGGTCTTGAGCAGCTCCAAGAGCTCGTGCGAGCGCTCCGGGTCGAGGTTGCCGGAAGGCTCGTCCGCCAGGATGAGGTCCGGCTGCAGTACGAGGGCGCGAGCGATGGCGACGCGCTGCTGCTCGCCGCCGGAGAGCTCCTCAGGGTAGGCGTTCATGCGGTTCTGGAGGCCCATCTGCTTGAGCACCAGGTACGCGCGCCGCTGCTGCTCGCGGTCGGGGAAGTTGAGCAGCGAGAGGACGAAGGTCACGTTCTCGGCGACGGTACGGCGACGGAGAAGCTTGAAGTCCTGGAACACGACGCCGAGCCGCCGGCGGAACTCGGCCACCTCACGACGCCGCATCGTCGTGAGATCGGCGCCGTTGACCTGGATGGCGCCGGAGTCGGGAAGCTCGGCCCGGTAGAGCAGGCGGAGGAACGTGCTTTTGCCCGCCCCCGAGGGCCCGGTCAGGTACACGAACTCGCCACGGTCGACTCTGATCGTGACGCCGCGGAGCGCCGGGCGGCCGTTGTAGCTCTTGGTGATCTCGTCGAGCGCGATCATGCCGGGAAGGACGACCTCGGCGAGCGCGAGGCTGCGATCCGTCGCGTCTCGCAGCGGCGGGTGGGCACGTGCGCCGGTGCAGTTCGGGATTTCACCGGTGTCTCCGAGCGGGGAGTGTAGCATAGCGACATGGCCGAAACCGCAAGCAGCAGCGGTGTTCTCGCAGTTCCGATCGCGGGCGGCGCCGCAATCTTCGGCGACCGCGCCAGCGCGCCGTCCGGCCTCGACGAGTGGGGACTCGCGGACGCCGCCGGCGCGGCGATTGAGCGGCTGTTCGGGCGTCCCGTTCCGGTGCTCTACGCGCGGCAGGAGCACACCCGGTTGAGCTTCACCTACAGCGCCGGCGAGCCGCTGCCGCCGGGGCCTCACTTCGTCGGGACATGCGACGCCCTGCTCACGTCCGAGCCGTGGACGGCGCTGGTCGTGCGCACCGCGGACTGTCTTCCGGTCGCCCTCGCGGGCGGCGGTGCCGTCGCGATGATCCACGCGGGGTGGCGCGGCCTTGCCGCCGACGTGCTTGGCGTCACCGTCGGGCGCCTGCGCGCGGAGTTCGGGGTAGCCCCCGGCGCGCTCGACGCGGTCGTCGGCGTGGGCATCGGCCCTTGCCACTACCCCGTGGGTGCGGAGGTGGTCGCCGCCCTCGAGCGCCAACAGGTTATCGACGGCTCCTGGCGCGGCGACGGCGTCGTCGATCTCGCCCGGTTCGCGTCGGGGCGCCTCGCCGCCCTCGGCCTCGACCCCGCCCGCGTGCGGGTGCTGCCGGGCTGCACCGCGTGCTCGCAGAGATACCATTCCTTCCGGTGCGATGGGAACCCTGCGGGCCGGCAGTGGAATGCGGTCGTTCTGACCGAAGGGCTTCGCCCCCCGACCCCATAGCTGCCCAGCGATCTTTCATTGTCCAGCAAGGTCCCTCGATGGACCTTTCATCCTGAGGAGGACCGCCGGAGGCGGCCCGACGAAGGATCTCCCCGAAGAGGAGGACTGCAAATTTGTCCACTGCGTGGAGGCTCTTCTTCTTGCCCCGCGGGCTCGGATGGGTCGCTCGGGGCCAGCGTTTCCACCCGCCGGTCTGGCCGCTCGGTGCCCGCACGCTCCGGCGCCATTGATCCTCGGCCCGCGGGGCGAAATGCCCCCACCCCCCCGCGAGGCGCTGCGGACTGCCGAGAAATGGCCGCGCCCACTGACGGTGGATTGAAAACCCCCTACCAAATGGCAGTAGACTCATGGACGAAGGGGAACTCACTGGTCAGCAATTGGTAAGGGTGGCGAGGATGAGAACGCACCGTGGCATCAACTTCAGCAGCATTGCAGGTGAGGATCTCAACGGCTTCCCGGGGTTCCTGATCGCCCTCTTCTTCCTGCTCCCGCCCTTGGCCGGCCTCATCGGGCTCCTCGTGTGGGGACTGGGCTCGATCCTACGCTGGGATTGGTTGGATCGGTGGCCGATTCAACGCCCGCTCTTGGCTTTGGATGGGTTGGTGGGCCTCGTGCTCATGATCGCTGCTGCGTGTGCGGTCTACCTTCTTTCCCAGTGGCGGGACAAGCAGCTATCCGCGCGGATACAACAGGAGCTCCACAAGCTCAACGAGGGGAACGGTCAGGACGTTGCCGTTCCCACAACTGACGATGAGATCGCGGAGTTCGCGCGGACGTGGAAGGGCGAGCTGGGGTTCGGGAGCTTTCGGGCAGAGCAGAGGAGTTGCGACGCGCGGCTCGTCCGAGTGCAGTGTCGCCGGATTCGGTGCTCGTTGTGGCGATCACCGCCTTCTTCGTCGTGGCCATGCTGAGCATCCTCTTCTCGCTCATCTCGATGGAGATCGGGGACGTCCTCTCCATCGGGTTCTTGGTTGTCTGTGCTAGTGGGGCGATTGGGTATGCATACCATCGCGTGCGTGTGCGCCGGCAGGCCAGGATCATCGAGCGCGAGCTCGACGGGTCGAGGTAACGCGGGCTCCGTTCGGCGCGGCGGGCGTCGGGGAGAGGGGGCGGCGGGATGTACTGTCCGAACCGGGAGTGCATCGACTTCGAGGAGATGGGGGAGCCGGGGGAGTATCGCGACGACATCGAGGTGTGCCCGAAGTGCGGGTCGCGGCTAGTTCACGACCTACCTGACCTCCGACCCCCAGAGGAAGTCGGGGAGGTGGCGGACGTAGATGATCGGGAAGGGGCTCTCGTCGCCGTGGCGGCGTTCAACTACCGGCAGGACGCCGATCTCGCCGCTTCGATGCTGCTCGGAGCCGGCCTGACCGCGGTCGTCTTCGGCGACGACTGCGGCACCGTGGACCCGGGCCTGGGCTTCGCGACGCGGTGTCGACTGATGGTGCCCGAGGATCAGGCGAGTCTGGCTCTCTCTCTGCTCGAACAGGGGACTCGCAAGCCCGGCGCTGGAGTCTGAACCGACGCGCGTCGAGCCTGGCGCCGCTCATCGGTGCGTTAAGTTGCCAGCCTCTGAATGCGCGCTTCCGCGTCAGGCGGCTTTCTTCGCGATGAAGGGTGCGACCTCGGCCTTGCAGCGCTCGATGGCGGCGCGGAACTCGCGGTTCGCCCTCATTGCGCCGACCACGGCGTGGGCGAGGACGCGGGCCGCCACGACGTCGGTCGGGAAGTGCACGCCGCCGAGGACGCGGCCCCACGCGGCGCGATCCGCCCACGCGAACAGAGCGTCCCGCTGCTCGGGAAACACCTCGGCCAGCACCTCGGCGCGGGCATAGATCGCGGACGCGTGCCCACTCGGGTACGAGCCGCCCGACGGGAGGTGCACACACGGCTCGATGCGCGGGTCGACCTTCGGTGGCCGGGGGCGGCTGAACGCGTCCTTGGCGCGCGATACAACCCCCCTAACGTCGTCCTCCACGAGCTCGAGGACGTGGGCGGTGAACGGCACGTTCGCCGCGGTGAACCACGCGCCGAGCACGTCGGCGTTGTCGAACACGTCGCCGTCGGCGATCCGTTTTGCCCATTCGACCTGGGCGGGCGAGCGCCACGCCTGCGCCTGCCGTACCGCCTCGAGGTCCGCCCGGCCAGCGATCGAGCTCGTCTCGGGCGGCGGGGGCAGCAGCGTTGCGGGGTCCGCGCCACCGGCGGGGAGGAAGTGTCCGCCCGCGAGCTGGCTCGGCAGCGGCGCGGGCGCGCCGGCCGACACCCGCTGGGGAGTCGTGAGGACCACGAACAGTGTTGCAAGAACGAACGCGCGTCGCGTGTTGGTCATGGCGGAGCTCCTTGCCTGCCAGCTTACCTCGGCGCCAGACGAACAAAGCCGACTCGGCGGTGTTCGCCCCGTGGCCGTACTGTGCCGATGCCAGGGGCGCCTCGGATTCGCCCGCCGCGCGCCCCAATCCCGGTCGCTTGGAGGCCCGATCGCGACCCGCGCCGCCTCTACCCCCTTGACAGGATTCCCGGGTTGGGCATACTATATCGGCTATCGATATACCGATCGGCGGTATAACGGCAGGCGATCTAGAGGGAGGAGCGGATGACAAACCTGGATGGTTCGGCCCGGAAGTTCCTCCCGCTGAGCGAGGCCACGTACCTGATCCTGGCGTCCCTGACGGAGCCCCGGCACGGCTACGGGATCATGCAGGACGTGGAGGCGGTGAGCGACGGGCGCGTGAAGCTGGGCCCGGGGACGCTCTACGGCGCCCTGACGAACCTGCTGAAGGGGAGGCTGATCCGGCGGAGCGGCGAGACCGGCGCCGGGAGCGACCGGAGGAAGGTCTACGCGCTGACGCCGCTGGGCGAGAGGGTGCTGGTGCTCGAGGGGGAGCGCCTGGCCTCCCTCTCCCGGCTGGCCTCGGACGTGAGGAAGCGACTCGGAGGTGAAAGGTGAGGGGCGAGAAGACGACGAAGCGGGTGTTCCGGATGCTCATGCCCTGGAACGACGAAAAGGAAGGTCGGTGGCTTGCGGAGCAGGAGTGGTCCGGTTGGCACCTGAAAGCCGTCAAGTGCTTCGGCGGATATGTCTTCGAGAGAGCCGCCCCCGCCGAGATGGCCTACCGGCTCGATTTCGGCCCTTCGAGGTTCCATGACCGATCGGAGTACTTCGGGCTCTTCCGGGATTCCGGCTGGGAGCACGTTGGAACGCGCGGGCTGTGGCAGTACTTCCGCAAGGCGGCGGTGGGCGGCCGGGCCCCCGAGATCTACACCGATCCCCAGTCCCGCATCGCCATGTACCGGCGGGTGATCGCGATCACGGGGGCGATGGTGGCTGTGATGGCGTCGCAGGTCGGATCCACGGTGAGCCGCGGGGTATCGCACCCGACGATGGCCGGGCTGCCGATCGTTCTCGTCATCCAGGTCCTGCTGATGGCCGTCTTCGGGTACGGTACCGTGAGGCTGATCATGGTCATCAGCCGGCTCAAGCGGAGCCAGCGGAAGCAGGCGTGACGGAAGGCTACACTCTGTAGGCGGCCGTCATCCGACGCATGAAGCGGCAGGAGGGATCAGATGGCCCGGGCACAGTCGAGCGGTTCGGTGGACCTCGGTGGGGCTTCAGGAACGACCATCCGGGAGATCGTCGCAGGTGCAGCACGGTTCTGGGAACCCCTCCGCGTCCCCTACAACGGTGTCCTTGTCGTTGTCGTGCTGGCCTGGTTGGTCTTGACGTGGCCTCACTTCCGGACGGCGCTGACCCTGGAATCGCTCCTGGCGTTCGTGATTCTCGCTCTCGCAGCAAACGCCCTGTACTGCGTTGCGTACGGTGTCGAGATCGCGATGCAGCGTACAGCGTTTCGAGCCGGATGGCGGCCCTGGCGATGGATACTCTGGCTTGCGGGGACGCTTCTCGCGGCCGCGCTCGCGTGGTACTGGATGGCGGACGAGATCTACCCGCACAGCGGCTGACATGCGGCGTTCGGCGCCCGAGCGGGGCATCCGCGCGTAGCCACGATGCTGCGCTTACAATCCCGAACATGAACGTCCTGATCTTCGGCGCGACCGGCACCGCCGGCGGAGGCGTTCTCCGCGCGTGTCTTTCATCCCCGGCCGTTGAGGAAGTACGCGCCGTCACCCGCCGGCCGATCGCCATCACCGACGGCAAGCTTCGCACGTTCGTACATGGCGATTACCAAGACTACGTCGCGGTCGCGGAAGCGTTCGCGGGCGTCGATGCCTGCCTGTTCTGCCTCGGCGTCTCGGTTACCCAGGTGTCGGAAGAAGGGGAGTACCGGGCGATCACGCACGATTTCGCTCTCGCCGCCGCACAAACGCTGCGAGCGCACAGCCCCGCCGCCGCGTTTCACTACATCAGCGGCCAGGGCACCAGCGCGACCAGCCGCTTCATGTGGGCGCGGGTGAAGGCCGAGACCGAACGGGAGCTGATCGAACAGTTCGGCGCGGTCTGCTGGCGTCCGGCCGCGATCGACGCCGAGCCGTCCGAGAGCGCGCCGCTCGTGTACCGGGCGCTCCGTCCGCTGTTTCGTCTCCTGAGGTCGTTCCGAAGCCTGTACGTCTCGGGCGGGGACCTCGGTCGGGCGATGCTGCAGGCCGCCGCCGAGGGTATGCGCGGGTGCGTCATCGAGAACGCCCAGATCCGCGACATCGCCGAGCGCGCCCCTCGTCCGTGAGTTGCCCGCTTGCGGATCCGGCGCGCTGATCCCGGCACCTGCAGGTCAGCTCCCCAGACCTGCTCAAGGTCATCGAGTGTCCGACGCCCACCCCACGTCCTCCCAGGTGTTTCTTCGGACCCCTGATCCCGGACCCCTGTCGTTGACCCGCGCCGCCGCCGATCGCGGAATACGGTCTCATTCTCCATGTTGTACGGCGAAAGGAGGTCGTCATGACGGCTCTGAGTTCCCTCTGGCTCCCGATCCTCGTGTCCTCGGTATTCGTGTTCGTTGCCAGCAGCTTGATCCACATGCTCCTGCCGTGGCACAAGGGCGACTACCGCAAGGTGCCGGACCAGGACAGGGTGATGGAGGCGCTCCGCCCTTTCGGCATCGCGCCGGGCGACTACATGCTCCCGCGCTGCTCGAACATGCAGGAGATGCGCTCGCCCGAGTACCTCGACAAGTTGAAGAAGGGCCCGGTCGCGATCCTCACCGTGATGCCGAACGGCATGATGTCGATGGCGAGGAGCATGACGTTGTGGTTCCTGTACCTGGTCGTCGTAGCGGTGTTCGCCGCCTACGTGGCGGGGAGGGCGCTGCCCGTCGGCGCGCGGTACCTTTCGGTGTTCCGCTTCGTGGGCGCGACCGCGTTCATCGGATACTCGGTCGCGCTCTGGCAGATGTCGATCTGGTATCGCCGCGCGTGGAGCACGACGTTCAAGGCGACCTTTGACGGGTTGATTTTCGCGCTCCTGACGGCGGGCACGTTCGGGTGGCTGTGGCCCCGCTAGCCTGAACCGTTCGAGACGGTTCTGCTGCGCACGCAAATCCTCCCGGGGTGGCCCGCCCGCGGCCTGCAACGGGCCACCCCGGCTCCAGCACCAGGGGGCCAACCACGCCGCCGCAGGTGTTGAGGATCTCCAGTCCGCCCTGTCGCCGAACCGGAGCGCTGGCAGAGAACATTCCCGACTTCACTGCGCTAGAGTCCTCTTGGGAGGTGCTGGTGGTGACGCCCTACCTCATCGCCTGGGTCGTGATGGTCCCCATCGCCATCCTGAACGGGGTGCTGCGCGAATCCACCTACGGCAGGCGCCTTTCCGAGCTCCGCGCGCATCAGCTTTCGACCGTGACGGGGATCGTCCTGCTCGGGGCATTCATGTGGGCGGTCATCCGAGCGTGGCCGCCGTGGTCGGGAGGGCAGGCGCTCGAGGTAGGGCTCCTCTGGGTGCTGCTCACCGTCGCCTTCGAGTTCTCGTTCGGCCGCTTCGTCGTCAAGCGCTCATGGACGGAGCTGATTCGGGACTACGACCTCCTGAAGGGACGGATGTGGCTGCTGGTCCTGGTCTGGGTTGCGGTCGCGCCCTACCTGTTCTACCGCCTCCGGTGAGGCGCGAACTCCGGTGCTCCGGAAGGCAAGTGCTTACCGACCAACTGGGGCGTCGGGCGGCTGAGGCCTGGCGGCGATCTGGCCCCTGAGCTGGCCGCACGCCGCGGCGACCTCGCGGCCCTTGCTCCAGCGTACGGTGACGTTGACATGGGCGGCGGCGAGGATGCCGGCGAAATCGTTGATGCGCGCCTCGTTCGGCGCCTCCAGCTCGCCGAGGTGGCGCCGGTCGGGGTTCAACGGGATCAGGTTGATCTTCGACGGGATGCCGCGCAGCAGGCGCGGGAGGCGGCGCGCGTCGTCGTCGGAGTCGTTGATCCCGGCGAGCATCACGTACTCGAAGGTGATCCGACGGCCGCGCTCGAGGGGAAACGCCCGCAACGTGTCGAGCAGCTCGTCGAGCGGCCAGCGCGCCGCGATCGGCATCAGCCTCTCGCGCTGCTCCTGGGTCGTGGCGTTGAGGGAGACGGCGAGCTTGGGACGGCGCTCGAGGGCTGCGANNACGAGACCCTCGGCGCGGAGGATCGCACGGTACTGGCCGAAGATCTCGCCGCCGCTGAGGTTGCGGCCGGCGCCGAGGACCCCGGTGACGCAGAAAATGCAGCCGACCGCGCACCCGGTCTGCGAGGACAGGCAGATCGTGGTGTGCCCTTCCATGGGCATCGCCACCGCCTCGACCACGGCGCCGTCGGGAAACGCGAGGGCGAACTTCGCCGTGCCGTCACCGCCCCGGCGGACCTCGATGACATCCGGGTCCAGCACGACCGCTCGTTCGCCCAGGTCCCGGCGGAGCGCCTTGGGGAGGTTGGTCATCTCCTCGATGGCGCCCGCCATCCGCCGCGCGACCCACTGGTAGACCTGTTCCGCACGGAACGGACGGGGATCGAGCTCGGCGAGCAGCGCCGCGAGCTCAGCGCGGCTGGCGCCGACGAGGTTGTGGTGCACTCGGAATTGCATCGGTTGACGGCTCACCGGCGATCCCCGCAGAGTGCAGGATCTCGACGTCCCGCACACTCCATTGTGGCACGGCGCCGCGGCGGTCGGCGCACACGACCCGGGGCGGATCGGTGCTCGACCGCAGCTCGACCCGCACCAGCGCGGAGAGGCCGAGGGTCTGAAGCCTCACGCAGGCGGCGCGCAAAACCTCGTCTGCCTCGAGACGTTCCTGCAGCGCCCCGACGAATGAGAACAGGAGGGTGGTCGCGTCCGGGATCGATCGTCGTGTCTTCACGCTATGGGGAACCGGCGCGACCCGCGCTCAATTTCCACCGGGCGGGGCGTACCATGCGTATGATGGTCGGTTTTTGTCCCGCGCTTGAATCGCTCGGCTTCAACGCCGCTTCCCTGCACGAGCTTGCCGGGGACGCGTCGCACCGGCGCTTCTTCCGGGTCGCGCTGACGGGTGGGGGGACGATTGTCGCGGCGTTGTACCCGGCCGACCAGGCGGCCCAGGAGGAGCAGGCCGCGCGCGACGAAGAGGTGCACCGTTGGGGGTGGGATCGAGGGCTGCCGATCCCGCGCCCGCTTGGGAGAGCAGGCTTGGTGACGGTGAGCGAGGACCTCGGGAACGAGGACCTCGACCGGGCCGCCGAGCGCCTCGGGGGCGCGGTGCTTGCTCCCGCCGTCGAAGCCCTGGCCGCGTTCCAGCGGTGCGAGTTTGCCGACCTGCCGACCCGGCCCTTCGACGCCGCGTTCTTCCGCCGCGAGCTCGCGTCGTTCGAGGAGCACGCGCTGACCCGGTCGGTCCGGGCGGTGCCGGAGGTCGGGGCGTTCCTCGACGGCCTGGCGGCACGCCTGGCTTCGCATCCATACCGGCTCCTCCACCGCGACTTCCACTTCAACAACCTCTTCCTGTGCCGCGGCGCCGTGAGGGCGGTGGACTTCCAGGACATGCGTGGCGGCCCGGACACGTATGACCTCGCGTCGCTCCTCCGCGAGCGGGGCGGCGCCGCCGTTGCCGGTGACGAGGCCGCATTGGTGGAGCGCGCGGCGGAGCGCCTCAGTTGGCCCGACGGGTGGCGGCTGCGCTACCTCGAGTGCTCAGCGCAGCGCGGGCTGAAGGTCATCGGAACGTTCCTGCGTCTGGCAGCGGCCGGCCGCCCCGCCTATCTGGCGTGGCTTCCGGTGGTACGTGCGCGGGCGCTCGAAGCGCTCGAGTCGCTCGGGGCACCGGGCCCTCTGTGCACGGCGGTAGGAGCTTCAGCGGTCGAGGGACTATAATCGCCGGCGGAGGGGAGCCACATGTTCGGCACGATTGGTCTACCCGAGTTACTCTTGATCTTCCTGATTGTCCTGGTCGTCTTCGGCGCCGGCAAGCTTCCCCAGCTTGGCAAGGGTATCGGTGAAGGGATCCGCAACTTTCGCAGCGCTCTTAAGGGTGACGAGGCCCCGAAGCAGGACGCTCCCAAGGGAGACGACGAGTCAAAGGGCCGCTGAGGGCTCGTATGCGAACCGCGTGGCTCCCGCGAGGTCGAGCCCGGTGAGCTTTTCATAGACGGCAGCAACTCGCGCGATGAAGGTCCGGGTCTCACGATACGGAGGTACTGTCCCCCAGTGGCGGACGGCACCCGGGCCCGCGTTGTAGGCGGCAAGGGCCAGCTCGACATCCCCACCGAAGCTCTCCAGAAGGGCGGCGAGGTAGCGACAGCCGGCCTCGAGGCTTTGGGCCGGGTCCGCGGGGTTGGGAAAGCCAATCCCGGCTGCCGTCTCCGGCAGGACTTGCATGAGGCCGAGGGCGCCCTTGGGGGAGACCGCATCCGGTGTTTGGCCGGACTCCACCTCGACCACGGCGAGCACGAGGGCCGGATCGATGCCGACGTGGGTCGCAGCGGCGATCACGCGCTGCTCGAACGGCGTAGGGCCCACGAATGGGTCGCTCTCGAGCGGCACCGAACCGCCCGGCGTGGTCTCGACCCACGTCGAAGCGCTCTGGAGTGTTCCCTGAGAGCGTTGGGTCAGGGAAACCAGCAACCCGCCGATCGCGAAGCAACCCCAGACCGCCGCGGTCTGACGTCCGCCGAACACCCCGGGCCCCGTTCAGGCATTCCTGCGGCGCCGCTGCCCGTTCTTCTGCAGCTTGCTCCGCAGGGTGTTGCGGTGGATGCCCAGGGCGGCAGCGGCCTGCGACACGTTACCGCCGTGCCGCTCAACGGCCGAGCGGACGTACCGCGCCTCGAACACGTTGAGCGCCTCTTCGAGCTGAAGGCCGCGATCGAGAAGCGAATCGGCCACGGTGCCGAAAGCATCCCCGAGTTCGCGCAACGCCGCGCGGCGTTCCTCGACGCTTCCGGGGCTCACTTGAGCTCGACCCGGTCTCCGACGCGAATCGGCAACTGAGAACGGATGATCTTGGCGGTGGCCCAGTGGCTGCCGGTCGTCAGGATTGCGAGCTCGCCCAACAGGATGCGCGGCGCGCCGGCGACAGGGTTGTCACTGTAGATGATGGCCTGGCTGCCCGGAGTTAGCTGGTCGGCCTCGCCGAGATCGATCATGACCGAGTGGTCCTGCCCGACCGTCACGGTGTCATCCCGGGTGTAGATGATGTATCCCCTGGCCTTCGTGCTCGAAGGATCGCAACGTTCGACCGGCTTGGTGACCACTGTCATCGGGATGGGAAGGGGCTCGAACGGTTTCAACCAGGCGCCGAGGGGGATGGCGTCGCACGAAGCCAGGATCTCCGCGGTCGCGGAATGGTCCTGCGTGCAAAGGACTCGCGCGTGCCCCACGTACCGAATCACGAGTCCGAGTACTGCGTTGGTCGCCGGGTGGCGCAGCTTTCGCACGGGCTGGACGATGAAGTAATCCTGCCCGGCCTTGACGCCTTCGGCTTCACCGCCCGACAGGTAGACGATGTCGGTGGTGGAGAACGTGCTCGAGTACTCGATCTGTTCGGCCGAGGTCATGGTGAGCTGAGGGCGGGCGTTCTGGTCGTCGAGGTAGGCGAAACAGTAAATGTCGTCCTCGCTTCCGGCCGGGACCAGGGTCCCCGCCGGCCCTTCAGCGGATGGCGACTTGGCCCCACTTTCCCTGCCGGCACCGGCTCCCGCCGCGCCTTCCCCGCCGGCACCGATTCCACCCGCTCCTTCCCTGCCTGCGCCGGCTCCCGCTGCGCCTGCCGCCGGCGTGGGCACCGGAGGCGAGACCTCTACGGCCTTCACGCCGATGACCAGGGGGTCCCCGGGATAGATCCAGTGGGCGTCCCGGATGTACTTGTTCTTCTCCCAGAGTTGCGGCCACAGGTACGGATTGCCCAGGTTCTTCTTGGCCAGAGCCCAGAGCGTGTCGCCCTTCTGGATAATGTAGACGTTCGCATCGGGTGCGAACTCCGTGGGCGGATCGTAGGGCGTCCAGTGATCGCCGACCTTGTGCAGCGGGCGCGGAGGAAGGGTGTCTGCTTGCTCCGCTGTGGCCCAACTGACGCACAGCACGGCTAAGACGGCAAACGTGGCGCGGACCATGGCAGTCCTCCTCCTAGGCATGCTTGTGATGACTCCACTACCAAAATAGCGCAGGCACCTCACGTTCGTCAATGCTGACCTGGCAACTGAGGCGTTGGCTTCGGCGTCGGGGAGGGTGCGGAGCGCCGCTTGAGCCGCTCCTCGACTTTGTCCGCCAGCGGTTTCGCGGCCTTGGCCGTGTCGGTTTCCGGGTAGTTGGCGAAGAGGTAGTCCAACCGCTGCTTTGCCCCGAGCCACGCCTGCACGTTGGCGTAGTATGTGGCAACCTGGTACTCGTGCTGGGCCAAGTCCTCCAGGCACTTCGAGAGCAGCAGCTTCGCCTCGGGAGTGTACTGGGAATTGGGAAAGAGCTGGAGCATCTGCTTGAGGCTCTCCGTCGCGTCGTGCAGCGGGGTGAGGTCTCTCAGCGGCCCCTTGTGTTGCTTGACGCTGCATTTTGCCAGCATCATGAGGGCGTACGCGCGGTTGGGATCGCTGGGGAAACGGTTCGAGAAGTCCTTGTAGCGCAGCTGCGCTTCGGTGAAGCCCTCGGTGTCGCCGACCGCGAAGAAGCTGTCCGCGACTTTGAGAGTGGCTTTTCGGCCGAGCGGGTCGTTCGGAAATGTGTCCGAGAGGAACGTATAGTACTTGCGGGCCTCTTCCCACTTCTTCTTCTCGGTGAGGGCATCCCCGCGAGCCATGATCTGCTCTTTCGACTGCGTACCCACCTCGTCCAGAAACGCCTGCTCGCCGTTCTTGGACGAGGACGAATGACATGCCGCCAGCGCCAGGACCGCAGCGATCAGGAACAACCGTTTCATGCCCTCTCCTCTCCGCGCAGTCGGGCAATCGCCCTGGCGCGGTCCTGCGCGCCGAAGACGGCCGTTCCAGCCACTAGGATGTCCACCCCGAGCTGCCGGAGCACCTGGGCGTTGGCGGGTTCGATACCGCCGTCCACGACCAGCTCGACGGCTGGCGCGCGATGGTCTCGCTCCGACCGGAGCCTGCCCAGCTTGTCGATCACGCCCGGGATCAGGCGCTGCCCGCCGAACCCGGGGTTCACCGACATGACAAGGACGAAGCCGACCATCCCCCAGACCTCGTCAAGAGCGCAGACGGGAGTGGCCGGGTTGATCGCCACGCCGGGCGTGGCCCCGATCTCGCGTATGCGCTGGAGGGTCCTGTGGAGGTGCGTCACCGCCTCGACGTGAACCGAGATGCGGCTCGCACCTCCATGGACGAACGGCTCGACCAGGTTGTCGGCGTTGGTCACCATGAGGTGGACGTCGAGCGGCAGAGTTGTGATCTGGCTCACAGCGGCGCACAGCCCCGGGCCGAACGTGAGGTTCGGGACGAAATGGCCGTCCATGACGTCGAAGTGCAGCAGGTCGGCGCCGCCGGCCTCGACCGAACGCACCTCGTCAGCCACCCTCGTGAGGTCGCACGCCAGCAGCGACGGCGCGACGCGGACCCGGCTCACCTGCTCACCCACAGTCCAACCACGGCGGCCTCGGTCACCGGACCGCCCGCCGTTGGGTCCTGGCGAAGCACGGTACCCTGCGAGACGCCGGGGTAGCTCACGCGCTGCACCGTCGCGAGCTGGAATCCGAGGGCCCGGATCACGCGGGTTGCGTCCGGCTCCGCGAACCCTACGAATTCGGGCATCACGTAGCGCTTCTGGCGCGGCGCCCGGTTGACCAGCAGTGTAACCCCTGCGCCAGGCGCGACCAGCGTGTCGGGGGCAGGCATCTGCGCCAGCACGACCGCCCCGTCGGCCTGGCCGTCCACCTCGCACCGGCGCTCGACCGTCAGGTGTTCGTTCTCGATCTCCGCCTCGGCAAGCGAGACCGGCAGGGCGGTCAGGTCGCCGACCTTCTGGACGGCCTTCCCGAGGGAGGGGTAGAGCAGCACGGTGGCGCCACGCTTGAGCTCGAAACCCGAGGGAGGTCGCTGCGACGCGATCCTGCCGACCCCGACCTGAGGGTCGAAGACGCCTTCCTGGACGCGTGCCACGAGCCCGCTGCCCTGGATCACGGCAGCCGCGTGCGCGGTGTCCATGTCGGCGACGTTCGGTACCCGCGTCGCCGAGGAGCGCAAGCTGACCCAGAGGACCATCCAGACGGCGAGACCGCACCCCGCCACGAGGCCCACGAACGCCAGCAGCCAGCGGACAAAGCGGCTCACCCCCATCGCGCGGAAAGGGTAGCATATCGGTACTGTGCCGCGTCTTGGAGCGCATCTATCCGCCGCAGGCGGAGCCTGGCGGGCGGTCGAGTCGGCCCGCTCGTGCGGGTGCGAGGCGCTGCAGCTTTTTCAGCGCGCCCCCGGCCGGTGGGCGGCGGCGGCGCTCGCCGAGGACGACGTGCTCCGGTTCCGGGGCGCGGCTCTGTCGGCGGGGCTGGATGGTCTCTGCTTTGCCCACGCGCCGTACCTCCTCAACCTCGCAAGCGACGACCGGCTTCTCCGCGAGCGCTCGGTCGAAGTCCTGGTCGAGGAGCTGCAGCGAGCCGGGCGGCTCGGTCTC
>PMLC01000135.1:93494-95500 GCA_003158745.1 Acidobacteriota bacterium
GCGTCGGCGTGTGCCTCGACAGCGCCCACCTCTGGGGCGCCGGCTACGACCTCCTCGGCGACGGCTGGGAGCGCGTCCTCGGCGAGCTCGCCGACGCCTGGCAGCTGGAGGCCCCACAGCTGTTCCACGGCAACGACACCGCGGTGGAGCTCGGCTCGCACCGAGACCGCCACGCGCCCCCCGGCGAAGGCAAGCTGGGCAGGAGCTTCTTCCGCAAGCTCCTCACCGACCCGCGCTGCGCCGAACTCCCGATCGTGCTCGAGATCCCGCCGGGCGATGGAAACGTCCTCATCAAGAAGGCGCTCGCGCGCCTGCGCCGCTGGGCTCGCTAGCTTTCTTGGCCCTGCGGGCCAGGCTTCCTTTCTCCCCCCCGTAGACAGAGGTGCATCCACTTTGGATGTCATTCTGAGGACTGCCGAGGGCAGGCCGAGGAATCTGGGCGGGGGAGTCGTTCCTCCGTTCCACTGCGTGGAGTCTGTCGTTCGTGACCCTTCGGGCCTGGTTTCTTTTTGCCCCGCGGGCTCGGAGGGGTCTCTCTGGCTGCGCATCGAGCGCAGCCAGAGAGACATGCCGGAGCGAGCGACCGAGCAGGGACGCCCAGCGGTGGGGACCCCTCGCTGTTCCCCTCCCTCGCATGAAGCAGAAGCGGTCGGTCGGGGCCAGCGACACCCCACCGCTGGGCGCCCGCTCGGTGCCCGCACGCTCCGGCGCCATCTCTCCTCGGCCCGCGGGGCGGCTTGCCCCCACCCCCTCGCGGCTTGGAGGACCCCTCCTGTGAACTGGTGGTAAATTTCTCCCGGGAAACGCAAGGGACTAATTGGAGCAATTCGACGTGAGGCACGGACACGACGATCCATTTGCCTCGGAGGCGGGTCTAGGGTTCAGAACCGGGGCTGTCCGCCCGGCAGGGGTGGCTGAGATGCGCTCATTTCAATCCAGTGGAGCACACTTCCTTCTTTCCTTTGTAGGGACTCTCTGCTGTTCGACAGCATTGTTGGCCACATCCGTGGTATCCGATCCCAGGCCTAAGCCATCTGCAGACTGCCTTCGAGCGATCGCGACAGGGACACTGTCAACTGGGACCGTTGACCGGGCGGTCGAGGCTTGCGCTCAGATGCAGACAAACAGCGACTGCAAGATCCGGCTTGTGACAGTCTTGCAGGCCGCTGCAACGGACGGTGATGAGAAGACCCGCAGGGCCGTCCACGCTGGCCTCGAAGAGACGTCGGCAAACGGCACGACATTGGCGACCAGGAAACTTGCCGCTGAGTTCTCATTTGCCGTGTCAGCTTCGCAGAACGCAGGGCACGTCTTGGAGCAACAAGCCCTTAGCGAGCCCTGGAAGGCGGAGACCCCAGCTGACCGACTACCTCCCACCCGCGAAGACTTGGTGGTTCGCCCCACCGTGCGAACCTGGTACCGACTCCTGGCGTATGTCGAGCAGTTCTTGAGCGCGGATCCGGGAGAGCGGGTCAAGGAGGCTTTCGCAGCGGTTGCAGCTCCGGATTGCGATACCGTGCTTACTGGAAGGGTCAGGGAGACGTGCAACGAGTTAGGGTTAGTGACCATCCAACGCGCCTCATTTACATTCGCCATCGGCGGGTTGCGGGAATCTCGCGGCAACCTAAAGGTCGTGGGTCGTTGTCTCGCGGTAGACAGAAACGCCCTGGACAAGGCTCTTCTCAACGTTGAGGTCACTGGAGATCCGGGGTCTTGGTCATATGCCCAGATGCTGCGGCACTGGCTCGCCAAGCCTCCAACTCGATGGGAAGCGTGGGCGGATCTGGATGCGGCGTTCTAGACATTCGAAGGGGTAAGACCAGGCGCCGGTCTCCGATACAACGCTCACCGGAGGCACAGGTGCGCCACTACGCGTGTAGCCGCGCCGCCGGATAGACACGCAGAGGAGCGGAGGGGCTGAGGAGAAGAGGGGAAACGACAGGGCAGCGGAACGCTCGTCTCGGGCTCCTCTGCTCCCCTGCACCTCTGCTGTAGTTGAACCTTCG
>PMLC01000051.1 GCA_003158745.1 Acidobacteriota bacterium
GGCAGCCTTCGCCCCGGCCTCCGCCTGGCCGACCCGCGTGCTCAGCTCGCCGCCGGTGTACAGCGGCAGCGTCAGCTCCGCGCGAGTGACCGCCGTGTTGAGGGGGCTCGGGTGATTCGGGTCCGAGGCGGTGAACTCGGCGAACGAGAACCTCTCCTGGTTGAGCTCCAGGGCGAAGACCTCGGCAGGCGAGTCCGTGCGGATGAAGTTCTCCTCGAGGTGCAGGGCGGGAAGCCGAAAGCCACGAGCCTGCCGTACCCGTTCGCCGCCCGCTTCTGCGCGGGCCTTGGCGGCACCCACCTCGTGGGCATTCTCGCGGCCGCGCTGCATCGCTTCCAGCAAAGTCAGACGCTCACCGCCCATNNGACCTCCATCACCACTTGGTTATACACGACTAGAATGGGGGTGTCAATTCCCTCCTCCGGAGAAGTTCAGGCAGTCGGAGAGAGCTCGCAAGCCTCGATCCCAACTTCCACCGGGACCGATCTTCGGGTTTTGGGTCAAATGCCCGAGGTCCTTGGCCAGGCGAGTGGGAACCCATCCACATGTCGTCTGTCGAGGATGCCCTGGGAGCCCAAGGATGATCGTGAGCTCGAGTCTCCTCGACCCCGCCATCTTCTCTCGTGATGGAGGCAAGGGGAGCCTCGTGGCCACCCCGCTCTCTACCACCCGCCGTCGGCGAGTCTCGTCGACACCACGCCCTTCGGCCTCAATCGGCCTTCCTCAAAATAGTCCGATTTCAAGCGCTGGATCGGCCCACAACGCCGTCCAATGTCGTTCCTGGCCTCACCACACCTGACTTCCCCTCGCGCGGGAAACCGTCCCAAGAGGGGACGCGCCGCGCCGACCGTGGGCGCACTCGCGACACGCCTCGGGATCACGAACTTCCCGTTCGCCCCAGGTCGCCTCCAAGTGATCGCCCTCACCGCCGGCACCTGGGTCTGCAAGTGCATGTTTGGTAGACTTAATGCGTGACAATCCAAGGTCGGAAACGGTTTGGCGCCGAGACGCGCCGGCTCCCTGTCCTCCCAGGACTCGGGTCGCGAAACGGGAGATCCCTCCGTGTATACAACTGAACCTCGCGAGATCACCGAGAGCTTCCGCCTCGAGCGGGTGCTCAAGTCCAGCCGGTCCGCGATCGTCTTCCGGGCCGTTGAACCCAACACCGGTGCGATGGTGGCGATCAAGCTGATACCGCCAACCTCACCCATAGGCCTTGAGGCCTGTCGGGAGCGATTCCTGGCGGCCATGGGCGTCCTTGCGTCTGCTGGCCCGGAGCCTTTTCCGACGCTCCTCGACTACGGGTTCTGTCCCGACGGAAGTGCTTTCATGGTCATGGAGCTCGTCGAGGGCGACCGACTCGATTCGCTCGCCGGGACACCGCCGGGGCGTGTCCTCGCCCTTATCCTCGAAGTCATCGACGGGCTCGAGGCACTCCAACAAGGCGGTGTCTCGCACGGCAACATCGCGCCGGAGAACCTCCTCGCGCTGAGCCAGGGCTACACAGAGCACATCAAGATCCTGGGGTTCGGGACCGCGGCGTTCCACAGCGGCTTCGCGACAGCGGGAGCCGTCGTTCTCACCGAAGGGCCGGCGCAGTTCGCGGCTCCCGAGCAGCTGGATCCCACCATTGCGCCGGTGGCTGACTGGCGGTCCGATCTTTACGCGCTCGCTGCCACAACTTGCTACCTTCTCCAGGCGGAAGTCGCGGCGGCCGATGCACCGGCACCGGACGTCTCGCTCCCGCCCCATGTCCGTACGAGCCTGCAGGACCCGCCCGCGCTGCAGAAGGTCTTGGCGCAGGCCCTCCGCAGAGACCCGGCCGCGAGGCCGGCGAGCTTCGACGAGTTCCGCCAAGCGATCCAGCGTGCTCTGGCCGAGGCGCCGGCCGAGCCCGTGGCCGACGAGTTGGTCACCCCGACTCCATCCATCAGCGTCGGCACCTCCCTCCCTCCCGAACCCCCGGCCGGCGAGCCGCTAGCTGGAGGGGCGGCGGGAGGGCAGTTCGCAGTCCCGGAGAAGGGTGAGGACACTTCCCCTGCGCGGATCACGCCGATCTTCCCGAAGCAATCGGAGGAGGAACCTCGTCCCGAGTCCGTGTCCGCCGAACCGGACCAGGTCACGCCCGAACTACTGACTTCGGGCCGCGAGACAACTGGAGCGGCTCTCGCCACGATCCCGGCCGACATGCCGACCGCCCCATCCAAGGCCGAGACGGAGCCGCCCGTGCCGCTCCATCCTGAGCCGCTGCCGACACCTGCTCCGGCCGGGGAACCTCTGCCGGCCCCGAAGCAGCACCCCGAGGCCGCCGCAACGCCTCCCGCCCGCGCGCTCGCGCCGATCCCTGAGGGAGACCACGCTGCACAGCACGGCCAACCTCTGGTACCCCAGCCGGTAACCGAGCCGCCCGCGCAAGCCCCCGCCGCGCCTGCCAAGCCTGCGGCCAAGCCGTCACGCAAACGCCGCATCGCGCCGTTGGCCATCGGGATTGCGGCGGTGGTTGTGCTAGGGTCAGTGACCGGGTGGTTTTGGATTGGAAGCCAGCAGCCGGAACGACTCGCTCCTCACGCAGCGCCGACGGCAGCGCCCCGTAAGCCGTCGCCGTCCCCCCAACCGGTGCAGGTGAACGCTGCCGCCGTGCAACTCGAGAAGGCCGAGGCGGCCGTTGCGCTCGGCGAGCTGGCGGCGGCGGGCGCCGCGTTCGACGCGATCTCGCCGGAAGACCTGGGAGGCCTCTCGCAGCCCGAGCAGGAGAGGTACAAGACCATCCGGGCCACGTACGGGACCATGAGGCGGCAAGCCCTTACCAAGGCGATGCAGAGGGCTCTCGCCGCCGGCAACATCAAGGTGCTCACCGACACCGTGCGGGAAATCTCGAACGAAGAAGAGGCCGTGTTCAAGCGTGACGCGGATTTCTCGGCATCGATCGAGGAGGCCCATCGAGCGCTCAACCTCCAAGCCACTCTGTTGAAGGCCCAGCGCCAGGGGGATCTGGCCCAGGTGCTCCAGAATTCGAGCGTTCTGGTCGAGGTCGTCCCGAAATACGCTCTGGCCGCCGAGGCGCGTGAGAAGGCCGCAGCGGCGCTCGAACGCGAAGCCGACACCCTCGCGGCGAAGGGGAGCTTCGACCTCGCGCTCGCCCGCCTCGACACCGTGCGGCGCAGCTGGCCGACCCGTACCGGACTTCAGGATCGTCTCGAACGCGTCAAGACGGAGCAGGAGACCGATCAGAGATTCACGGCCCTGATGGCGCAGGTGCAGCAGACAGAAGCGGGCAAGGCGCCGGAGAAGGGGCTGGAGCTGCTCAAGTCCCTGCCGCCCAACGCCCAGACAGCGGAACGCGTTCAGCAGATGCGCGAAAGACTGACCAAGCAGCTCGAACAGCTCGATGCGCAGCCTCCGACGCTGGCGCTCGCCCCGGGCCTCAAGCTCGAGTACAAGAAGGGCGAAGCGGTGATCCTCGCCTTCAAGATCCAGGATGACCACGGAGTCAAGGACGCTCAACTTTTCGCTCGGGTCGAGGGAAGCGGGAAGTATGTAGAACTGCCGTTGCGCCGGGGCACGGGCGCAGACTGGTCGGCCGAGATCTCGGCGAGCTTCCACCAGAACCAGACAGTCGACTTCTACGTGGCAGCGAGTGACTACTCGGGCCACACGGCGCAGCTCGGCAAAGCACAGGAACCCCTCAAGTTGAAGCGCAAGAAGAACATCTTCGGGTTCTAAGGAACTTACCGCCGCGGTCCCTCCCGGCGTCAGGCGGAACCGAGCTGTTCCCGGGCGATTGCGGCGATCCCCTCGGCGGTTTCGCGCGCAAGCGTGTCCTCCTCCGCTTCGACCATGATTCGAAGCAACGGCTCGGTGCCCGAGTAGCGGACAAGTACGCGGCCGCTGTCGGACAGGTGCATCTGCGCCGATTTGACCGCTACTGCGAGTTCAGGCACCTCCTCAACGGGGCGGCGCATCCCGACCCTCACGTTCAGAAGCACCTGCGGGAACCGTTGGAGGTCCGCCAGCTCCTCGAGTGTGGCGCCGGCCCGCTGCGCGACCGCGAGGATGTGGGCCGCGGTAAGCAGCCCGTCACCGGTTACCGAGAAGTGGCTGCAGATCACGTGGCCCGACTGCTCGCCGCCAAGGGCTGCGCCCTCCCGCTGCATCGCTTCCCACACCTCACGGTCTCCGACGGGACACCGCACAAGCGCTATTCCATCTCGCCTCAGCGCAGTCTCAAGCCCCAGGTTCGACATCACGGTTGCGACGACGGTCGGCCCCGGCAGCTTTCCCTCCGCCAGAAGCGCCCGGGCCCACATCAGCAGGGCATCGTCGCCGTCGAGCACGCGTCCGGTCCGGGTGACTAGGATCGCCCGGTCCGAATCGCCGTCGAGTGCGACCCCGGCGTCGAATCCGACGCGCCTGACTTCCGTCGCGAGCAACTCGGGGAACAGCGCACCGCAACGGGCATTGATGTTGCGTCCGTCGGGTTCGGCGTGGATCATCGTCACCTTCGCTCCGAGCGCCTCGAAGAACGCCCTGGCGACCGGAGAAGCAGCACCGTTGGCGGGATCCACCACCACCCGTACACCTTCGAGTGCGCGAGGAGGCAGCGAGGCCAGAAGCAACTCGACGTAGCGGTCGCGAGCTCTAGGGTCGACGCACGGCATGGGCGCCACCGCGACCTCTGCAGGCATCGCGGCGAGCCTTGCCTCGAGGCGTCGTTCCTCTTCGGCCGGCCATTTGGTCCCGCCCCGGTTCACGAGCTTTACGCCATTGTCGGCCGCAGGGTTGTGCGACGCCGAGATCACGACCCCCGTGCCGTATCCGCCGCGATCGCGGAGCAGGTGCGACACCGCCGGTGTCGGGAGCACGCCCCCCCAATGCACCTCGCCGCCCGCAGCCACCAACGCGCCGCCTAGCCAATCGGCCAGCACCGGCGTGGAGGCGCGTGTGTCGCCCGCCAGCAGGACCACCGGCGGCAGCGTCGCGTCGCGCAGGTGCGCCGCCAGGGCGGCGCCCAGTCGCGTCAGAGTGGGGCGGTCCAGCGGATACTCGAACGCCACGCCCCTCATTCCGTCGGTCCCGAAGAGCCCAGCGGTCACCGGCGCCTCCCGCCGCGAGAATCGCTGAGGGCCGGGGTGATCTCAACGATGACCCGCACGGCAAGCGGTTCCACGATCCGCATCAGGGGCTGGGGAGAACGCACCGCTACGAGCGTGTCCACCGGAGAGTCCGCACCGTCGACGCTCACCGGGTCCGTGGGAACCGCCTGTAGCCTCTCGAGCTGGAGGTGCGGACCGCTGACTACGACCGTTTGAGGCTCTACGGCCACGGCCCCGACTACCATACCGGCGGCCGGCTCTCCGGAAACACGGGGCTTGACCGGGACGCGCCGGTGGCCCACCCGCTCCAAGCGGAGTGGTACCTGCGAGGGCGTCACGGCCAGCACTTCGACGCCTGCAGGCACGATCACGTTGTGCGTCTCCACCGCAAAGTCGCGCTCCCCCTCGCTGACGCCGCGCAAATCGATCACGACCCCGGTCTGGGTCTGGTCGAGGGCGCGCAGGCGCGAGAGCGGCCCCCGCACCCGGAGCGAGAGGAAGCGAGGCACGTCCGAGGTGATGACGGTGTCGGCGGGGACGTTGACCAGGGTGACGGGGGTGTCGAGCTGACGTTCCGAGATGCGCTCTCTCCGGTCGAGAGCGCTCGCATACCAGACCAGACACGCAAGCACGACCGCCAGTACCATGTTCCCGGGAGAGCGCGGCACGAATCTCAAGCCGCACCCCCTGAGCGGCCCAGAACCAGCAACTCGAGAAGGAGGTCCCGTAAACCTCTCCGATCGAGGTCCTCACGCAAGTGCCCGCCTTCAGCCACCGTCAGCGCTCCCCGTTCCTCCGACACCACGACCGCGACCGCATCCGTCTCCTCCGCGATGCCCAGCGCCGCCCGGTGCCTAGAGCCGTAGGTGGTCGAAAGATCGGCGCGCACCGACAGCGGGAGGAAACACCCGGCCGCGGCGATGCGGTTGCCCTGAACGATCGCGGCACCGTCGTGCAGCGGGGTGCCCGGCGTAAAGAGATTCACAAGCAGGTCGTACGAAAGGTGCGCGTCGATGGGAATCCCCGTTTCAACGAACGTCCGAAGACCCTCGTCACGTTCGATCACGATGAGGGCCCCATAGCGGTGCGAGACCAGCGTCTCGCAGGCGAGCACGATGTCGTTGATCATGACCTGCCGCGGCGAGATCGCGGATGTCCACCGCAGCAACGGCGTTCGTCCGATAGCCGCGAGAATGCGGCGGATCTCGTGCTGGAACAGGACGATAATTACGAACGGGAGGTAGAACAGCATCTCCCGCAAGACAGTCGCCAGCGTGATCAGGTCGAGAGCCTGCGCCGCCAGATAACTGCCGCCAAGGATGAATATCCCCCACAGCATGGAGACGGCGCGCGTCCCCTTCACGGCGGTGAGCAGCAGGTAGAAGACGACCGCTACGAGGCCGATGTCGATGAGGTCCCGGACACCCACCTCCAGGTGCGTAATCTCGCGCACGGCCGCGAAGACGGTACTCATGCGGCCCCCTCGAGGGCGGACAGCACCGTGAAGAACTGGATCGTCTCGGCGACATCGTGCACCCGAACCATGACGCGTCGCAGCCGCACCGTCCCAGCGATCGAGGCGAGGGATCCCGCCAGCCTCGCGTCCGGACTGGCGCCTGCCACGAGCTTTCCAATGAACGATTTGCGCGACGTGCCGACCACGACCGGGTAGCCGAGCGCGGCCAGATCGGGCAACGCCGAGAGCAGCCGGAGGTTGCCCGCCACGTCCTTGGCGAAACCGATGCCCGGATCGACCATCACGCGGTCCGGCGCGATGCCGGCCGTCACGGCCACCGCCGCGCGATCGACAAGAAACTGGTGCACCTCGGCAACCACGTCCAGGTATTCGGTATGGTGCTGCATGGTGCGCGGCTCGCCCCGCATGTGCATGAGCACGATACCCGCGCGGCGACCGGCCACGACCTCGAGCATCCCAGGGCCGCGACCGCCGGTCACGTCGTTCACGAGGCTGGCCCCGGCAGCGAGCGCAGCTTCGGCGACGCCCGCCCGGGACGTGTCGACTGAGACCGGGGTCCCCGGACGAAGCCGCGTCAACTCTGCGATCACAGGGACGATGCGCTCGATCTCGATCGTCTCGTCCACTCCGTCCGACCCCGGGCGCGTGGATTCACCTCCCACGTCCACCACGTCGGCGCCGGCCTGGATCATCTCGAGAGCGTGTCCGACGGCTTCGCCACGTGTAAGGAAGCGTCCTCCGTCGGAGAACGAGTCGGGCGTGACGTTGAGGACACCCATGACCGCAGGGCGGCCTCTGCGCCACAGGCCTTCCAGGCCTCGCTCCACCATGTGCCAACTGTACAGGAGACGGTGTGATCGTTCCAAGAGCTAGGGGCCGCATCCGCTGCATGCGAATCCCGACCCTGCTGGTCACGCGTTTCGTCGTTGCGCCTGCTACGCATAGCGAATCCGGCTCTCTGGTATCCTTCACCGGCGTTGAGCCGGAGGGCGAGCATGCGACGTAGCGCGGCAGCGACGGTTTTGCTTCTTGTGACGGTCCCATGCGGGGCTCAGGTGTCCGAGCAGACGATCAAGGCCTTCGCGCGGGCAGCCATGAACTATGCACCGGGGACCTCGATCTCTCTCACCGAGGTCATACCCGGCACGACGCCTGTCGGTCCCTACCAGGCAGTGCGCGTCGAGCGGACGAGCCTCAAGCCCGACGCAAAGGACAACCTCGCGATGGTGTTCGACGCGCAAGGGGGGACGGTGGCCGTCGGCCTTCTCTTCCCGCTTCCGGCGACCGATCCCCCAGTCACCGTGGAAACGCTGCCCGTGTTCGTCCAGCAGTTCCTTCCGCAGGCGCTCGGCAACTGGTTGGGAAACAAGGTGAAAGTTCCCTGGCCGATGAGCCCGGCCAATCCGGGCCCTCTGGTCCCCCTAGTCGCGCAAGTAGCGACTGGGTACGGCTGGATGCAGATGCCGGTGGCGGTGACCGCCGACGGCAAGTACCTGGTGATCGGCAATACGTGGCCTCTTGCCCGCGACCCTCGGGCCGTGCGGCGAGAGATCCTCGACCACGCCGAGGTGCAATGGGATCCAGGCCACGAGAACGCCATGGTCAAGGTTGTGGAGTTCTCCGATTTCCAGTGTCCGGGCTGCAAGCTGGGGTGGACCAACGTCAAACCGGTGCTGAACCAGTTCGGCGACAAGGTCCGCCATGGCATCGTGACCTTTCCGCTCGTTTCACTCCATCCGTGGGCGTTCCGCGCCGCGGTTGCGGGCTACTGTCTCGGCCAGTTCTGGCCCGAGCGCGTCATCGAGCTTAAGGAGGAGTGCTACCGCCTCCAGGACACTTTGAGCGTCGAGTCGCTGGACGACGTCGTGTTCGGTTTTCTCGCTGCGAACGGGTTGAGCAAGGAGAAGTTCCTGGGCTGCTACCTCAAAGACCCTTCCGTGGATGCGGTGCTTCGCCACCTCGACCTCGGGTACCGCCTTGGTGTCTTCGGCACGCCCACGTTCTTCGCCGGCGGCGAGCCACTCCCCTGGGGAGAGCCGGAGTGGTTCGCAAAGCGCCTCGAAGCGATCATCGCTGCCGGCGGTCATCCAGAAACCGCGGCGGAGATCGTCGCCAAGGCTCCGACGCCCTCGCCGACGAAGAGCCCGGCGCCGGCTACTCCCAAGAAATAGGATAGGTCCTACCACGCCGGGTCGGCTCGCCTACGAGCGTTCGACCTGGCTCCTGATGGCCTGGGCGATGGCCACGAAGGCCTCAGCCGCTGCCGAGTCGGGGTGCGAGGCGACGATCGGTGTGCCCGCATCGCCGCCCACGACGATCTCAGGGTCAATGGGAATGTCCCCCAGGAACGGCACGCCGAGTTGCTCGGCGGTGCGCTTCCCCCCGCCGTGCTTGAAGATCTCGCTCCTGGCGCCGCAGTGGGGGCAGACGAACGCCGACATGTTCTCGATCACGCCCAGCACGGGAACGTTGACCTTCTGGAACATCGCGAGCCCCTTTCGGGCGTCGATGAGCGCGACGTCCTGAGGCGTCGTGACGATGACCGCACCATCCAGAGGTACTTGCTGGGTCATGGTGAGCTGGGCGTCGCCTGTCCCGGGGGGCAGGTCCACCACCAGGTAGTCGAGCGTGCCCCAGTCAACGTCCTCGATGAACTGCTGCAGAGCCTTCATCACCATCGGCCCGCGCCAGATCACAGGCTGGTCGGGGTCCATCAGGAACCCGAGCGACATCACCTTGACGCCGTTGCCGTCGACCGGGAGGATCTTCTCTTCGGGGGTCACCCGCGGCTTGTCCGTGCATCCCATCATCATCTGCTGGGATGGACCGTAGATGTCGGCGTCGAGCAGGCCGACGGTCACGCCGTCGCGGAGCAAAGCAAGCGCGAGATTGGCCGCCACGGTGGACTTCCCGACGCCGCCCTTGCCCGACGCGACGGCGATCTTGTAGCGAACGCCGGGGAGCGCCACACGGGCCGGCGCCGCCACCTGGGGAGCCTGGGGCGCCTGCACCTTGCACTCGAGCTTAACCTTCGTGACGCCCGGCAGCACCTCGAGCGCGGCCCTGGCATCCCGCTCAACCGCCTGGCTCGCCGACGGGTTGGCCGTCGACATCACGATGTCAACCTCCACCGAACCACCATCGACCCGTATACCGTGGACGAAGCCGAACGACACGATGTCCCGGGTCAGCCCCGGGAACTTGACCTTCTTGAGAGCCTCACGGACACCTGCCTCAGTCAACGCCATTTCACCCTCCACACCGCCGGCGCAATAGGTTTTGCGCAGGTGGGGATCGTCCGAAACCTACCGACGACCATCACGAACCGGCCTCAGGATCCGGTGCCGCGCCTGTGCGGGAGTGCTGATTCCTCCCCAAGCCCGATGTTCAACTCGCCCAGCCGAAGTGGTTGCGCACAGCTTCGGAGGCCATCGCGGGGCTCCACGGCGGATCCCAGACGATCTCCACCGTCACGTCGCCCGCCCCGGTACCCCTCCGGATCGCCGCCTCAGCGTCCGCCGAGATGCGGCGTACCAGCGGGCAGCCTCGTGTGGTGAGGGTCAGCTGGACCCGCACGCGATCGGGGGGCGCGACCTCCACCCCGTAGACCAGCCCGAGATCCACGACCGAGAAAGGGATCTCTGGATCCATCACGGTCGACAACGCATCCCAGACCTTTTCTTCATTGACCATCGCCCACGCTCCTCAACGCACCACTCCCATCGTATGAAACCATCTTTCGCACGCCCGCATTGCCTCGCAACCTCTCGATCTCCATCCTGACCAGTTTCATCAGTTCGCCCTTGTCCGTCACTCCCCGACCGGTCGTCGGGATCGGGTCGCCGAACCGAACCGTAATGACGCCGGGACGAATGAAGTAGTTGTGCTTTGGCAGGCAATGCCGCGGGCCGTCGAGGCCGACCGGGACGATCGGGATCCCGGCCTTGATCGCGATCAGGAAACCGCCGCGTTGAAACGGCAGCAACCCACCGTCCGTCGAACGGGTCTCTTCCGGGAAGATGAGGACAGAACGGCCAGAGCGGATCCGGGCGGCAGCCTCCTCGAATGACTTCACAGCCTCCCGGCGGTTCTCGCGGTCAACTGGGATGAAACCCATCGAAGCGATCGCCCAGCCGAAAAGCGGCCAGGAGAAAAGCGACTTCTTGGCGAGGAAGCGCACCTGCACTGGGATCTCGGCGAGCAGAGCCGGGATGTCGAGCCACGACTCGTGATTGGCCATGAAGAGCACGGGTTCGCCTCGCGGCACACGCTTGCGACCCTCGCTTCTGAGGCGCACGAAGCCTCCGAGGAGGATGCCGCGCCCCCAAATCCGCGCTCCCCGCAGGGTCCAGTCGCCGCGGGGCGGGATGAAACCGATGAGGGTACCGATGATACCGGCCAGGATGGTGCTGACGATCCCCAGCACCACAAACACCAGCATTGCGAAGGCCCGGACTACGATCACGAGTGGATTGTACCCTCGCGGGAGACAGGGCACAGGAAGACAGTGGTCCGTGGTCCGAGGAGACAAGCAGAAGAGCGGCGGGGCTGAGGAGCCGAGGAGCCAGAGGCAGTTCGCAGGTTCAAAGGTCCAGAAGTTCGCACGTTCAGAAACGGCGAGAACGATAGGAAATGGGAAGAAGGCAGAAGGGAGAAAGTAGCGGAAAGACAAGACAAACCTTCCGTCGCCCGCCTTTCCTCTCCCGTCTTCCCTCTTCCCATATCCTCCTGTTACCTCTCAAACGAACGCAGGGCCTTGCAGCACGGCGAGTAGCCGCGCTGCCGCCGTTGGGCCAGATGCAAGGAAGGCGAGCGGCGAGCAGCGCAGCGTAGCCGGAGGCTACGTGCGAGGCGCGAGCCTGACGCCGCAGATGGTCCGACGCCGGCGGCGCCGGAGGTCAGACGGCTTCGGCGGAGGGGACCGGGTGACCTGGGCCCTTGAGCTTGTCCACCGGCACGCCGGTATGCTCGGAGACCATCCGGTAGACCTCTTCCCCCTCGAGCACTTCGCGCTCGAGAAGTGCTGCTGCGATCCTGTCGAGCACCGGTCGGTTCTCGGTCAATGTCTGCTGGGCCCGCCCGTAGGCGTTCTCCACGAGGCGCTTGATCTCGCTGTCAATCTCGACCGCCGTGGACTCGGAGTAGTCTTGGTGGCGGGCGAACTCCTTGCCGAGGAATATTGCCTCTTCGCGCTTGCCGAAGGTGAGCGGCCCCATCGCGGACATCCCCCACTCGCATACCATTTTGCGGGCGAGTTCGGTGGCTCGCTCGAGATCGTTGCCGGCCCCGGTGGTGATGGCCTCGTCCCCGAAGACGATCTGCTCCGCCAGGCGACCGCCCATCAGCACAACGAGTTCATCCGAAAGGAACGACTTGGCGTGAAGGTACCTGTCCTCCTCGGGGAGTTGCTGGGTCAGGCCGAGCGCGAGCCCGCGCGGGATGATCGTGACCTTGTGCAGCGGGTCGGCGTTCGGCAGTACTGCCGCGATCAGAGCGTGGCCTGCCTCGTGAAACGCCACCACACGCTTCTCCTCTTCGGAAAGTGCGAGTGAGCGGCGCTCCGCCCCCATCATGACCTTGTCCTTGGCGAACTCGAAGTCCTCCATTGCAACCGCGGTCTTGTTGAATCGCGCCGCCCGCAGAGCCGCTTCGTTGACCAGGTTGGCAATGTCGGCGCCGGAGAACCCGGGGGTCGAGCGAGCGAGCACCGGCAGGTCGACGTCCGGTGCGAGGGTGATCTTCGCCGTGTGCACCTTGAAGATCTCGGCCCGGCCGTTGAGGTCGGGACGGCTTACTACGATGCGCCGGTCGAAGCGTCCGGGGCGGAGCAGCGCGGGGTCGAGGACGTCCGGGCGGTTTGTGGCCGCAATCAGGATCACGCCGTCGTTGGACTCGAATCCGTCCATCTCGACAAGCAGGGCGTTGAGAGTCTGCTCGCGCTCGTCGTGGCCCCCGCCGAGGCCGGCTCCACGGTGGCGTCCAACCGCATCGATTTCGTCGATGAAGATGATGCAGGGCGCGTTTTTCTTGCCCTGCTCGAACAGATCCCGCACGCGCGACGCGCCAACCCCGACAAACATCTCCACGAAGTCCGAGCCGGAGATCGAAAAGAATGGCACGTCGGCCTCGCCCGCTACGGCGCGGGCCAGCAGCGTCTTGCCGGTCCCCGGCGGGCCCATCAGGAGCACGCCCCGGGGGATCTTGCCCCCGAGCTTCTGGAACTTCTGCGGGTCGCGGAGGAACTCGATGATCTCCTGGAGCTCTTCCTTGGCCTCGTCCACGCCCGCAACGTCCTTAAATGTCACGCCCTTCTTCTGTGGGTTGAGTAGGCGGGCGCGCGACTTGCCGAAAGCCATCGCCTTGTTACCGCCGGCCTGCATCTGACGGTAGAAGAAGTACCACATCACCGCGAGCAGCACGAACGGCAGCCACGACAGGAGTGCGGTCCATATCGAACCCTGCGACGCCTGTTCAGCCTTGATCTTCACGTTGTGCTCGCGCAGCAGGCCGACGAGCTTGTCGTACCCGGGCGAGTAGGTCACGAAGTCGAACGGGCGAGCTGCGAGCGAGTGCGCCGCAGTTGCCTCAGGAGAACGCCCGTAGACCTCGTCCCCGCGGATCAACACCTCGGTGATCTGGTTCTTCTCAACGCGATCCAGGAACTCGGAGAAGGCAATCTCCTTCGTTCCCGCCCGGGTGGTGGTGATCCAATTCCAGAGCAGCACCACCGACACGATGATGACGACGAACAGCAGCAGGTTCTTCACGTTCTGGTTCACGTACTCTCCGCGTTCCTCCGGCGGTCTCCTGCGCGGGCGCCAAGCTCAGACGAGGGCGCTCTCACGAAGCCAGCGCACCGGTCACACACCCTCAAGGGTGTTGATGTCGGGAAGATTCCCCCACCGGCCCTCGTATTCCATCCCGTACCCCACCAAGCGCCCGGGCGGCACGTCGTTGAACACCACATATTTGGGTTCCAACGCAACCCGGCGCAACAGCGGACGGTTGATGAGCGCCGCGACTTCCAGACTCGCAGGGGTCTGCAGGGCAAGATGCGTCAGCAGGTAGTTTTCGGTCACACCCGAATGGCAGATGTCTTTCAAGATGAGAGCGTGCGCGCCTTCCAGGTGAACGTGAGTGGCGTATGTCAGCTCGATGATCGCGCCGCGAGGCTCTGTCTGGTGCATCACGTTGACGAGCTCGAAGCGAACGGCGCCCGGAATGGTCCGCAAGAGGTCTGCAAGGAAGACCGTTGCACCTTTCAGCATGCCCACCAGCACCAGCTCACGGCCGGAGTAGTCTGCTCCGATTCGCTTGCCCAACTCGGCGACGCGCGCCGCGATCATCTCTGGTGCAATCACCTGTCGTGGCGTTCCCATGGCTCCTCCAGCCCTACCGCAACCCCTTCGGCGCCGTCCTCACCCCACCCCTCGGCGACCCCGACCGCAGGAAGCCAAACAATCGTATCACCCGCCAGCAGCACCGGCCATGCCTGTCGCCACTGGGCCGGCAAGCCCTTCGCCGCGAGCCGGCGCATCACCGCGGCGCCGCCGAACCGCTCTCCCGGTACAACCGAGCGCCAGCTCACCACGCGTTCGCGCAGGCGGGAGTGGAGCGTCGCCCGGTGCCGCGCGCTCGGTGACAATGAGCCTCCCAGCACGCCGACGAACCCGCCCGGCAGCTCGACCCTCGAAGGAAGGGCTACAGGCCGGGGAGCGAACGGTTGAATGGGCGGCGGCTGAAGCAGTAGCGTGTTGCCGCGCAGCCGCAGCACCCACCGACGTCCGAGATCCACCGCCGCCGGCTGCCCGCTCTCGAGCATGCCGCTCACCCCATCGAGCTGCCGGCGAGAGGGCGGCTCGGCCAGCGGTAGGCGCCCCGCCAGCTCGAGCACCCAGCGACGCAGGAGCGGTGCCGGCAAAGCCGCCACAAGCGCCGACGGGACGGGCCGGCCGACCTCGGGCCACACCCCGTGCTCCGCGAGCAGACCAGAAAGGAGCACTTCGTCAGCAGCGAGGGATGAGGCGAACGCAGCAATGTGTTCCGGGGCGTGCGGGAACGCCGCGACGATCGCCGGGAGCACACCATGGCGCACCCGAGCCCGCGGATAGGCAAGGTCGGCGTTGCTCCCATCCTCGCGCCACGAGAGCTCCCGTTCCGCGAGGTATTCCCTCAGTGCAGCCCGGGGCACGTCAAGGAGCGGCCGGACGACGAGCCCTACCCGCCGCCGGATGGCCGCGACGCCGCGCGGACCCGAGCCTCGGAACAGTTTCAGGAGCACAGTCTCGGCCTGGTCGTCTCGGGTATGGGCGGTGGCCACGGCCGCACAACCCAGCCGCTCCCGTACGGCTTCCAGGGCCCGATACCGCTCCCGGCGCCACCACGCTTCCGGCGAAGTTCCGCGGGGCCGCTCCGGCGCCAGGTGCTCCACAACCAGCTTCACCCCGAGGCGGTTACACAGTTCTCTGCAGTATGCTGCGTCGCCGTCCGCCGCGACCCCGCGTTGGTGGTGATGCACATGTGCCGCGGACACCACGCACCCGAGATCGGAGACCGATTCGTGGAACAGGCTGAGGAGAGCAACCGAGTCCGCACCCCCCGAGAGCGCGACCAGGATGGGGCGCCCGAGGATGTCGGGGAAGTGACGGCGAAAAGCGGCGGCGAAGCCGTTCAGGGTCATGGACGTGGTGCCGGCGAGTGGACTCGAACCACTGACACGGGGCTTATGAGACCCCTGCTCTGCCTCTGAGCTACGCCGGCACGTAGCCTGCGAATTCTATCCTCAACCCCTCCAACGGACAAGCGCTCGTTCGGACCCGAATCGACTGCGCCCGGGCACGCGGTCGGGCTCGGACGGACGACCTGCAACTTGCGCAGCGACCACGGCGAGGCGATACTCGAGGGGTGCCTGGACGCAACCTTGGGGTCTGTGACACCTGCGAAAAAGAGCGCCCTACCTGGGCTCTTACGAAGTGTCACATTTGCGGCCATGTCACGTGCCATAAGTGCGCAACTCTGGCGTATGGAAGGTACTTCTGCTCCAGACGCTGCGCGCTCTTCTTCTTCCACGATGAGGGGCTGGAGGAAGACGAAACCGAGGAGTCTTGAGCACAGGCAGTGAAGCCGGTAGACTTGGTGGCTCACGGAGGCAGGACCGGACGATGGGACAACGGGCAGACGAATTGTTGGCGCAGGCGCGGAAGGACGTGCCGCTGGCGGGCCGGCGAGGGGAGGAGTCTCTGCTCCTCGCCAAGGCGAAGGGCTGCCAGGTCTTCGACGCCGACAACGTCGCCTACCTCGACCTGCTGGGCGGTGCCGGGACAAACCTGCTGGGTTACGGCAATCAGTACCTGCTGGACGCCGTCCGGCGCGCCTCGACGATGGGGCTTGCCAGCGGGTTCCATATCGCCGCCGAGCTGGAGCTCGTCGAGTTGCTGCGGGAGCACACGCCAGCTCTCTCACCCTGGGCCGTCACCCCATCCGAGAGCGAGGCCTGGGAGCTCGCACTGCGTTGGTGCCGACGGGACACCGGACGACGCCTGGTCATCGTCTTCGACGGCAACCGGCGCGGCGCGGTTGAGACTTTCCATGTCACGGCTTCGGGTCCACTGGGTGTAAGCCAGCCCATGGTCGCGGGTATCCCTGCAGAGCTCGCGCGCCTGGTCCGGGTTGTCCCCTGGGGCGATGCCGAGGTTCTTTCGAACGTACTAGCCGAGGTGGGTGTCGACACGGCGGCGGTGGTCCTCGATCCGATTGCGGCTCAGTTCGGCGTGATCAGGCCGACCCCCGAGTTCATCCTGGCGGTGGCAGCGGCCACGCGCGCGGCCGGCGCGAGGCTAGTGCTCGACGAGACGCTGACCGGTTTCCGCCTCGCCCGAGGCGGCGCGGCCGAGGTCTTCGGGATCGAACCGGACGTGGCCGTCTTTGGTGGCGTTCTGGGCGGCGGCGTGGCGCGCATCGGCGCGGTCGCATGGGCACGAACTCTGGCGGCCACACCCAGCGACGAGTTGCCGGGCCCTCCCCCACCGATCGCGATCATGGCGGGGGTTGCCACTCTGTCCGTCCTGCGAAATGAAAGCGTCCACCAGCGCCTCGAAGAGCGGGGAGCCGACCTCGAGGCCGGGGTGACTACGCTCGCAGAACGCTTCTCCCGCCCTCTGCGCTGTGCTCGCGTCGGCTCCATCTTTGCGTGCGCCTTCTCCCGCCAGGGGGTCACGGACGGGAATTCGTTCGCGAGGGTCGACCAGGATACTTGGGGGCGGTTTGCGCGCTCGTGCCGCGAAGCCGGCCTGCTGCTGCCGGCCCGCTCGCCGGTTCCTTCCTTCCTCTCGCACGCTCACGGCGATAAGGACGTCGAGCAAGCCCTCGCGGCCATGGAAGCCGCCCTCAAAAAAATGCAGAAGGAAGACGAGCTGTAGGAGCAAAGCCGACAGTTCTCCCCCAACCCACCGCCCAGCTCACAGCCGACACTTCCCCCACCCGATAAGACTGCTGACAGGTCTCCCCCACCCAAACCGCCAGCTCACAGCTGACAGTTCCCCCACCCAAGAGACGTGCTTGGAGGAGGGGAAGCTGATGGCAGTTGGCTGTTGGCTGTTGGCTGTTGGCTGTTGGCTGTTGGCTATTGCTTGTCGGACGCAGGCCGGCCTGGGAGCCCTAGGAACTCGGGGAAGTGACGCCCAATCGCCTTCACCAGATCCTCCGGTTCGAGCGGCTTCTCGAGGTACTCGTCCACCTTATACTGCAGACGAGCCTCGGATTCCCAGCGGCGGCTCTTGTAAACCGCTGTTACGATGAATATGGCCGGCTGGTAGTCGACGGCCTTCTCGCGCAACTGGCTCACGACGTCAAAACCGGAGAGCATCGGCATAAGCGCATCGAGGATCACGAGTTGCGGGCGTTTCGACAGGAGCGTATCGAGCGCCTCGCGGCCGTCTGCGGCCTGGAGCACCTCCAGCCCGTGTTCCTGCAGAACTTCGGACATCAGAGCCCGAAATATCCGGCTGTCATCGGCGATCAAGACGGTCTTGAGAGCCATGTTTTCCCTCCCCCGACCTCAACCAGCCGTTGTCGCATCGCGCCGCCCGCGGCATGAAGGCGGCTTCCTTCCCAGTCCTGCCGCAGCGAGAAACCACCGCGCGAGCAGTCGAGGCGGGCCCAAAATTCAGAACGCGCATCGCGACCCACGCCGGAGTTGCACCTTGCAAGGCTGCATGGGACGAAGAACCTTCGGCTACTTGAAACTGGCGACCGCCTCCGTCTCATTGTCGAACACGTCGAAGACCGTGATGAGCTGCGTGACCTGAAGGATGTCATTGATCTTCTGCGTGAGGTTGAGGAGCTTCATCTTGCCGCCCTTGCGGGCGAGCGTCGTGAAGCACCCGACCATCTCGCCGATCCCCGAGGAGTCGATGTGGCTCACGCCTCCGAGGTTCAAAAGGAGGTGGAGCTTCCCTCCGGCGACCGCGTCTTCGATCTGCTTGCGAAGCTCGACATCGCCAGCCCCGATCGTGATCTTCCCTTCGAGGTCCAGTATCCGCACGTCACCCACGTCTCTCACCCTGGTTTTCATTTCGTCCTCCTTCCGTTCAGTCTCTTGACGAGCTCGAGGCGCGTGCCTCCCCGCTCGCCGATGTGGAAGTTCACCTCGTCCATGAACTGGCGCATGTAGTAGACGCCGCGGCCACTGGAGAGGAGCAAGTTGCCGGGGTCGGTCGGGTTGGCGACCTTCTCGGGGTCGAAACCGTCACCCTCGTCCTCGACCACGATGCGCAGTTCGGCGCCGGGCTGCAGCACCATGTGCACGAAAACCCGCTTGTCCGGGTTAAGCTTGTTGCCATGTTTGATCGCGTTGGCAAGCGCCTCCCGCAACGCCATGCCCACCCAGTAGGTGACCTCATCGTCGACCCTGTTCGAGCTGCACATCTCCGCGAGAACTTGCTCGGCCAACTCAATGTTCTCGTAGGACGAAAGAAGCTGGAGCCGAGCGTCTCGAGTCATGCGCCGGAAGTATAGCATCGCCCTGGCGGGAGTCCTGCTCGCGGGTGCCGCCGCCGCGGCACCCTGCCCGACCGCAATCACGCAGATCGCCGGTCGGGTCGCCCAACTACGGCAGGTGCCTCCGCCGTTCGCGCCACCGTGCCGCCTCATAACCTCCTCTGAGCTGCGCGGCGTGCTCGACCGCAAGCTCCGGCGAGACCTCCCGGTCGCGCCCGAGCTCTTCATTCAGGCTCTCTTCCGTTTGGGGTTCATCGAAGACGACTCTCGGAGCGTCTACGACCACATCCTCACCTTCTACACCACTCAGGTTCTCGGCTTCTACGAGCCCGAGACCGACGAGATGATCGTGGTCGACTCACCTGCGGCATCCCGCGTCGAAGGCGCGCTTGTGTGGGCCCACGAACTGGAGCACGCGGCCCAGGAGCACCGCTTCCACCTCCCGAGCCGCCTGCTCGCGATTCGCGGGGACAGCGACCAGCAGCGTGCCGCCTCCGCCATCGCCGAAGGCGAAGCGATGCTCGTGATGTTTCTCCTCAACTCACCGGGATCAGGCGCCGAACAGTTGTCGGCGGCCGAGTCCACCGTGGCCACCCAGGCCCGGGCATTGGCACCCAATCCCGAGGTGCCGGCCTACTTCGTCGCGGACCTGGTGTTCCCCTACACCGCGGGTTTTTCCGCGGCCTTACGTGCTTACCGCTCGGGCGGCTGGGAAGCCGTCGATGGACTCCTGGCTCATCCTCCCGCCAGCACGTCCGCGCTCCTCCACCCCGATCGTCCGGCAGCCGCCGGGTCGGTCCCGGCACGCGAACTCCCGCCGGTCCCCGATGGGTGGGAGGAAGTCCTCACCGACTCGGTTGGGGAGTGGGGTCTGGCCTTCCTTCTCGGCAGGCGCACCGGGACCAATCGGGCCGACGCCGTCGCCTCCGAGTGGGACGGCGACCGGCTCCGGCTGATACGAAATCGCTTCCGCTCCGACAGCTGGGCGCTGGCCTGGCGGCTGCGTTGTCGCACCGTTCGGGCGCGGCAGGCACTATCCGAGGCGTTGCAGCAATTCCTCCCGCCCGTGATGGCGCGCCTGACGCCCGCCGGCCAGCCTCAGCTCACTTGGGTTGCTTCGGGGCGGACCCTTGAGCTGCGGGCGGCTTGGCCACAGCCGCCGCCGTCACGACGGTCGCCATCTTGATCACGACCGGCTGGAGCGGGACGTTCTGGAATTGACCGGCATTGCCGGTCTGGACGCCGGCGATGGCGTCGACCACGGACATCCCTTCCACCACCTTGCCGAAGACGCAGTAACCCACGCCGTCCTGCGCCTGTGCCTTATCTAGGAAGCCGTTGTCCGCAAGGTTGATGAAAAACTGCGAGCTGGCGGAGTTCGGGTCGGACGTGCGTGCCATCGCGATCGTGCCGCGCTTGTTGGCCAGGCCGTTGGCCGACTCATTGACGATCGGCTCGCGGGTCTGTTTTTGCTCCATGCTGACGGTGAATCCTCCCCCCTGGACCATGAACTTCGGGATCACCCGATGGAAGATCGTCTCGGCGTAGAAACCGCCCTTGACGTACTCGAGGAAGTTGTTCACCGTGACCGGAGCTCTCGCCTGGTCAAGCTCAATCACGATGGCTCCTTTGCTTGTCTCCAGCTTGACGTGTGGGTTCGCCGGTTCGGCCGGCATCGCGATTGTCGCAGCCACCACGAACAGCATCAAAAACCTGATCATCGACTTTTCCCTTTCTTGCGGGCGGCCTCACCGGCCGCGAACCGCGGTGAGCGAGAATCGCGGCACTGACTGCTCGCCGTCCATCTCGATCTTGAGAACGTAGCGCCCGTCACCCCTAAGGCCTGCCCGCAGAGTTTGTTCGCCCAGCAGGGCTCCGGCGGCGTCCTTGAGACGTACGACCAGCGAATGGTCGCCGGCCTTGACCTTGAACGCGTCCTCGATGATGCCCGAGCCTTTCTTCTTGATACCGAGAAGACCCTTGACCCTGAAATCGAAACCCCTTTCGGCGAGCGGCTGTCCATCGAGATCGATCGTCAGCCTCCCGACAGAGAGGGGGCAGTTGAAGTAGAGCTCGAGCCGTGCATCCCCAACTGGACCGACCGGAGCCGGTATGGGGATCGCGGCTGCGACCGGCGTGAGGGAGGGCTGCGCCCGCGGCACCCGCTGGTGCTCCTTTGCGAGATCGAGGAAGTCCCTCGTGACGGGGTCTTCAGGGATCATGTCCAGCACCTGCTGGAAGCGGCTTTGGGCCTCCCGCCACCGTCCCGCCTTGAGGAACTCCTTCCCCTCCTCGCGCAGGCCGGCTGCCTGCCGGTCGCGCACCGCGGCGTCGCGTTGGTTGGTCGTCTGGTCGATCGCGCGCTCCCGCAGGATGCGGGCGAGTGTGCTGTAAGGAGCCTCCTCCAGGATCGGACCAAGCAGCGTCAGGGCTTCGGCAGACCGCTGCTGCGCGACGGCTTCGGCGGCCCGCCGCTGGGCATCCGCCAATCGGTGCCGACGCGCTGGCTCACCCGGCGCGGGGCCGCCGAAGGGGCCACGGTCAACCTTGCCGGCCAGCATGGCCATCAGCAGGACCGGAGGCACGATCACGGCCGCCAGCAGAACCGCGACCCATCGCCATTCGATCGGAAGACGCCAGACGCTCCCGCGCGCTTCCCGTTCCCCCTCGCTCGGTTCGGGAACGGGCGCGGTCGGGACCACCGAGGTGGCGCGGGTCGCGGTCGGCGCCGCGCCGACCGCACCCGGCTCGGCAGGGGCCGGCTGAGGCGCCGGCGGTGTGAACTGGCTGACGTCGCCTGTCACGCCGGCCAGCACGCGTCGGAGCGCTTCGAGAGCGCGCGCCACGTCGGCGCCCCTCGAGTAGCGGCGGTCCGGGTCTTTCTCCAGCAGCTTGAGCACAATCGGGTTGAACGCGGGCGGCAGGCCCGGGCGGACCTGCGACGGGATGCGCGGTGGCTCGTGCACGATCTTGTACGCGACCTCGGTGAGAGTGTGGCCGGGAAAAGGGCGTTGTCCGGTCAGTAGTTCGAACAGCACGACGCCGAGCGAAAACAGATCGCTGCGGCCGTCAACGACCCCCCCCGCCACCTGCTCCGGCGACATGTAGTTGGGGGTCCCGATAAACTGCCCCGTGGCGGTGAGGTTCGAGGATTCGAGCCGGGCGACGCCGAAATCCGTGATCTTGACCATACCCTGCGGTGTGAAGAGGATGTTGGCGGGCTTGATGTCGCGGTGGACGACGCCTTTGGTGTGCGCGTAGTCGAGGGCTGCGGCGAGCGCAGCGGCGATGCGCGCTACCTCAGAGTAGGCGAAGCCGTGGCCGGTCCGGAGGAACTCCCGGAGACTCCGGCCTTCGATGTACTCCATGGCGATGAACGAAAGCCCGGTGTCGTCGTCCACGCCCGCGTCGAACACCGTGACGATGCCCGGGTGGTTGAGGAGCCCGGCCGCCTGCGCCTCCCGCAGGAATCGCTGCCGGAACTCCTCGGCCTCCTCGGCGTCTTCCGGAATCGTGAGCGTCTTGAGGGCGACGCGCCGGCCGATGACCGGGTCCCGGGCAAGGTAAACGACGCCCATCGCCCCCTTCCCGAGGACCGACTCGCTGACGTACCGCCCCAATCTTTCGGGCTCCACCACCCCCCCTATTTTGCACCCTTCGTCGGCGTGGGCCGCGGAACGACTACGATCACCTCTCCTGGCGCCGCCACGTCGAGCGCCTCACGGGCCGCGCGGGCCCGCGCCTCGCGCTCTTCCTTGAGCGCCCGGATCGCACGCTCCAACACCCGGTTGGCCTCCTCGAGCTGCTGGCGGCGTACCCGGAACTCCTCGAGCTCGCGCTGCGTCTCACGCTCGACGATCACCGCGCGCCACCATCCCAGCCCTATCAAAACGACCACTAGAGGCGCCAGCAACCACAGCCAGCGGCTTCGGGGCAGCCTCACCGAGCAAACGGTTCCCTGCCTGCGAAGGCCGCCGCATCCCCCAGCTCTTCCTCGATCCTCAGCAGCCGGTTGTACTTCGCGATTCGCTCGCCGCGCGACGCGGAGCCGGTCTTGATGAGGCCGCATCCGCACGCCACGACGAGGTCCGCGATCGTGGTGTCCTCGGTCTCCCCGGACCGATGCGACACCATCGCCCTCCAGCCGTGGTGGAGTGTCATCCGCAGGGCACGCTGGGTTTCGCTGAGTGTGCCGATCTGGTTCAGCTTGATGAGCACAGCGTTCGCGACGTTTTCCCGCATTCCACGGGCGATGATGGAGGGGTTGGTGACGAAGATGTCGTCGCCCACTAGCACGATTCTGTCGCCGAGCCGTTTGTTGAGCTTCGCCCAACCCTCCCAGTCGTCCTCGGCGAGACCGTCCTCGATCAACACGATCGGGAACTCCTTGACCCACTCCTCGTACAAGGCGATGAGGTCCTCGGCGGTGAGGCCGTGGCGGCCCTCGCCGGGCAGGAAGTAGCCTTCGCCGGTGCGAAGCTCGCTCCCGGCGGCGTCCAGGGCGATCGCCACCTGCTCACCTGGCACGTACCCGGCGTCTTTGATCGCCAACACCAGAAACTCGAGAGCAGCGCGATTGCTCGGGAGGTTGGGTGCAAAACCGCCCTCGTCTCCGACCGCGGTCACGTGCTTGGCGGCCTTCAGACGCTCACGCAGGGCATGGAACACCTCGACGCCCGCTCGCAGTGCTTCGGTGAACGAGGCAAAACCCAGCGGTACAGCCATGAACTCCTGGATGTCGAGGGAGTTGTCGGCGTGAGCACCACCGTTGATCAGGTTCATGCACGGAACCGGCAGCACACACGACCCCGTACCGCCCAGGTAACGGTAAAGGGCGAGACCGCTCTGATCGGCGGCGGCCTTGGCGGCCGCCAGCGAAACCGCCAGAATCGCGTTGGCCCCGAGGCGGCTCTTGTCCTCGGTGCCGTCGAGTTCGATGAGCGTCCCATCGATGCCGAGCTGATCGCGGGCGTCGAGGCCAACGAGCGTGTCGGCAATCTCCCCGTTCACGTGCTCGACCGCCTTGAGCACGCCCTTCCCCTTGTACCGGGCCTTGTCGCCGTCGCGAAGCTCGAGGGCCTCTCGGCTGCCGGTCGAGGCGCCCGAAGGGACGATCGCACTGCCGACCGCGCCACCCTCCAGCAGGACCTCGGCCTCAACCGTCGGATTGCCCCGGGAATCCAGGACCTCCCGTCCAATGATCTCTTCAATCTCGAACATGCAAGACTCCTTCCTCGGCTTCGCGCACCAGGAGGCGCATTTCGCGCACGAGCGTGCGCAGCTGACGGCTCGAGGTCGCTTCCGCATAGATCCGCAGCTTTGGCTCAGTGCTGGCCGGCCGCGCCAGGACCCAGCTCCCGTCCGCCAGCTCCAGAAGGACCCCGTCTCGCTGGTCCTCCCGCATGACCTTCTGGCCGGCGAACTCCTTGAACGTCCGTTTGCTGACCTTCTCGACGGCGGCGCGGGTGCGCTCCCTGAGCGGCAACTGGACGCGGCGCGACACCAGTTCGCCGTAGCTGGCAAAAAGCCGGCGTACGAGTTCGTCGAGCGGGCGGCCCTCGACGGCGACGAGCTCTGCCATCAGGAGCGCCGCGTAGATCCCGTCCCGCACCGGCAGATGGCTTGCCACCCCGAGCCCAGCCGACTCCTCGGTGGCGATCCCAATGCGCCCCGACCGGAAGAGGGGGTTGAAGTGGGTGAAGCCCACCGGTGTCTCGATCACCTCACGGTCTGCCGCGCGCGCGACGCGGTCGACCATCCGGGTGGTCGCAACCGTGCGCCCGATCCCTCCGGGTTCCCCTCGACGCTTGAGGAGGTACTCGGCCAACAGCGCGATGACCAGGTTCGGCGAGACCGGGCGGCACTTGCCATCGATCACACCGAACCGATCGGCGTCGCCGTCGGTCGCGAGCCCGATTTGGGCGCCTGCCGCTCGGACCTTCTCGCGCAGTCCGGCAAGATTGGAGGGTGTACATTCCGGCGCGTACCCCCCGAAGTACGGGTCCTTGGTGGTGTGCACGACGTGGGTCGTGACACCGTGCGCGATGAGCACGCGGTCGAGGAACTCGCGCGCGGTTCCGAACAGCGGGTCCACCGCGACCACGAGCCCGCTCCTGGTGATGGCGGCCCAGTCGAGGTCCCTCTCCAGGCTCGCAAGGTAACCCTCTGCGAGGGATGCAGTCCCGGCGAGACGCGGTTGCGGGACGTAGAAGTCCTCGAAGTCCGCGGCCTTGGCTACCACCACGGCCTCGATCGCGTCGGTCACCTCGCGCTCGGCGAGCATGCCGTGCCGATCGAAGAGTTTGACCCCGTTGTACTCTGCTGGGTTGTGGGACGCCGTGAACATCACCCCCAGAGTGGCACCGCGCTCACGCACCGCATGGGCGACGCACGGGCTCGGAAGGTCACGCTCCGACAGGACCGTTCTCACCCCATGGTGGGTGAAGACCGCGACCGCTTCCCGAGCGAACTTCTCGGACAGCAGCCGAGTATCGTAGGACACGATGATCTCGCCGACCTCACCGCGCTCGCGAAGGACCGTGAGCGCGGCATCCATCACCAGCCGCACGTTGCGGAAGGTGAATTCCTGGCCCACGATGCCGCGCCACCCGGAGGTCCCGAAGTGAATCATCGCCGCTCGCCAGGAGGCTACCACAACCGGTTGAAAGCGGGCACGTTGGTGCTCGCTCTCCTGCCAGCGTCGGCCTCTGCTACGGTGGTGACCGTGACGAGCGTGCTCCCTCCCGAGCTCGCGCTGTGGCGGCGGCTCGCCGGCGTGCCCGGCCAGCCTCGAGGTGGCCAGCCGTGAAGATGCCGATCTACATGGACCACAACGCAACGACGCCGGTGGATCCCGGAGTCCTCGAAGCGATGCTCCCGTGTTTCTCCGAGCATTTCGGCAATGCCGCGTCGCGGACGAATCCATACGGGTGGGTCGCTTCGAAGCTCGTGGAGCAAGCTCGCTCGGCTCTCGCGACCGGCATCGGAGGGCACCCCGAGGAGATGGTCTTCACCTCGGGCGCGACCGAGTCGAACAACCTCGCAATCAAGGGCCTTGCCTTGGCGCTCAAAGGTCGCCGAGAGCACCTCGTGACCTGCGCCACGGAACACAAAGCGGTCCTCGACCCCTGTGCCGCGCTCACCAGGGAAGGGTATGCGACAACGGTTCTGCCGGTGGATGGCCGGGGCTGTCTCGACCTGGTGCGTCTGACCGACGCCCTCACGCCGGGGACGGCTCTCGTTTCGATCATGCTCGCCAACAACGAGACCGGAACCCTGCACCCGATCGCCAAGATCGCCGAGATCTGCCGGGAGCGCGGCGTCGTCTTGCACTGCGATGCGACCCAGGCCGTCGGCAAGGTGGCAGTCGACGTGAACGAACTGGGCGTCGACCTCATGTCGTTCTCCGCCCACAAGATCTACGGACCGAAGGGGGTCGGCGCGCTGTTCGTACGGAGGAGAAAGCCGCGGCTGCACCTCGTGCCGCTCCTCGACGGCGGCGGCCACGAGCAGGGGATGCGATCCGGCACGCTCAACGTGCCGGGGGCCGTGGGTTTCGCCCGTGCGCTGGAGATCGCTCTCGCCCGGATGCCGGCCGAGAGCGCACGCCTCGCCACCCTCCGGGATCGGCTCGAACATGCGGTCACGTCGCGCCTCGAGGCCGTTACAGTGAACGGTGATGCGGAGCACCGCCTCCCGAACACGGTGAATGTGTCGTTCGCCGGCGTGGACGGGGCGGCCCTCCTCGTCGGCCTCGAGGAAGTCGCGGTGGCCTCGGGGTCCGCTTGCACCTCGGCTGACCCCAGGCCGTCGCACGTGCTGATGGCAATGGGCCGAAGCAAGGAGCTCGCCAACGCCAGCATTCGTTTCTCGCTAGGCCACGGGAACACGACCGAGGAGGTCGACGTCGTCGCCGATGCGGTCGTCCGCGAAGTCATGCGCCTGCGCACGAACTCCCCCCTCTGGCGGAAGTAGCAGGCCGAAAACGAGTTCAGAGTTGAGAGTTGAGAGTGAAGAGTTCAGAAGCAGTAGCAACCAGCGATCTTCGTTGGACGCATCGCCTTTCGGAGGTTGCCCCGCGATCCCTGCTGTTCAACTCTTAACTCTTCACTCCTAACTCCTCACTCCGCCCGCAGAACCGGTGCGGGTACAATCTCCTCCCGGCCTGCCATACCGGCCGATGGAGGCGAGGGCGGGCGAAGCGCCAGATGTGATCGCCGCCGGTGTCGAGCGCGTGCGCCGGAAGCTCCTCCCAGGGGGAGCGCCGCACGCGGTGGGTGGGGTATGCCCCGCGGCCCGCAGCCTCGCGGTCGCAGCGCTCGCCGCCGGACCCGGCACGACGATCGTCATCGTCCCGACCGAGCGCGATGCGGAAGAGCTTGTCGCCGGTCTCGAACTGCTGGCGCCCCAAGCTCCCGCAGCCGCCCTGCCGGCCGAGGCCGTCGAGGCGTACCTGGGCCGCACGCCACCGCTCGGCGCGACCGCCGCCGCGGCGACTGCACTCGCAGGCCTGGCCGGAGGGCGCGTCCGGCTCCTCGTGGTGCCAGCTCGCCTCCTGCCCTACCCATTCCCCGAACCGGAGTCGCTGCTGCGACGCGCCCCTATCGTTCAGGCCGGAAGCCGACTCGACCCCGGCGATTTCGGGAGGTCTCTCGTCGAGGCGGGCTACCGTCGGGTCGAGGTCGTCGAGGAAGCCGGCGATTTCGCCCTGCGGGGCCAGGTATTCGATGTCGGCACGCCCGACCGCTTCGTCCGCATCGTGCTCGAGGTCGACACCGTCGAGGCAATGCACGAGTTCGACCCGAGCAGCCAGCGCTCGGCCGAAGAGGTGCCCGAGGTTGCCGTCCCCCCGTTGCGTCTCTTCCCGAGCGGAGATGATGCGCGCGCGCTGCTCGCAGCACGGCTCGGGGAGGAGGGATGTGGCGCAGCCGCAGCAGCCGCGCTCGCGGGCAGCGACCCGGCTCTCTGGGAGGGGTTTCTGGGCTGGACGGAGCCGCACGCAGGAGTCTGGGCGCTGTCCGGCCATCTCGTGGTGTGCGAGCGCGAGGCGGTGCGCGCCGAGATCGAGCGGAGCTCCCAGGCCCTCCGCCGGGCGCGCGACACGCTGGCTCGGGACGGCGCCGTCCTTCCGGCACCCGAGAGCTGGCTCACAGCGGCGGACGAATGCATGGGGGCGCTCGGGACTGCGGACCGCATCGAGCAGCTGGCGCTCGAGGACGGGACCGCATGGGTCCGGCTTGCTACCAGCCCGACCCCCAATCTCGCCTCTCGCCCCCAGGCGCTGATCGACGAGCTGCGCGCCGGCGCGGCCAAGCGCTACTCCCAGGTGCTGGTGGCCGCCTCCGGCGGCGAGACCCAACGCCTGATGCACCTCCTGAGCGAGGCCGAGATCCCGGTCCGGCAGGGGTGGCCGCTCGATACGATCGTCGGGGTGGTGCCCGGCCGCCTCGAGCGCGGCTTCGTTTTTCCGGAGACAGGACTCCTCGTGTACGGCCGCGCCGACCTCACGAGTCTGCCCGCCCCCACGCGCCAGCGGCGATCTCTCGCCCGCGTGCTGGCCGAGATGCGGGACCTCGCGGTCGGCGATTTCGTGGTGCACGCGGACCACGGCGTCGGGAGGTTCAACGGTTTCCGCACGCTCGCCCTCGAAGGGGAGGAGCACGAGTGCGTGGAGCTCGAATACGCGGGCGGGGGAAGGCTTCTGGTCCCGCTCGAGCGTGCCGACGTCCTCGAGAAGTACTCGGGCGCCGAGGGCACGCCGCCGCGCCTCGACCGGCTGGGAGGCACGACCTGGGCGCGCACGAAATCCAAGGTCAAGCGCGCACTGAAGGACATGGCCGAGGAGCTGCTGAAGGTTCAGGCGCAGAGGGAGCTGGCCGCGGGCTTCGCCTTCTCAAAGGACTCGCCGTGGCAGCGCCAGTTCGAGGAAGCCTTCGAGTACGAGCCGACCGCCGACCAGGCGCAGGCGATTACCGAGGCCAAGCGGGACATGGAGTCGCCGCGCGCAATGGATCGGCTACTCGTCGGTGACGTCGGCTACGGCAAGACCGAGGTCGCCATGCGCGCCGCCTTCAAGGTGGTGATGGACGGCAAGCAGGTCGCGGCGCTGGCACCCACCACCATCCTGGCCGAGCAGCACCTCCGTACGTTCGTGAGGCGCTTCGCCGGCTTTCCGGTCGAGATCCGCTGGCTTTCGCGTTTCGTGCCCGCCGCCGAGCAGCGGAAGGTCGTGGCCGGCGTCGCCGAGGGCACCGTGGACGTCGTGATCGGGACGCACCGGCTGCTGGCCAAGGACGTGCGCTTCCGCGATCTGGGGCTCTTGATCGTGGACGAGGAGCAGCGTTTCGGGGTCGCTCAAAAGGAACGCCTCAAGGCGCTTAAGTCGAGCGTGGACGTACTCGCGATGTCCGCGACGCCGATCCCGCGGACGCTCAATCTGGGCCTTCTCGGCCTGCGCGACGTTTCGATCATCGAGACCCCGCCCCGGGACCGCCTGGCGGTGCAGACACACGTATTGCCGTTCCGGCGAGAGGTGATCCGGGAGGCCATCCTCACGGAGCTCTCGCGCGGCGGCCAGGTGTTCTTCGTGCACAACCGCGTGGCGTCGATAGGCGCCATGGCCGAACTGGTGCGCCGGACCGTCCCGGAGGCGCGCGTGGCCGTGGCACACGGACAGATGGACGAGCGGGAACTCGAGAAGGCGATGGATGCGTTCGTCGAAGGCCGGGCCGACGTGCTGGTTTCCACCGCCATCATCGAGAACGGCCTCGACATCCCCAACGCCAACACCCTGATCGTGAACCGAGCGGACCGCTTCGGCCTCGCGCAACTCTACCAGCTGCGCGGCCGCGTGGGACGCTCCGATCGTCTCGCGTTTGCGTACTTGCTGGTGCCCCCCGAGCGCTCGCTTAGCCAGGAGGCGCGGGCTCGCCTGGCCGCTATCCTCGAGTTTGCCGAACTCGGGGCGGGGTTCCGGATCGCCGCGAGGGACCTCGAGATCCGCGGTGCCGGCAACCTGCTCGGCGCGGAGCAGCACGGCCACCTGCGAGCCGTAGGCTATGAGACCTATTGCCACCTGTTGCAGGAAGCGGTGGGCGAGCTCCGCGGCGAAGCTGCACCACCGCCGACGACCTCGGTGGAACTGCGCCTCGGCCTCGACCTGCGTCTGCCGGAGAGGTACATCCCGGAGGAGACGCTGCGGCTGGCCGTCTACCGGCGCATCGCCGGCACCCGTACGGACAACGAGCTCGCATCCTTGAGGACCGAGTACGTCGACCGCTTCGGTCCCGCTCCGCTCCAGCTTGACCACCTGGTGCTGCACCAGCGCATCCGCAGGCGAGCGGAGGCGAGCGGCATGACGAAGATCAGACGTAGCCCGCTCGGATGGGAACTGACCTTCGATCCGTCCCACCCGGCCGCACACCCGACCGCCATGACGCTTCTTGGAGCCGCCGAGGAAGCCACCCTCTCGCCCGCCGGCGTGTTGCGCCTCCCGATCGAGCACCTGGATTTTGTGGCGGCAGCGGCGGCGCTTGCCGAGCTGCTCCCGCCGCAGGTGTGAGAAACCGTGGGTCGTGGATCGTGGTTCGATGAAGCGAGCAGAGGAGCGGAGGGGCTGAGGAGCAGAGGGGCAGAGACGAAGCGTCATCGTGCCTGTTTGATGCTCCTCTGCTCCCCTGTTCCTCTGCCCCTCTGCTGTGTGCGGACTCGGCAGTGCCCGACCGCTGCCAGCGCCTCTCCCCGGGAATTCCCACTGCGCTAGAATCCTCCGCTTGAGACAAGGAGCACGAGCATGAGCAACGTGAACACCATCAAGGGAACGATTGCGATCCTGACCGGGGGCGGCGACGTCCCGGGACTCAACCCCGCGATTCGCGCGCTCACCGTGCGCGCACTGCGAGAGGGCTACCGCGTGTTGGGGATCCGGCGTGGTTGGGCCGGGATCGTGGAGCTCGAGCGCGACAAGGGCAAGCCCCACGAGGACCATGTGATCGAGCTGTCCGAAGAAGCCGTGAACAAGGTCGGGCGGACCGGCGGTACGTTCCTGCACACCTCGCGCACCAACCCGTCGAAGGTCACGCAGGCGCAGCTCCCGCCGCACCTCAGGGACAAGTACCCGGGCGACATCGTGGACGTCACCCCCGACGTACTTGCCAACCTCGAGTGGCTCGGCGTGGACACCCTGATCCCGATCGGCGGCGACGACACGCTGTCGTATGGAGTGCGCCTCCACAAGGAGGGCGTGCGAGTCATCGCGATCCCAAAGACGATGGACAACGACGTGCCGGGCACCGACTACTGCATCGGGTTCTCGACCTGCGTGACGCGCACGATCGAGATGACGCATGACCTGCGCACCTCCGCCGGGAGCCACGAGCGCTTTCTCGTGATCGAGGTGTTCGGCCGCTACGCCGGCTTCACCGCGCTCCTCCCCACCATGGCGGGCGCCGCCAACCGCTGCGTAATCCCCGAGCACGTCTTCGACATCGAGCGGCTGTGCGAGCTGCTGACCGAGGACCGCCACACCAACCCGTCGAAGTACAGCGTCGTCCTGGTCTCCGAGGGCGCCACGTTCAAGGGCATGGAGGAGATGGTGTTCGAGGACCACGAGACCGACGCGTTCGGCCACAAGAAGCTCGGGGGCATCGGCGACCGCATCTCCCGCGTGTTGCGCGACCTCTCGCCGAAGTTCAACAACGGTCGGCGCATCAACGTCATCAACCAGCGGCTCGGCTACCTCGTGCGCTGCGGCAACCCCGACGCCCTCGATTCAATCGTTCCGATGGCGTTCGGCAACCTGGCGATGGACCTCGTGCTCGACGGCGTCGCGGGACGTCTCGTCAACGTCCGCAACGGCCGCTACGACAACGTCCCGATCGACGTCGTCGCCAGCCGGAAGAAGACCGTGGACGTTCGCAAATTCTACAGCCCCGAGCGCCTGCGGCCGATCTACGAGCGCTTCGAGGCCAAGCCCCTGTTCATCATGACGAGCGACTACTGAGAAGACAGGGGTCCGGGGTCCGAAAAGACGGGCAGAGGAGCGGAGGGGCTGAGGAGCAGAGGGGCCAAAGACCGTTCGAAGGTCCGCAAGTCCGAAGGTCCGAAGGTCCGAAGGTTCACCTAGGAAAGACCATTTCTCCGCTCCCGCCCCTATTCCTTGCATTCGTCTTGGCCTCTGAGCTTTCGAACCTTCGAACGTGTGAACCTGCGAACGGTCTTTGGCCCCTCTGCTCCCCTGCACCTCTGCCCCTCTGCCGTCGTTAGAGTGCGGGCGGCCGCGCCGAACGGGGGGCCTCGGCCAACGCCGGGTAGGCGCGCCGCCGCCGTTGGGCCAGATGCAAGGAAGGCGAGGCGGTCGGACCGGAGCGTAGCCGCAGGCTACGTGAGGATCCGGACCGCCGCAGCCTGACGCCGCAGATGGTCCGACGCCGGCGGCGCCATCGGCCGACGCCGGTGGCGCCCGTCAGGTGCCGTAGAGGCGGTCGCCGAAGTCGCCCAACCCCGGGAGGATGTACTTCCTCGCATCGAGGCCGCTGTCGACCGCCGCAGTGTAGATCTCGACCTCCGGCACGGCCTTCTCGAGGTGGGCCACGCCCTCGGGCGCGGCGACGATCGAGACGAGGCGCACGCCGCGCGCGCCCATCCCCTGGAGCCCTTCGACCGCCATCGCGGCGGAACCACCGGTCGCCAGCATCGGGTCCAGCAGGAAAACCACCGCGTCACCGAGGTTGCCCGGCACTTTTTCGTAGTATCGGCGGGCGACCGCGGTGGCCTCGTCGCGTTCCAGCCCGAAGTAGCCCACGTGCGCCGACGGCACCAGATCGAGGAAGGCGCCCAGCATCCCGAGGCCTGCCCGTAGCACCGGCACCGCAACCACTCGTACCGTGACACGGCTTGCCTGAGCGACCTCTAGCGGGGTCTCGACCGTGCCGGCGACGGTCGGGATGTCTCGCGTCGCCTCCGAAACCAGCAGCAGCGAGATCCGGTGGGACAGGATTCGAAAGTCGTCGCATGGGGTGGTCCGGTCGCGCAAGCGGGTCAGAATGTCCTGAAGCAGCGGGTGCTTCACCACATGGAGGGTCATGGTGCCCGACGATACCACGCAGGAACAGGCAGTTGGTCGTTCCTACCGCGCCGCAACAATTCATCCCTGTTCGGTTATGCGGTAATGTATATGCGGCTGGGAGGCGGTATGCACGACGGCAAAAAGGGACATCGGATGACGGCGGCACCGGGCGAGAAGGGGCTCCTCGGCCTCGACCCGGTGTGCGGGATGGAGGTTCTCGAGAAGCCGAACGCGGTCTCTCGGCGGCACGGTGAAACCACGTACTACTTCTGCTGCGCCGGTTGCGCCGCCAGGTTCAACGCCGACCCGGAGCGTTTCATCGCCAAACTCGGCAGCGCGCCGATGGCCCCGCGCATGACGCCGCTGATGCCGACGATACCCGCTTCGACGAAACCGGCGTCCGTCGGGAAACTCCTCGGCACCGATCCCGTTTGTGGCATGCAGGTGTTGGAGAAGCCGAACGCGATCTCGCGTCAGCACGGCGGGACAACCTATTTCTTCTGCAACCCGCGCTGCGCCGAGCGCTTCGATGCCGACCCCGAGGGGATCCTGGCCGCACCCGGGAGCCACGGGATGCACCGGTCTCCCACGCCGTCCGCCGAGGCGGGTGCGGCTCCGACGACCGCCACGGCCGAGTACGTTTGTCCGATGTGCCCCGAGGTCCACGAGGTCCGGCCCGGCGCCTGCCCATCCTGCGGGATGGCGCTCGAGCCGGCGATACCAGAGGCGGCCACCCGCACCGAGTACGTCTGCCCGATGCATCCCGAGGTGGTGAAGGCGGGTCCGGGCGAATGCCCGATCTGCGGCATGGCTCTCGAGCCGCGCGCGGTTCCGCTCGAGGAAGCGCCCAACCCCGAACTCGTGGACATGACGCGGCGGTTCTGGATCAGCGCGGCGCTCGCCCTGCCGCTGCTGCTCATCGCGATGGGCGGGATGGCGCCCTCTCTCCGCCATGCCTTCGAGACGCCCTGGATGCCGTGGCTGCAGCTCGCACTCGCGACTCCGGTCGTGCTGTGGGGCGGGGCCCCGTTCTTCGTCCGCGGATGGCGCTCGATTGTGACCTGGCGGCTCAACATGTTCACGCTGATCGCGATCGGCACCGGCACCGCGTTCGCTTACTCCCTGGTGGCGACGGTAGCTCCCGGGGTCTTCCCGGAGTCGTTCCGGATGCACGGCCGTGTCGCGGTGTACTTCGAGGCCGCCGCCGTCATCACCGCGCTGGTCCTGCTCGGGCAGGTCCTCGAGCTTCGCGCCCGCGCCCGCACCGGCAACGCGATCCGCGCCCTCCTCGGCCTCGCGCCCAAGACCGCCCGCGTCGTCCTCCCCGACGGCAGCGAGCGCGATGCTCCGCTCGAGCAGGTGAAGCCGGGCGACCGCCTGCGCGTTCGGCCCGGCGAGAAGATCCCGGTGGACGGCACCGTCGAGGAGGGCGCCTCGTCGGTGGATGAGTCGATGATCACCGGCGAGCCGATTCCGGTCGAGAAGACCGCGGGAAGCAAGCTCACGGGAGCCACCGTGAACGCAACGGGCAGTTTCGTGATGCGCGCCGAGCGGGTGGGCGCCGATACGCTGCTCGCCCACATCGTGGCGCTGGTCTCGCAGGCCCAGCGCTCGCGCGCGCCGATCCAGCGCGTCGCCGACCGCGTGGCGGCGGTGTTCGTGCCGGTCGTCGTCGCGGCCTCGGTCCTGACCTTCCTGGCCTGGGCGCTTTTCGGCCCCGAGCCGCGGCTCGCCCATGCCCTCGTCAACGCCGTCGCGGTGCTGATCATCGCGTGCCCGTGTGCGCTCGGCCTCGCCACACCGATGTCGATCATGGTGGGCGTCGGCCGCGGCGCGCGCTCAGGTGTGCTGATCCGGGACGCCGAGGCGCTCGAGGCGTTCGAGAAGATCGACACCCTGGTAGTGGACAAAACCGGCACCCTCACCGAGGGGAAGCCGCACATCACGACCGTCGTAACCGGCGCGGGGTTCTCCGAGGACGAGATCCTCAGCGTAGCGGCGGCCCTCGAGAAGGGTTCCGAGCACCCCCTGGCCTCCGCCGTGCTCGCCGCGGCG
>PMLC01000067.1 GCA_003158745.1 Acidobacteriota bacterium
GGGCGCGCACGAAGGGGCGGGATTTCGATGACCGCCACCGCCAGCCTGTAGTAGAGGTCCCACCGGAAAGCTCCGGCGCCGGCGGCGGCCTTGAGGTCACGGTTGGTGGCAGCGACGAAGCGGACGTCCACCGTGCGGGCGCGCGTGGCCCCGACCCGGCGCACCTCCCGCTCCTGAAGCAGGCGCAGTAGCTTCCCCTGGAGCTCGATCGGCAGCTCGCCGATCTCGTCCAGGAAGAGCGTTCCGCCCTCCGCCGCTTCGACCAGTCCCGGGCGGTCGCGGTCGGCACCCGTGAAGGCGCCCCTGACGACGCCGAAAAGCTCCGACTCCAGGAGAGCCGCCGGGATCCCGGCGCAGTTGAGCGGGACGAACGCACCCCGGCGGCCGCTCGAGGCGTGAACCTCCCGCGCCACCAGCTCCTTGCCGGTGCCCGGCTCACCCACGATCAGGACCGTGAGGGGCAGTGGCCCCCATCGTGCCACCTGCTCGCGCACGGCAGTGAGGGCCTCGCTGACGCCGAGCAGGTCGCCGGCACCGCAATTTCGCTCGGGGGCGGCCTCGTCCGGCAGCACGGCGATGTGGCGGGCCACCATCGCGAGCGCCGCTCTCACAACCTCGGATTGGGCGCCGTCCGAGCGCATCCTGACGCCGTCTACCTCCAGCTCCTCGCACTCGGCCGGCGGCTCGCCCCAGGCTGCGACGATCGTGCCGCCACATTCGACTTGAAGCCATCGCAGGTCGAGCGCGCGCGCCAGCGCCTCCAGGTGTGTAACACCGAGCGCGTCGGTACCCGCGTTGACGACCCCGTCCAGTGCCCGCACGATCCGGACCGGGTCTGGGCCCGACGCGCCGCGGAGCACCCGTGCCCAGCCCTCCAGCTCGGCCTCGACGAGTGCCATCTCCGCAGCTTTCTCGCACTGCTCCCACTCAGGTCCGAGGCGTTCGCCACGCCGCGCCAGGAGCGCGGCGAGACGCGCCAGGCCGACGGCGGCTTCGCGCGGCCAGTGACGGAGCGCGTGCTCGAGCCGTGCCCTGGCTGCGGCTCCCTCGCCTCGACGCCACGCGGCCAATAGTCGTGCCGAGATCGTCAAACCCCAGCGGCGGGGCAGCCCGCTTGGCGGCCCGGTCCCCTGATCGGCGCTCACGAGTGCCTCGATCAGTCGGCGTTCCCCGCTCTCTGCCCCGGCAGCGGCGGCAGCCGCCCCAGGCAAGTCACCGAGCGCCAGCGCCATGTGCGCGTGCAAGCCGGCCAGCGCCTGGCCGAGAACGGGGTGTTCGGGAAAGCGCTTTACACCCTCCATGAGGCGGGAAAGCTGGCGCTGCAACGCCGCGACGTCACCGCGAGCCAGCTCGGCGCGCGCTAGCTCGAGCTCGAACAGCAGGGTCCCCGCGTCGTCGACGTTGCCGCGCAGCTGTCGCCCGGCGAGGGTGAGCTCGCGGGCGGCCCGCCAGTCGAGCCGGTCGTTTGCCATCACCGCCCTGTTGCCCCGAACCACCGTCGCGGCACGCAGCGATCCGCAACGATCGAGGATGCTCTCCGCCAGAACCAGGTGACGGTCCGCGACGCCCGGCTGCTCCGCGAGAATTGCGGCGCACGCGACATCCGCGTGGATCTCTCCAAGCAGGTGGAGGTTGTCGCCGCTCGCGGCGCGAAGCGCTGCCCGCAGAGCGGTCATCGCGGCCGCACAGCAGCCCCGGTCGAGCGCCGCGAGACCCATGGCGTGCAGCAGGCGAGCGGTATCGTCGCCACCCCACGCCGCCCCACGACGTCTCCCGAGACTTCGAAGCGCCTGCGGGCCTTCGAGTTCGGCCAGTCCGATCTCTACCTCGGCCAGGGGCGGCCCCGGCAGCGCGATCGCCGTTTCGAGCCGACGGCGCTGGGCGTCTCGGTCCCCCCCGCGGCGCGCAGCGTGGGCGGCGACGAGCTCGCAGCGCGCCGCGAGCCGAGGCGGGAGGTCCCCCCCGACCTTGGCCACCTCAAGACCGGCCTCCGCGCTGGCGCTGGCTTCCTCGGCCCGCCACGCCGCCAGCACGTGCCAGCGCCCGTCGCGCGACCCGTCAGGCACAGCCTGGAGGAACCTCTCGGCATCGGTCAGTCGGCCGAGGCGCAGAGCGCTCTCGGCACCGGCGACACCGATCTCAGAAAGCGCGGGAACGGCCTGCGCCACCTCGAACACGCCGTACGCGTCCCCGCACTCCAACCGACGTTCGCACCACGCCACCAACGGAGCGCGCTGGGCCCTCGTCAGAGCTCGTGCGACCAGCCCGGCCGGGCTGGCAGCCGGGAGACGTTCGGCCATCTCCTCGAGCTGCCCCCCGGGACGCCGGACGGCTGGTTGAAGCGCACGCCAGACGCCCCTGCGCTTCTGAGCCAGGCCGAGCCGCTCGAGCTCAGCGAGCGACCCGTGCGCACCCTCGGCGAGGAGCGCGAGGTCCTCCTCCGCCAACCCGACCGCGGCGCTCTCGAGCCAGCTCAGCGCCCGGCGAGCGCCGGCCGACGCAAGAGCGCCTCGCTCGCGCAGCGTGTGCGAGGGCCGAGGCGGTCTTGCGAAACCCTCGGCGGCGCCCGCCTCCAGCATGGTACGGGCGAGGAGCGGACGCCGCTCCCCGGCTTCGATGGCCGCGGCACCATGGGCGTGGGCGAGTTCCGGCCGCGTCGCAGCTACCCACACCGCATCGGCTCCCCCGTCAAGCCCGAGCCCTGTCACACCCGGGAGGCTCAGCGTTGTCACCGCGAGAACGTCCTTGCCCGATGCCGCGGCGCGGGCCTGTACCTTCGCGATCTCCTCCTCTTCGAGCGCACCGGCCGCCACGACGACCCCGGTGCCGAGCGTCGCCAGGCGGGCGGCCGCCGCGATTCCGGCAAGCGCCGACTCATCGTCAAGGAACCAGACGCCTCCGGTCGGGACCACAAGGCGGCGGGACCACAACGCCCGACCGAGCCCGTCAGGATGCCGTAGCGCGGTCGAGGCGCGGCTCCCCGCGAGTAACACTTCGAGCCAGGCTCCTACCGCCTCCCACGCCGGCCGTCTCCCTGCCGCGCGCACGAGGTCGTCCGCGAGTTCGGGAAGGAGCACATTCAACAAGGGAAAAACGGCCGGCGCAAGCACCGTTTCCTCGCTCCCGAGCGCCGGACGCAGCCGTCGTTCGAGGTCGGCGTCCTCCAAGCGCAGGGCGGGGAGGCGCCCCAGGCGATATCGCGGGTCGCCGTCGCCGCGCTCGACCCTTCCTCCGCGCAGCAGGGCGCGGGACGGATACCACCCGCGCTCGAACAGGAATGCAGCAGCCGCCATCACCTGGAGGGCAACCGCCGCCCGCTGCCCGCGCGGCCACCGGGCGGCCGCGTCGAGGCCGAGCCCCGGCGCTTCGAACACGACTCGCACGCCACCGGCTGCTCCGGAAATCTCAGCGGCAACCGGTAGGAACGGCGCGTCCCACGCCAGCAGCCTCGCGAGCGAGGCGGTACTGGGCGTTCGCACCTTCACGAAGCCTCCGAAACGAGAGGTTCCCATGCCGCCCAGAAGCCGGGCCACGACTTCGCCACACAACCCGGGTCGAGAATGCGGACCCCCTGTGCCACACAGCCCGCCACCGCGAGAGCCATCGCGATTCGATGATCCGAGGCAGGATCGAGCGGCGCAGCGGTCCCCTTCGGGCTCGCGCCCCCTCCCGGAGCCGCGAACCACCCGTCACCGGTTTCGACCTCCCAACCCATTCCCCGCAGGTGTCCTGCCATCACGGTCAGCCGGTCGCTCTCCTTGGCCGCGAGGCCCTGCAGACCTTCGAGCCGCCCGCCTGCAACGGCCGTCACCACGGCGAGGGCCGGAAACAGGTCCGGCGTGTCCCGAAGATCGGCCGCGAGCGGTCGAGTCGCCGGTCCGTTCATGACCATGCCGTGACCGGTCACGCCGACCGTGCACCCTGCCGTCTGGAAGATCTTGAGCACCGCAGCGTCACCCTGGTGGCTGTCGGGGCGAACTCCCAGCACCTCGATGCGTCCCCCCGCGACGGCTACGGCCGCCAGCGGGAACGCAGCCGCGGACCAGTCCCCCTCGACTGTGAACTCGGCCGCGGCGAGGCCGCAACCGACTGCGAAGAGGGTGCCGCCTCCCTCTTCGGCGACCCGGGCGCCGAACGCGGCCAACACCTCGGCCGTGAGATCGAGGTAAGGTCGCGAAGGGGGCGCTGACGTCAGGCGCACCACGAGGCCCCGCGAAAGAACCGCCCCGAGCAGGAGCAACGCCGAGACGAACTGGCTGGAGGCCGAGGCGTCGAGCGCTACCTCGCCTCCCGCGAGCGTTCGGCCGGACACAACGAGCGGCAATGCCGTCGCGCCGCCGCCGCGCGGTTCGATCTTCGCGCCGAGCTGCCGCAGCGCCTCCACGAGAGGAAAAACCGGCCGCTGGCGCAGGCGCTCGGAACCGTCGACCGTCCACTCCCCCGGCAGCGCCGCAAACTGGGCCAGCAGGAAGCGCACCCCGGTCCCGTTGTTTCCGAGGTGACATTCGCCGGCCGAAACGGGCTCACGCCCGTGCGCCGTGACGGTGTTGGCGTCCCAGTTCAGCCGGAACCCCGCACCTTGCAGCGCGGCGGCGAGCAAACGCGGATCCTCGGCGTCCAGCGGACATCGCACTACCGAGCCTTCGCCGGCGAGCGCCGCGGCGACTAGGGCCCTCTGCGTCAAACTCTTCGAGGGAGGAACGCGCACCCTCCCCCAAACGCCGTGGGGCGCATGNNTCGGCCCTCGACCGGTTTGCCCTGCCCCGGCGCGAGCTGGCGGTCGCGCACCGTTCCGGCAAGCTTGTATGCGTGGCGTGCGCGCACCGTTGCAAGCTGGTCGACGGCGCTCGCGGCGTGTGCCTGGTGCGCGGTCGCAGTGGGGACGCGCTCATGGTGCCGTGGGGCTACACGGCGGGCATCGCAATCGATCCCATCGAGAAGAAGCCTTTCTTCCACCTGCTCCCCGGCGCGCGCGCCCTCTCGTTCGGCATGCTCGGCTGCGACCTCCACTGCGGGTACTGCCAGAACTGGTTCACCTCGCAGGCTGTGCGGGACCCGCGGGCGGGCGGGGAGGCGGAGCCGGTGAGCCCCGAGGCGATCGTGGCCGCGGCGGTCGCCCGCCACTGTGATGTCATCACCTCGACCTACAACGAGCCACTGATAACCTCCGAGTGGGGGCACGACGTGTTCGTGCAGGCACGCGCGGCGGGGCTGGTGACGACGTTTGTTTCGAACGGTCACGCCACGCCCGAGGTCCTCGCCTACCTGGCGCCCGTCATGGACGCCTACAAGGTGGATCTCAAGTCGTTTTCCCCGAAGACCTACGCGGCCCTCGGCGGGAAGTTGCAGCCTGTCCTCGACACGATCGCTGAGCTGTCGACTCGCGGCATCTGGGTGGAAGTGGTCACGCTCATCGTGCCGGGGCTCAACGATTCTCCTGGGGAGTTGCGCGATGTCGCCTCGTTCCTCGTGGGCGTTTCGCCGGACATCCCCTGGCACGTGACGGCGTTCCACCCCGACTACGAGATGACCGGCCCGCCGGCGACCCCGGTCCGGACGCTGCTCGAGGCCGTCGAGATCGGAAGCGCGGCAGGCCTCAAGTTCGTGTACGCCGGAAACCTCCCGGATCGGGTCAGGAACCTCGAGGACACGCGCTGCCCTTCCTGCGGCGCAACCCTCGTCCGCCGGACCGGCTTCACCGTGCAGGAGGTGCGCGTCACGGCCGGAGGGGCGTGCCCTTCCTGCGGCGCCACCATCGCCGGCCGCTGGGCGAAGCCGGTCGCGTAGACTCTTCGCAAGACAAAGGCTCGGGGTTCGGGGCGCGAAGAAACGCGCAGAGGAGCGGAGGGGAAGAGGACCGCGGCGCTGGCCTCGTCCCTGGCTCCTCCGCTCCCCTGCTCCTCTGCCCCTCCGCCGCTGCCGGCGGCGCCAGGAAAGCAGCCCATCTCAGGCCGCACGGTGGTAGTATCTCAAGTTCGACGATGGGATTGGTGCGTCTCGCTTCGCTCACCCTCGAGGGTTTCAAGTCCTTCGCCGGACGTGTGGAGCTCTCCTTCCCGGGCGCGATCATCGCGATCGTCGGACCCAACGGCGCCGGCAAGTCCAACATCTCCGACTCCATCGCCTGGGTGCTCGGCGAACAGTCCGCGCGCCTCCTGCGCTCCCAGAACATGGCCGATGTGATCTTCGCGGGCGCCCCGAGCAGACCTCCGCTCGGCGCGGCCGAGGTGAGCCTCACCCTGGCCTCGCAAGACGGCCGATGGCCGGACACCGACGGCAGGCTCACGGTTTCCCGCCGGGTGATGCGCGACGGCACGTCGGACTACCGGATGCAGGGGCGTCGCGTGCGTCTCAAGGACATCATGGACGAGCTGATGGACGCCGGCCTCGGTACGCGTGCCTACGCGATTATCGAGCAGGGGCGCATCGGCCAGGTCCTTTCGGTCAAAGCGACGGAGCGACGCAACCTGTTCGAGGAGGCGGCAGGAATCACCAAGTTCCGCGCTCGCCGCCACGAGGCCGAACTGAAGCTCGCGGAGACCAGCGCCAACCTCCTGCGGCTCGCCGACGTGGCGGCCGAGGTCAAACGGGCACTGGAGCAGGCCCGGCGTCAGGCGAGGCGCGCCGACAAGCATCGCGAACTGCGAACCGCGCTCGCCGAGGTTCGCGCCGCCCTGTTCTCCGGGAAGCGGGCCGTGTTGGTCGTGGCCGTCGAGGAGAAGCAGCAGGCGCTGACCGCGGCGGGCCTCGCCGAGGCCGAGGCCGCAGCGATGCTCGCGAGCGTCGAAGCCGCTCTGGCGGCGTTGCGCCGGGACCTCGATGGCGGTCAGGAGCGTCTAACCGCTGCCCGTGACCAGGAGGCCAAGAGCGACGCCCTCGCGCAGCGGCGCGAGGCCGAGGAGGCGGCTGCCCGCCGGGAGAACGCGGAGGCGTCGGCGCGCCGCGAGGCGTCGGCCATCGAGGCTCACCGGTTAGTCGCATCGGCCCAGGCGCTCGTGCAGCAGGGGGCGGTCCTCGTAGCCGCGCTCGCAGGGGCGGAGGAGACTCGCTCTGGTTGCGAGCGTGACGCCGCCGCGGCCGGCGCGGCGGCCGAGACCACGGAGGTCGTGGCGCGAGCGGCCGGCACCCAGACGGAGGAGGCCCGCCGAAGCCTGCTCGCCGCGGTCGCGGCCACGAGTGAGGCCCGCAACCGCGTCCACCGGCTCGGGATAGAGCTCGAGCAGGATGGCTACCAGCGCACCCGCTTGACGTCCGAGCACGAGCGTCTCTCGGCTCATCTCGCCCAGGAGGCGAAGGGCGAGGAGGAGGAGGCCGCCAAGGAGGGTGCCGCAGCGGCGACCGCGGCGTCGTTGGAGCGCGAGCGGCAGGAGCTGCGAGGGCGGCAGGAGGCGCTCGCGGCAAGGGCGTCCGACCTGACGGCCAATCGCGACCGCGCCGGCCACGAACGGTGGCAGGCCCGCCACGAACGAGAAGGTCTCGGTCGCCTGCTCGCTGAGGCGCGCGCACTGCCGACCGCCCTCGCCCGCGCGCTCCCTGCCGAGAAGCTCCTCGGAACCGTGGCGGACTTCCTGGCCCCGGACTCGGACGTGGCGAAGCTCCTCGATAGCGCCTACGGCGACCTGCTCAACCTCCCGGTCTGCGCCGACGAGGAGAGCGCGGCGCTCCTCGTGGCGCAGGCGCCCAAGGTCGAGGGGAAACTCGCCGTAGTGATCGCCGACCGCTCGCTGCCCCAGTGGCCATCACCGCTGCTCGAGCAGGGCGGCGCAGCGCCGGAGAACATGGGATGGCTCTCCGCCGCACTCCCGCGCGCCGCGGTAGCCCGCGACCTTGCGCACGCGCGGGAGCTCGCCGTAACCGACCCCGATCTGGTCGTTCTGCTTCCGGGCGGCGGCCGGCGGCGAGGCACGTTCCTGGAGCTTCCCGGATCTCGCACCGTCGCTCCCGGCACCCTCGAACTGCGTATCCGCGAGCGCGACGTGCTCGCCGCGGAGCAGGCGGCCGCCGCCCGCGAGGAGGCCACCGTTGCGGCGCTCGAGCAGGTCCAGCGCGAGATCGCGGAGATCGCCCCGCGACTGGCCGAGCACGACGCCGCCGTGCAGGCGGCCGCAGAGGCACTGGCGGCAGCGTCGTCCGCGAGGTCGTCGCTCCACCGCGAGCGCGAGCGGCTCGAGCGCGAGCTCGAGGCGCTTGCCGCCGAGCTGACGCGCCTCGGCGACGAGAGCAACGCCTTGGCGGGCCGTCTCGTGGTGGCGCGCGAGGAGGTCGAGCGGCTCGGGAAGCGTTCCTCCGAGATGGAGGCCGAGGTGGATGCCCTCGCACGCGATGCCGACCGCGCGCGCGAGGCCGCGGCCTCGGCGCGAGCCCAGGCCGAGCGAGCGCGCGGCGCGGAGGCGGTAGCTATCGAGCGCGTCGCCGGGGCCCGGCGGGACGTCGAGCGCCACCGCGAGGAGCTGGCCGAACTCAGGCGGCGCGAGACGGCGGCTCGCGACGACGCCAAGGTGCAAGGCGAGCGCGCCGAGACGGCTGGCCGCGCGGCGGTTTCGGCACGCGTCGAGCTCGAGGAGCTGCTGGCGCATCGGACCGCCGCGCACAACGATGTCGAGCGGCTCACGGCCGAGGTCGGAGGTATCCGCGCGCGGGTGGAGACCGCCTCCGGCGAAGCCGAGCAGCGCCGGATCGGGCATCTCGCGGCCCGCGACGCGGCCCACGCTGCCCGCCTCGCCCTCGCCGAGACCAACGGGGCACGCGAGAAACTCGAGGAGACCATAGCCCTGACGCTGGCCGGCCAGGCCGAGCTGCCGTCGCCTCCGCCGGCCGAGGCAGTACCCGAGTTCGAGGCGCGCGAGCAGGCTCTCGCGGCCGAGCTCGAGGCGCTCGGCCCGGTGAACGAGCTCGCCGTCGCCGAGCGCGACGGACTCGAGCAGCGCCATGCATTTCTCAGGGAGCAACGCCGCGATCTCGAGAATTCGATGGAGTCGCTCAACGGCACGGTCAAGGAGCTCGACTCCACGTGCGCCGAGAGGTTCCTCGCCACGCTCGCCGAGGTGAACGTCGCCTTCGATGCCGTCTTCCGGCAGCTCTTCGGCGGCGGCGAGGCGAGGGCCGAGCTTTCCGACCCCGAGGCCCCGCTCGAGAGCGGGATCGAGATCCGCGTTCGGCCGCCGGGCAAGCACACGCAGTCGGTGTTGCTGCTCTCCGGCGGCGAGAAGGCCCTCGCAGCGGTGGCGCTCCTGCTCGCCCTTTTCCGCATCCGCCCGGCGCCGTTCTGCCTGCTCGACGAGGTGGATGCCCCGCTCGACGACGCGAATGTCGAGCGCCTCGCGACCCTCCTGCGCGAGATGAGCGAGGGTACGCAGTTCCTGCTCATCACTCACAACCGCAGGACGATGGCCCATGCCGACGTGCTCTACGGCGTCACCATGGAGGAGTCGGGCGTCTCCCGCATCGTTTCGGTCCGCCTCGAGGAGTAGCCGTGGGCCGCACACGCCCCGCTCCCGCGGCCGCAAACCCGGGCGTTCGCCCGCTCGAAGCGCTCTCTTTCCTTGCTGCGATGGTGCTCGTCCTCGTCGTGCCGTTGATCTTCGACGGTGCCGCCTTCGACGCGTTCCGCGGTCCCAAACGCGATCTGGCCGCGGCCGCATGGGCCATGCTGGCCGCGGTGTTTGCCGTCACAAACCTGGGCGGTGCCGCGTGGCGAGACCGGTGGTGGCCCGCGTGGGGCGGGGTCGTGGCCGGCGGGCTCATGAGCGCCGTCCTCTGTCCGGAGCCCGCTCGCGCCCTCGCCAACCTCCTTCCGGTCGCGCTCGCGGCCCTCGGCTGGGGTGCGCTGCGCCAACTGTCCGAGGAGCGCCGCAGGTTCCTCGTCCGTCTCGTGGTCTGGGCGGGCTTCATCGAGGCATGCCTCGTGCTCCTGTTCCTGAGGCCCGAGTGGCAGCCGCGGGCCTTCTCGCTGCTGGACCTCGGCGGCCGCTACGGTTGGGTCGGAACGATTGGTAACCCCGGCGACGTGGCGACCTTCCTTGTGCTTCCGGCGCTGCTCGCGGCCGAACGTGCCCTGAGGTCGCACCACCGGAGGTTCGCCTGGGCGGGTGCTGCCGTGCTCATTGTCGGCGTGCTGCTCGGGACCCGCACGGTCACCGGGGCGCTCGCCCTGACCGCAGGCGCGCTGGTCCTCGCGTGGCGCGGCGTTCCACGTTCGAGACGTCTCCCGGTCATCGCAGTGGTGCTCATCGTTGCCGTCGGTGCGTTCGTCGCCACACCTCTCTCGCGGAGGGTCGCCGCTGCCGTCGGTGAGGCCCACGGTGGCCTCATCTGGCTCGGGAGCGCGCGAGGTGCAGCGTACGCGGCTGCCGGCTCGATGTTCGCCGCCCGGCCTGCGACCGGCGTCGGGTTCGGGTTGTTCGAGGCCAACTCGTTCCGGTTCCAGAGTCAGGACGCGCTCGCCGAGCGCGGGCGGGTGCTGGGCATGGTGACCGGCTTCGGTGAGGCCCATAACGACCCCCTCCAGTACGCCGCGGAGACCGGACTCCTGGGGCTGCTGCTCGCCGCGGCAGGGGTGGTCCTCGCGGTACGACGCCGAAGAACTGCGCCCTTGGCAAAGTCGGTCGACCTGGTGCCGATCGCCACCGCCGCGCTCGTCCTGGCGCTCACGCAGTTCCCGCTCCACCTCGCCGCCATTGCGGCCCAGTGGGTTGTGCTGGCGGCTCTCGCGGCCCCGCCCTTGCCGGCACCGCCGGTCCTCTCCGGCTGGCCTGGGCGTCTGCGCCTGCTCGCGATCGGGCTCCTGATCGGAGCCGCCATCACGGTAACGTGGGAGCGATACCGTGCCGCTGCCGCAATGCAGCAGGCCAGGGTCCTGGTCGACACGCTGCGAACCGCGCCGTTGCGCCCGGCCGCAAAGGCCGAACTGGCGCGAGCCGCACTGGCCAACCTTCGGCCCAGAGTGTTTTGGCTTGCGGGCTCCTGGGAGGCCGCGGTGACGCTCGGGAACGTCGCTGCGGCAGCCGGCGAGACGGGCGTTGCGCTCGACAGCTTCGGCCGCGCGCTCGCGCTCGCCGACCGGCCCGAGGTGCGGTTCGACGTCGGCATGACGCTACTGATGGCCGGCGACAGAGAGGAAGGAATGGGCCAGCTCGTCAGGGCGGTCCAGCTCAACCCGGCAGTCTTCCGGGAGATCAAGGACCCGGCCCTGTCGCGCGAGCTGCGCGGTCGGCTCGACGCCTCAGGCTACGGTGCGAAGCATTCGTGGATGTTCAAGGACACCCCCGCCGAACAACCGTGACCGGGGTCCGAAGCAACGAGCAGAAGAGCGGAGGGGCTGAGGAGCAGAGGAGCAAAGACCGTTCGGTGGTTCCAAGGTCCGAACGTTCGAGTGTTCACACTCTCCGGGCCCAACAATGGCTGCTGAACCTGCGAACCTGCGAACGTGCGAACAGTCGTCTCTCCTTTGCCCCTCTGCTGCCGGACATCGACGATCCTGTATTCTGGCGTCCATGCAGCTCGACCGGTGAACCGTGGGCCAGCTCTTCGCCCTCCTGACCGCGGTGATCTGGGCAATCGCCGTGATCCTCCTGAAGAGATCCGGGGAGACAGTGCCCCCGTTCTCGCTCAACCTCTTCCGCGTCGTCGTCTCGACCGCGCTCCTGGTGCCCACGGTGGCCGTGGCCGGCCAGGCCAGTTGGAGTCAGGGCTCCCTGCGAGACGTCTTGATCCTCTTCGCGAGCGGGATCATCGCCATCGCCACCTCGGACACCCTTTTCCACATGAGCCTCAACGCCGTCGGCGCGGGGATCTCCGCGATCATCGACAGCCTCTACGCACCTCTCACGGTGCTGCTCGCCACCGTGCTGCTCGGCGAACATCTCTCGGCGCGGCAGCTCCTCGGGATGGCGCTCGTCATCACCGGAGTCCTCGTCGCCGCCCAGCATGAGGCTCCCCACGGCGTCACTCCGCGGCAGCTTGTCCTGGGCGTAGTGTGGGGCGTCCTCGCGATGATCGCCCTGGCGCTCGGGATCGTGATCGCCAAGCCCGTCCTCGACCATTCCCCCGTGCTGTGGGCGACGATCGTCCGCCAGATCGGCTGCCTCGGCGTGATGCTCCCGATCGCGCTGCTCTCGCCGCGCCGCCGCGAGATCTTCCATGTCTTCCGGCCGTCGCGAGGCTGGCGGTTCTCGCTGCCAGGCGCCATCCTCGGGTCGTACCTCGCGCTCATTTTCTGGATCGCCGGGATGAAGTACACCAAGGTCGGGATCGCCGCGATTCTCAACCAGTCGAGCACGATCTACGTCCTCGTCCTGGCCGCGATCTTCCTGAAGGAGCCGTTCACGCGGAGGAAGATGCTGGCATCGGTCATCGCCATCGCCGGCATCCTCCTCGTCACCCTCTAGTGGCGCCGCCGATAGCGGACCATCTGCGTTGTCGGCCTTCGGCGGTTCGGATCCTCACATAGCCTCCGGCTATGCTCCGGTCCGACCGCCTCGTCCTCCTAGCATCTGGCCCACTCTCGGCGGCGCGGCTCCACGCACGCTGCCACCGCCCTGCACAGGCTGAGTCGTGGCTTCACTGAGCAGGCACCCACGACAAATGCTGGAGCTTCTCGATCTCCATGAACGGCGCTGCGCCACAGTCCTAGGTGGGACCTCACAGCACGGCGTGTAGCCGCGCCGCCGCCGTTGGGCCTATGGCAAGGCGCGCGAGCCGGTCGCACCGGAGCGTACCCGGAGGTACGTGAGGACAGGCGAGACGCGGCTTTGCCGCGGCTCGCGGGGGGAACGGGGGGTCAAGAGCGGCCGGGCGGGCGGTGGAGCGGCCGCGGGACCCCCCGCCCGGATAGCTCCGGCGAGCGCAACGCAGCCAGAGGTCCGACGCCGGCGGCGCCCCTACTTGTGCGCGAGAGGTCGAAGCATGAAGAGCTCGACGGTGGGGCGGCGGGGGCCGGGGGTGGCGAGGGGGTATCCGATGGCCCCCTGCACCAGCGTGCCCCACGGGCCTGGCGCGGTCAGGCCGAACGAGAACCCCGAGAGCGGCTGTGCACGGTACTGCCCGGTGATGTCGTGCACCCAGCCGGCGTCCACGCCGGCCTCGGCCCGGATCGTCGGCGAGAGAGGCAGCGCGAGCGACGCCCGCACCACCCCGAGGCGCTCCGGGAGCACCCGATCCGAGGCGATGCCGCGGATGCGCAGGTCTCCGAAGCGCGACGGCGCCGGCGCCGAGAACCGGTCGAGGTCGTGGCCCGTCCAGGCCTCAGCGTCGAGGTGCAGCTTGGCCAGCAGGAACACCGCCTTCTCATAGACCACCAGCAGACGGTCGCGCTGCCAGCTCTTCTGCGGCGTCTCGCTCCCGTCGAGCCCCCAGGCGCGCCAGTTGGCGCGCCACCCGGCCTCGCCCATCAGGCTCGCCGTGACCGGGCCAAGGGCCGCCTCGCCCTGCAGCCGCACGGTCGGTTCGAACGTCCCCAAGGGCAGAACGAAGTTGGAAGCCGTGGCGTCGTCGCGGGAGAAGTCCAGCCGGTTGAAGCCCACGTCGAGGAGCGCGCGGACGACACCCACGGAGGCGGCGATCCCGGCCCCGATGCTCTGGCGCATCGCCTTCACCGCCTGCCCCTTCTGCTCGACCCCTCCGAGGTAGAGGCTGTTGGAGAAGGGCAGCAGCTGCACGAACGCGCGCAGCGAGAGGTCCGCATCGCCGCGACGCGTCGAGAAGGCGGCGTCGTTGATCACGCCGGCGACAAGGAGGCGGAGTTGGTCGCCGCGATGGCGAAAGTCGAAGTCCTGAATCTGTATGCCGCCGTACGGCACCGGGATCGAGAAACCCGGGTCGTATGCCGCGCCCGCGATGAGGAACCGCTGCGAGCGGCCCGTCGTCCCACCGGGGATCCTCCCGCCCCGCCCGTCGGGGACCAGAGGGACGACACCGGCAAGACCGTCCCGGAACATGCGGTGGTCGCGCGCATAGGCGGCCGCGCGGTCGGGTGCGAAGCCGGGCGCGTCGATCACGAGGCCGGAGAGTTCGAGCTCGCGATGGACGGTCGCCGAGCCTCCGAACACCGAGAGCAGGTCGTCGGCCACGACATTCGAGGGCAGCCACAGCGTTTCGCCACCGAGCTCGACCGCCCGGTAGGAAGTGACCGAACGAGTCGCCCTCACCTCGTCCGGGAGGCCCTCTGCAACCTCGTCCAGCTCCACGAGACCGAATGCAGCCGCGTCGATGTATGCGGTGCCGTGACGCGCGGGGCCGCCAGGGCGCTCATCTGCGAAGGTCAGCGCGTAGCAGCGCCGTCCCTGCCGCTGCTCCACGCCGACAAGCTCGTACCGGTACGAGGACTGCAACCGCAGCGTGAGAGGCGGCACCGGTGCGCGCTGAGGCTCGAGAAGCGGCAGGTCCGGCAAGTTGTCCGGGTCCCAGCTCACCCCGTCCACCCAGGCGCGGGTGATCTCCCAGTCCGTGCCGACGGCGTGCTCCCAGAACGCCGGCCCCGCGAGCGCGACCTCGAAGCTGCGTGAGAGCTCCGCCACCCACACCCGGACCAGCAGCCGCTGCTCGCCGCTCCACCGCGGGGCTACTCGTTCCTGGCGCGCCGCGGCACGCTGGTGGCGCGCCAGCACCTCGGCGGCCGACGGCAACCGCTCGCCGCTTACCGCGACGTTCTCGAACGCCGCGCCCGCCTCGGCAGGCCTCGCGGCCACGAGCACGCCTCCGTCGGGGAGCGGCGGCAACGCACACGTCGCGCCTGCAGCGCTCTTCTTCAGCGCCACGGCGCGCCTGCCGTCGGCGAGCAGCGTCGCACCGCCGTACCACGGGCCCGGAAGCACGACGGCTCCGCCGGGAAACCCGGCCGGGAGCCCGACGACGGTCGCGAGGTCGGCCGGCCGCATCGCCGTCGCAAGCTCGCGGGTTCCGGCTCTGGCGGCCTGCGGCTCCGGGAGCAGCCCGCCCAGCTCCCCCACCCACGCAGGGTCGGGGTGGCCGATGAGCACGGACGCCGCGCCGGCCGCGAGCGCCGCGACCGCGGCTTCGGGGTCCCCGACGGCAACGACTACGGGCATCCCGCCAAGCCGGCCCTGCAGCTCGGACAGCGCCCCTGGTTGCGGCGGGGGCTCGGGCGCAAAACCGTCGACGTACGGCAGGACCGAGGCGGGCGGCGGCACCGGCCCGACCGCGACCACCGGAACCCGCCGAGCCGCCAACGCAACCGCGGCTTCGAGCCAGCCCTGGCCGGGCTCAGCCGGCGACGCCGGCAGGAGCAAGAGGTAGCCTTCGGCTCCCTGCGCGGGCAACGGCTCGTCGGCACGGACCACCTGCCACCCGGAGGGCCCCCGGCGAGGATCGGCGATGACCGGGGAGAGCGCCGGTGCAGCCGCGAGGAGAAGGCTGGCTAGGAGCATGCTGCGTCCTTATAGCACCCATTGGGAACGGTTCGACCGGTTTACACCGGACGGAATCCGTGAGGATTGATCCCATCCCGGAGAGTGGATGGGACCCTGAGGGTCATGAGGCTGCGGGTGCATGGGCGGACGGCAGCCGCACACCCGCAATCAGTGCGGTCCGAGAGGGGTCTTCTCGCCCGCCGTGATCGCAAAGGGAACGGTGTTCTCCGGCGGCGTGATCGGGCACTGTCCGGCGATGCCGTAGGCGCAGTCGGGGTTATACCCGCGGTTGAAGTCGAGGCTCACGACCCCGCCCGGCATCCTCTCGACCTCCAGGTAGCGCCCGGCGCCGTACGTTTCGGTGCCGGCGCCGGCGTCGCGAAACGGTAGGAACAGAGCGTCCGGGTAGCGGTCGCGGATGTCGTCGAGCTGGAAGACGGTGAGCGCCGCCGTACCACCCGGGAGGCGGATGCGCACCCGGCCCACGCGGTGTGCGGGGCGCTGCTCCCCGTTGCTCGCGGCAATCCGAAGCGCTTCCGGCGGGACGATCGGCTCGATCATGGCTCGAAACCTGTACGCGGGGTCGAACGGATAGAAGCGCAGGCCCCTGAAGCGGCTCGCCTCCGATGGAGGAAGCGCGGCTTTCACGGCCTCCTCGCGTTCCTGCCGGTACTTCCGCTCGGGCGCCGGGAGCGGGACCCGGCACGACGAGAGGGCCAACACGCCAGCGGCGGTCGTGAGGGCAGACAGACAAACAAACAAGCAGGTAAGGAGCGGGCCGCGAGTTCGACGCAAGACCGTGGAACCCTAGAAAATCACGTGCTGGATGTAGAAGTTCTCCGGCGTCACCTTGCCGCTGACGAACTCGGCGGCGTCGGCGGCCGAAATCCGGAACACGCCGGCCTCTTTCCCCGATTCGTTGAGCATCTGGAGCTCGACCCGCTCGGGCGCCCGCTGGGGAGCCTTCTGGACGAGAAGCTGGTACGTCGCAGCCACAGCTTGAAGAGCCTTGAGCGTCTCCGGCTGGCCGTTCACCTGGATCTCGATGAACAGGTAGGCCGGTTGGGTCCCCTCGCTGGTCCGGTAGAGGTAGAGGTGGTAGCTCTCGAGTCCCTGCTGGAATGCCTGGTCCACCTGCGCATCCCGGAAGTGCCCCTCGCGGAACATCACCCCGGGGGTCGGAGTGGGCCTGGCGGCCACGCCTTCCTTGGCGGCTACCCCGAGCTTGATGTGGCCAAGGCTCGAGACCGCTGCGGTCGGCGTGGGCGTGGGCACAGGCTTCTTGAAGTCCACCCATTCCAGCAACTGGGCGTCACCGAGCCCTTGACCGTTCACTTTCTCCGTGGCCTCCATGTCGATCTGCGAAACCGGGATCGACCTCCAGGTCCCTGTCTTGGTGATGAACACCGCGTTGGGACCCTTCACCTGGTACTTCTCCTTTGCGATCACGCGGTCGCCGTTGCGGAGTATCAAAATGTACACAGCGAACGCCTGCTGGGCCGCCAGCATGAGAACGACACCGAAGAGCACCGCCCTCTTCACTTTGAGAACCTCCCTGCCTCGGCTAGTATAGCCCCTGTCTTGAGGGAGCGATGATGCTGATTGTCATGACGGCGGGGGCCACCCCGCAGCAGCTTGAGCAGGTCATTGAGCGGATCGCGGCGCTTGGGCTGAAGGCCCACGCCATTCCCGGTGCCCAGCGGGTCGCGATAGGAATTACGGGCAACCAGGGCTCGGTCGAGCCTGCCCTTTTCGAGAATCTGCCCGGCGTACTCGAGGTCATCCCGGTATCGCATCCGTACAAGCTCGTGAGCCGCGAAGCCAAGTCGGAAAACAGCGTCGTGACGGTACGTGGTGTTCCGGTCGGCGGCGACAACTTCGCCGTTTTCGCCGGGCCGTGTTCCGTGGAGACGCCGGAGCAGACACTCACCATCGCGCGGGCCGTGCGCAGCGCAGGCGCACAGATCCTGCGCGGCGGCGCCTTCAAGCCCCGCACCTCGCCGTATGCCTTCCAGGGACTCGGGGAACCTGGCCTCGTGATCCTCCGCGACGTCGGGCGCGAAGTCGGGATGCCGGTCGTCTCGGAGGCGCTGGACGAGCGCTCGCTCGAGCTCGTGACGGAGCACTGCGACATGATCCAGGTCGGCGCCCGCAACATGCAGAACTACTCGCTGCTCCGTCTCGTGGGTAAGACCCGCAAGCCGGTCCTCCTCAAACGCGGCATGGCTGCGACGGTCGAGGAACTCCTCATGGCCGCCGAATACGTGCTGGCAGAGGGAAACTACCAGGTTGTCCTCTGCGAGCGCGGAATCCGGACTTTTGCCGACCACACGCGCAACACCGTCGACCTCGCCGCGGTCGTGGCGGTCCAACGCCTCTCGCACCTCCCGATCATCGTCGATCCCTCGCACGGAACCGGCAGGCGCCACAAGGTGATCCCGATGGCCCGAGCGGCGGCGGCCGTGGGAGCCGACGGCCTCATGGTCGAGGTCCACCACGAGCCCTCTCAGGCGCTCTCGGACGCGGCGCAGGCGCTTCTCCCGGAGGAGCTCGCCCAGTTCATGCGCCAGCTCCCGGCCCTGCTCCCGCTTACCGGACGGCACCTGGCGCAGGCGCTCGAGTTGAGCGCCTGACAACCGATGGCTCCCGCACTCCTGCCGCTCGCTCTCTCGGCCGCACTCTCGTGGCTCGACCCTGCGACGGTGCAGCCGGGCCAGAAGGGGATCTGTGTCACCGAGTGGACCGGCGGGGAGCGGCGCGAAATCCCCGTGGTCGTGATGGGGGTGCTCGACGCCTCCGGCCCGGACCGCAAGGGCGTTCTCGTGCGCCTCGAAGATGAGCGGCTTGCAGGCACCGGCGTCGTCGCCGGAATGAGCGGGTCGCCGGTGTACCTGGACGGCAAGCTCCTCGGCGCCCTCGCTCTCGGGTGGGCGTGGGCGCGTGAGCCGCTCGGCATCGTGACGCCGTTCGCCACGATGCACGATATCTCCCTCGCCGGCCCCGCCGCGACGACGCAGGGGCCGACGCTGGCGCAACTGGCCTCCATCGCCGCCGGAACGACCGACCCGTGGGCGCTCCTGCCGCAGCTCCCGTCCAGGCGCGATCTCCCGCCGCAGCTGCTTGCCGTGTCGGGGCTGAGCGTACCAACGGGGTTTGCGGCCGACCTGCTGACGCGGATTGGATTGCAGCCGGTGCCGGCCGGGACCGCACACGATCTCGCGGGCGTCCCAGCGCCCGGGGATATGATGGCGGTCCAGCTCGTGTGGGGTGACGCGTCGCTCGCCGCGGGTGGGACGGTGACCGCCAGCGAAGGCGACCTGGTGTGGGCGTTCGGGCACCCGCTGTACGGGCTCGGCGAGGTGAAGCTCCCCGTGGCGCGCGCGCGGGTGCTGGCGATCCAGGGGTCCTACCAAAGCCCGTTCAAGGTGTTCGCGGTAGGCGAGCCGTTCGGAACGCTCGTCGCCGACCGGTCGGCCGGCGTGGTCGCGAAGGTCGGCGCAGCGCCCGACGGGACTTCCATGACGGTGCGGGTCCGCGATGTGATCGGCGACAAGACATGGCGATTTGCGATCGCCGAGATGCCGATCCTGCAGCCGCTGCTCGTCACCTTCCTCACGAACGCATGCCTCACCGCCCGCGGCGCAAGCGCCGGCGAGGCTTCGGTGCGATTGGCACTCACGATCCACACCGGCGACGGCCGGGAGATTGCGGTGCATCAGGCGCTGCGCGGACCGGACGCCCTTGCGCGCCTGTCGCTCTTCGCCGGGACCGTGGTGAGCTTCCTCGCCAACTCGCCGTTCCCTCACCCCGCGTTAAGCGGTGTCGAGCTCATCTTGGACCGTGACGAGGAGCCTCGCGGCGCTTCCATTTTGGAGGCCGTGCCTGCCCGGACGACGGTGAGGCCGGGCGATGAGCTCACCGTCGACGTACGCCTGCAGCAACAGGAGCGCCCGGTCGAGCACCGTCTTGTCACGATCCGGGTGCCGGCGGGCGCATCTGCAGGCCCACTCGAACTCATCGTCGCTGACGGCGAGAGCTGGAGCGACTACCGTCTGCGAGCGGAAGCGATCGTCCCGGCGGATTACTCGGACCAGATCGACCAGCTCCGGCGGCTCGGGAGCAGCACCGACCTCGTGGCCGCACTCGAGGCGCGCGAGCGAGGGGCGGCGCTGCCCGGGGTGTCGCAACCCGGCCTCCCCCCGTCCTGGTCCATCACGCTCGCCTCCGGGCTGGGGAGTCGGGCGCTGACCCGTCTGGCCACAGTGGTGCTCGCGACCGAACGCGTTGCCGGTTCCTACCCCCTCGAAGGGTCCGTGCGCGTGCAGCTCACCGTCCGCCCTGGACCGGAGGTGCCATGAGACGCTCCGTTGCCTTTCTTTTCGCCCTGGTTGCCTTCGGCTCAGCTTACGCGTCGCAAACAAGGTGGTTCGTGCTGGACACGCCACGTGCCCTTGCCGGTGCCACCGGCCACGGGGTCGTGATCTTCCCGGACGGTTCGCTGCGCCCGCTGGCCCCGCTCACGTCCGTGGCAACCTTCGACGAGCCGCTCGGCCTGGCCCTGGCGGTGGCGCCCGACGGGACCGCATTCGTCGGCACCGGCCACCCGGCCCGGATCTACCGCGTGCGCGAGGGCAAGAAGGAGCTCGTCGGCGAGGCGAAGGCGGACCAGATCACGGCGCTGCTGCTTGCCCCTGACGGAACCCTCTGGGCGTCCACCGCCGCCCCCGCGCTGCTGCTCCGTTCCACCGGAGGCAAAGGCCCTCTCGAGGAGGCGGCGCGGTTTCAAGACGGGAGCCTCTGGGACCTCGCGTGGTTCAGGGGCGGCCTGGTGGTGGCTGCGGGCAACCCCGGAAGGCTGATGCGTCTCACCGCCAAGGGGCTCGAACTCGCGGCGCCGATCCCCGACCGGCACGCTCGGTGCCTTGCCCCGAGCGGCGAAGTCCTGCTCGTCGGCACCTCGGGGAAGGGGCTGGTCATGCGCTGGACCGGCGATTCCCCGCCCGGTGTCGTCTACGACTCGAGCTTCACCGAGATTGCCGCCCTCGCCGTCGCGCCGGGCGGCGTCACCTACGCGGCGGCATTGACCGGCGAGCCGTCCCTCAGCAAACCGCCGGCAAAGGAGGACGGCGACGCCACGGTGACGGTGTCCGTGACCGAGAGCCCGAGCACGACCCCCCAGACGACGAAGGGCCCCGCAACCTCCGAGATCGTACGCATCCTGCCTCAGGGGGCTGCGACAATGGTCCACCGCTTCACCAAACAGATCGCCGACACGCTCGCGTGGGGCAATTCAGGGCTGATCGTCGGCACCGGCCTCGAAGGCGAGTTGTGGCAACTCGTCGACGGCGCGGCCGCGATGCTCGACACTGTCGATGCCGCGCAGGTCGTCCGCGTGGCGGCGGGCGGCGACTGGGTGCTGACTCAGACCCCAACCAAGCTGCTCCACCGCTCCGGAAAGATCCATGGCACTTTTGCTTCCCCGCCCCTCGACGCCGGCCAGCCGGCGCAGTGGGGGGATTCCACTCTCGTCGGCGAGCTGGCCCCATCCGGCGGGTGCACGCTTCGGTTTCGTTCGGGCGCAACCGCCACACCCGACGAGACATGGAGCGCCTGGTCCGCACCGATCGCGTGCCCGGGAGGTCAGGTGACATCGCCCCCCGCCCGCTACCTCCAGTGGCAGGTGGAACTCGAACCGGCGGCGGGGACCCCGTCGCCCCGCGTAGGCCGCGTTGAGGTCGCGTACCGCCAGATCAACCTGCCGCCGGATATCAAGGATCTCACTATTCACGACCCTGGAGAGGTCTTCCTCAAGGGGCCGCCGCCGTCCGACCGAATCGTCGAGGTCCAACACCCCGACCTGTCCGGCATCTTCACAACCCTCGACGACGACGCGAAGGAAGCCCAGGACCGGCTCGGCAAGAAGTACTACCGCATCGGGTACCAGACCGTGTCGTGGAAAGCCGAGGACCCCAACGGCGACCCCCTGCGGTTCAACGTCGAGATCCAAAAGGCCGGGAGCCCTGCATGGTGGAAGGTGCGCGAGAACCTCGAAACCACCTCGCTGGCTCTCGATACTCAGGCGTTGGCCGACGGCATGTACCGCTTCCGCCTCACTGCCACCGACGCACCGGCAAACCCCGTCGAACCCGGCACGGCGCAAGCGCTCTCGAGTTGGTTCGTCGTTGACAACACGCCGCCGACAGTCACGGTCGTCCGCAAGGGCAACGTCTGGCTCGTCACGGTGGACGACTCGCTTTCGCCGATCGCCCGTGTGGAGTGGAACCGCGATGCCGACACATGGCACGCCCTGACACCCGACGACGGCCTGCTCGACAGGAAGCATGAGACGTTCCGCATCCCCGCCCAAGCAGGCACACACGTGGTCGCAGTGCGCGCCGTGGACGAGCATCACAACCGCGCCATCGCCGCGGTGGAGGAGCAGCCGTGACCGACCAACCGATCACAGCGGTCTACCCCGGCAGTTTCGATCCGTTCCATCTCGGCCACCTCGACATCGTGCGCCGGGCGGTCACCATCTTCCCGCGGGTCGTCGTCGGGGTCCTCCGCAACGCCGACAAGACGCCGCTGCTGCCGGCGGAGCGACGGGTGGAACTGATACGCGAAACGCTCGACGGGATGCCCGGCGTCGAGGTGACGGCGTTCTCGGGCCTGCTGGTCGACTTCATGCGCGAGAGCCGGGCACGGGTGATCCTGCGCGGCATGCGGGCTGTTTCCGACTTCGAGTACGAATTCCAGATCGCCCTCATGAACCGGAGGCTCTGGAACCCCGCCGAGACCGTTTTCCTTACCCCCACCGAGGAGTTCACCTACCTCTCGGGGCGGATCGTGCGCGAGATCTGGCATCTCGGCGGCGACGTCTCGGGGCTTGTGCCGGAGCCCGTTCGCCGCGCCCTCGAGGAGCTGCGGATGGAGTCGTTGAGGAACCCCGCCGAAGCGTGATCGGAGCACCTGTCCCGCACCGCGGCTAGGTGCGGACACCTGGAGTGGAGGGTCGAAGCGCTTGTTCACGAACCGACGAACTCTGGTCGCCTCCCTCGCAGTGTTTGCCGCAACGGGGAGCCTCGCCGCCGTGAACCTGCCGGGAGAGAAGGAAAGGTGGCGCACCGCCGAGGCGGGCGGGTTCACAATCTACTCGAACGCATCGGAAGGGGAGATTGTGCGGCTCGAGGCGAACCTCCAACACATGCGCGACGCGCTCGGTTCGATCTTCCAGATCAACACCCGGTCTCCTCGCCCGATCCGGGTTTTTCTCTTCGATGACACCAAGTCCTTCGCTCCGTTTCGAGACTCTCTCATGGGGCGGAAAGCCAAGATGGTCGCAGGAGCATTCCTGCACGGTCGCGATGCGGAGTACATCCTCCTGGATGCCCAGCATCACGAGGCATCTGAGAACATCGCCTACCACGAGCTCACGCATCTGTTCATCGAAAGTACCACGCCGGACGTCCCGTTATGGTTCAACGAAGGGCTTGCCGTGTTCCTCTCGACATTCGAGGTCGTCGGCACCAAGGTGAAGATCGGTCGCCCCGACCTAGCCAACATCCAACTCTTGCGCGAGCACGGCCGCATGCCGCTGGGACGCCTGCTCTCCGTCACCCCCGACGCAAAGGAGTACACCGAAGAGGGACATGCCGGGGTCTTCTACGCCGAGTCGTGGGCTTTCGTGCACTACTTGCTCATGGGCGCCCCGCAGCGAAAAGGTCAGCTCACCGCCTATCTCGCCGCCGTGAAGCAGGGGCACTCTCCCGAAGAGGCCTTTCGCTCGGCTTTTCAGTGCGACTTCGCGACTTTGGAGAACGAGCTTGGCAGCTACCTGCAGCGCGAGGGTCTGCAGTACAGAATCGTCGACCTGAGCGCCCTCCCGGCCGCCGCGACGCCGAAGCCGATCCCGGTCCCCCGCGACGAGATCCTGTTCGAACTCGGAGATCTCCTCTCGCAGTGCAACGCCTGCGATTTGGCCGATGCCCGAACGTTCCTGGACGAAGCGTTGAAGGTCAATCCTTCGAATGGGCAGGCCACGCTGCTGCTCGAGCAGCTCTCGCGGGGGCCGACGCCGGATTTGGCGCTCGAGCCGCAACCCCCACGACCCGGGGAACCGAGCCGGATCCGTGTCCGGGAGCCGCAGCCGGATCCGACCCTCGAGGACCTGATTGCCGCCGAGGGAATCGTCGGCGAACTGACCGGAACCCCCACTCCGCCGGACGAGCAGTTCCGCGCCAGGCTCGCACGAGCCCGCGAACTCTTCCAGGCGGTGCTGGCCCGGAACCCAAACTCGACACGGGCTTGCAACGGCCTGGCGAGAACCTACCGGTTTCAGATTGAAGACACGGATGCCGCCATCGCGACGTTCGAGAGAAGTCTCACCATCAACCCCGGTCAGGCGGGTGTCCTCGCGGAGATGATCGACCTCTGCGTCCGAAGGGGACGGCGACCAAAGGCGGACGAGATCATGGATCGCTACGTCAAGACGAACCCCAACCCGGAGGTACGCCGCCAGTGCGAGGACATCCTTGCCCTTGGGGACGCCAATGAAGGGGCTCGCCTCGTGCGCGAAGGAAGAGCTGAGGACGGCCTGGCACTCATCGAACGCGCGATCGCGGGCACCTCGAATCCGACGATTCAGGATCAGCTCAGGGACAGCCTCGCGATGCTCAAAGCCGATCTCGACCGCCACAGGCAGGTGGACCTGTTCAACCAGGCAGCTGCGAAAGCTCGGGAAGGAGACCTCGTCGGCGCGTACAAAATCGTTGATGCGTTGCTGTTGACTGCCACCGACCACGAGGTCATCGAGCGCGCCAAGAGCCTCCGGGAGAAGCTCAGGCCCTTCTTGATCAACCCGGAGAAGAAACCCTAGAGCCACTCGACGCCACCGAGTTGCGGCTCGGCCGTGGGCACACGCCCGGTGCCTCAACGCCCCTGCCGAGCTGACCCGGGGCCCACGGGACAGCTCCGGCTGCACATCACCCCTGGGGAAGACGGGGGTCGATGTCGGTGGTTTCCTCGACGGTTTTCAGATCGACGACGACCGCGATCCACGTCGTGCGGTACCCTGGAGCGGTGAGCTTGACGTAGTGCCAGCCCGGTCGCGAGAGAGCACCTTGTGTCATGGCGAGCATGATCGGAGTTGTCGGCTCGACCGATCAGCACCCCATCGACCGTTACCAGCGCATTCTCGGGCGTGAGCTTGAACTCGGCAGCACACCGGCTGTAGAAGATCGCCACGACCTGCGGCACCGTCACGGCCGCCCCTGTGGCAAGCGTGCCCGGCGGCTCCGGCGCGCTTGCAGTGACCGGCCCGGCTTGGCTGGGAGGCTCCGTCGGCTGCGGCGACGGAATGGGTCTCGATGCCGCCTTACGAGCGCGCCCGCTCTGTGGACCGGCGTGGCCGCCGCGAGCGGTGGGGGGGGGGTCAAAGCGGCGAGCGAATCCGGCACCGCTCGTCCTCCGCCGTACCGAACCGCCACGGCACCCACTGCTGCCAGGACGCGGAGCGCCGCGAGCCTTGCCGGCACGACGAGCCTGGCGCGCCTCCACGTGGGCATTGGTCCCGTCGAGATCGTGAGGCCGTGCTGCGCGGTCGTGACCGGGTCGCTGAAGGCGACGCTTGCCACCACGGCGCGGGCGCCGGCCGCGAAAGATGCCTCGTCGGGAATGCGCCTCTCGGGTGCCTTTTCCAAGTACCGGCGCAGGAAGGCGGTCACTTTCTCGCCAAGTGCGGTCGAGACCGGGGGGTTGGCGAGAGGATCCTCAAGGAGGATCTGATAGATCAACGTTGTGACGATGTTGGCCGGGTTGCCCACAACCGTGACGGTGCGGTTGAGGTCGGCCTTCTCGCCGACGGCCTTGGCGACCCCAAAATCGGCGACCTTAACCCGACCTCGTGACCATGACATTCCCGGGCTTGATGTCCCGGTGCACGACCCCGAGTGCGTGGGCTGCCCCAAGGGCATCCGCAACCTGCCCAGCTATTTCGAGCGCCTCCGGCGCCGACGGGAACTCACCCCGCAAGAGCCGTCCCCCAAGGGACTCCCCGGTCACAAGCTCCATCACGAGGTAGAGCGAGTTTCCGTCCCGCCCGGCGTCGTATGCGGTCACGACGTCGGGATGGCTGATGCGCGCCGCCACCCGTACCTCCCGAAGGAAGCGCGCCTGCAGCTCGGCATTTGATCTGGCGATCTCACTGCCGCGGGGAGCGATCACCTTGACCGCGACCTATCGGTCGAGAGCCGGATCGAGGGCGCTGAAGACCGCGCCCGAGCTCGCCGAACGCGGATTGCGCCCGACCGCGGCCGGCAATATCACTGTTCGGCGTCCCCCGAGGTGTCAGGCTCGGCCTCGACATCCTCAGGGATGGTGTCCTCCCCGGCATCGGCCTGAGCGAGCAGGGCATCGGCACGGTCTGCGTCCTCGGGGCCGACCAGCAGCAGCACCTCGGCCTCATCGACCTGTGGGAAGGGGTTCAGCACGACGTGCCTGTCCACAACCTCGGCGGCGATCCCGTGGTCCTCCAGGAGCCCCTGGGCGAGATGCGCCTCCTCGACCGTCGTGTACGACGCCACCTCGACCCACGCGGGACCCGGCTCTGGCGGGGTCTGGACAGAGGGATGCGGCGAATTCAAAAGACCGACACCGCACTCCGAGCAGCGGGTGAAACCGTCGCGGTACTCAGCACCACACTCCGGACACCACGGCATGGGTCACCCCCAGGGCGAGGTGACTAGAACTCGAACACCTCGCCGTCGAGAACGTCGGAGAGTTGGCGCATGATTCCACTGGTCACCGCCGCCGAAACACCCGCTACGATCGCGGCGCCTTTGGACCGACCGAGCAGGAAACCGAGGCCGGCTGCCACGCCGACGGAGAGCATCGGGTGACGACGGACCATGTCACGCCAGTCGATCTCGCCGGGAATCACCTTGTCGAGGAGGAGGTCGGCGTTCAGGCGCCGGCGGTGGGCCTCCGCCTCGTCCTCATCGTTCTGGAGCTCGTACGACTCCTCCTCCGGCTCCGGGAAGTCGTGGCCCTGCTCCTCGTCACGGGGTTTCTCGTTGTCCATTCGTCATGGCTCCCGACGGCGCACGAGGTAGCCGACGGCGAAACCGATCCCGAGGGCGATCAGGACCGACTTGCCGGGGTTGCGCCGGATGTAGTCCACCACGTCGTCACGAACCTCCTTGACGTCGACCTCCTGCACCTTCGCCTTGACCTTGGCATAGCCTTTCTTGACGTCGGCGCTGATCTTCTCGAAGTTCGCTTTGGCCTTCTCGTAGGCCTCCTCGGCCAACTCGCGCGACCGGCCGTAAAGCTCACCCGTCTTCTCGCGGGCGTTCTCCAGGGCGGCCCAGGCTTCAGTCAGGTATACCTTGGCCTTGCTGTAGGCATCGGATGAACGCGACCGGATCTTTCCGTACCCCTCGCCAATCGCTTCTTTGGCTTTCTCCATCGAGCCCTCGGCTCGCGCAATGGACTCCTTGGCCCCTTCGAGCACGTCGTGCACCGCGCCCTCCAGCTGATCGATCTTCTCGTCAACTCCCGACGCCTTCTTCGGTGTGGTCATGGGCACCTCCCAGTGATCCCTTGATGACACCAATTCTACGCCCCGACCAAAAGGGGTGCAAGAGAAGCGAGGTTAAGAAAATGAGACCGGAGCGCTTGCCGCACCCCTCTCGCACGGGTATGGTAGAAGGCCCAGATGGTTTCTTTCACCTTCCTCGGCGCGACGGGAACGGTCACGGGTTCGCGCTACCTCCTCGAGGCTCACGGCTCGCGGATCCTGATCGACGCCGGCCTCTTCCAGGGAAAGAAGGAGCTCCGCCTCCGAAACTGGGCCCCGTTCCCCGTACCGCCAGACTCCCTCACCGCCGTCATCCTAACCCACGCGCACATCGACCACTCCGGTTTCCTCCCGCGCCTCGTCCGACAGGGTTTCGGTGGCCCCACCTACGTCACACCCCCGACATCCCGGCTGCTCCAGGCCGTCCTTCCCGACGCCGCTCACCTCCAGGAAGAAGAGGCGCGGTTCGCCACGAAGGTCGGTTCATCGAGGCACGTGCCCGCGTTGCCGCTGTTCACCGTGCGCGACGCACAACAGGCCCTCGGCACTCTCAGAGGCGTGCCTTTCGGGCAACGGACCACCCTCCGGCCCGGCATCGAGTTCTCCTATCACCGCCAGGGGCACATCCTCGGCGCCGCCGCGGTGGAGCTCCGAATCAAGGTCGCCGGTGGGGACCATCTTACGATCTACTTTTCGGGTGATGTCGGCCGTTACGGTGTCCCGATCCTCAAGGACCCGGAGCCGTACCCCGGATCCTCAATCCTCGTCGTCGAGAGCACGTACGGCGACCGCCTCCACGACCCCGTCGACCCCCGCGAGCAGCTCGCCGACGTCATCAACGACGCCGCGAACCGAAAGGGCATCATCCTGGTGCCGGCGTTTGCGATCGATCGCACACAGGAGCTGTTGTACCTGCTGCGTGAGCTCATCGAGGACGAGGCGATTCCGCCGCTCCCGATATTCCTCGACTCCCCGATGGGGCGCGAAGCAACCGCGGCTTATCGAGCGTGCGCCCAGGAGCACGACGCCGAAATGCGAGAGCTCGTGCGTTCAGGGGTGGACCCGCTGGCGCCCTCCACCCTCGAGATCATCGGGCAAGTGGACGAGTCCAAGAGGCTGAACGCGGTCTCGGGGCCGGTGATCATCATCTCGGCATCCGGAATGGCGACCGGGGGCCGCGTCCTCCACCACCTCCGCCACCGCCTGCCCGACCCTAGCACAACCGTCGTATTCGTGGGCTTCCAGGCCGAGGGCACTCGTGGGCGCCGGATCCTCGACGGGGAGCCGGAGGTCAAGATCTTCGGCCAGATGGTCCCGGTAGCCGCACAGGTTCGCAGCATCCCCTCCCTCTCGGCCCATGCCGATGCCGACGAGCTCACGATCTGGGCAGGGGCGCCCGCAACCACGCCGTCCATCGTCTTCGTAACGCATGGCGAGCCGGCGGCAAGCCAGGCCCTGGCCGACCGCTTGGCAACACGGTTCGGGTGGCGGTGCGTCATCCCTTCTCTCGAAGAGACGGTGACGCTGTGAGCAGACCACTCGTCGCATTCGGCCGCTTCGTCACCGAGCTTGTCCGCGCTCAGTACAGGGACCAGCTCATGCTGCGCGCCGGAGCGCTCGCTTACACCACCCTGCTGTCGATCGTCCCCCTGCTCACGGTGGCGCTCGTCACGGTAGGCCGTGTGCAGCCCGAGCGCGCCGCCGTCGTCGTACGCGCAATCGCGATGGTGCTTCCCTTCTCGCCGATGCGGGTTCAAGCGATCCTCGCCGCCTTCGCCCATCGGACCGCGGCGCTCGGCTGGCTGGCCATCGTGATCTCCGTCTTCGTGACATTCAACGCGTTTTGGCAGATAGAGGAGGTCATCAACGCGATCTGGGGATTCCCGAGGCGACGACGCTGGGAGGTCCGCCTGGTTTCGATAGGAACCCTGCTGGTGACCGGCCCCTTGTTGCTCACGGCACTGTTCTCGGCTCTCTACTGGCTCTCATCGCGGTCCTGGTATCCCCTCGTGGCGCCGCTCACTCGGCCCCTCCCCGCGCTGCTCGCCGCGATGGTGCTCACGGCGCTCTACCGGTGGGTCCCCCATACCAAGGTGAGCTGGCGCGCCGCCTTTACTGGTGCTGGCGTCGGTGCCCTCTCGCTCACGCTCCTCCACCTTGCCTTTCAGACCTACGTCGGGCTGGCCTCCGACCTCAACGTGATCTACGGCTCGCTCGCAATGCTGCTTTTCTTCCTGTTGTCGATCTTCCTGCTCTGGTTCGCGATTCTGCTGGGGGCCGAAGCGTCATGGGTCGTCGGGCATGCCTTACCTGTGCCGCAAAGCGAAGGGAGCCGGCGTCTGCTGAACGTACTCGTCGCGATCGACCGGCAGGGGAGCCTCTCCACCGACGCGATCGTACGTCTCCTGGGCCATTCCGGAAACGACCTGCTGGCCCGTCTCGCGGCGGCCCCCGCGATCCTGACCGGAGGTTCCGCGGGATGGCGCCTGGCCCGCGCGCCGGAATCGATCACCGTCATCGAGGTTCGCGAGCGCGTCGGCGTCCCTTCCTCGCCCCCGGAAGACGATGGCGCCGAAACGCTGACTCTGGCGGGTTTCATCAAGCAGTCCAACAGCGGAGAGGCTGCGGCGGTCGCGCCCGGCGTCTACCAGAAGGTCGTCTAGGAGCCTGTCCGATTAGTCGGGTGCGGTCGCGTTACGAGTGCCCGATCGTGCGGACGAAGAAGTTACCGGTGCCCTCGCTGTTACCCGGACTCGCAGAGCCGCCGCCCTCGCCCGGTTTCCGGCCCGTGTACTCCGAGAAGAGTCCGATCGACAGCACCCGGTTGACGTCGGTGAAGCCGGCGGCGTCGAGCGCATCGAGGATCAAGGCGGGGGGCACGCAGTTCTCGATAGTGTCCCAGAAGTAGCGCATTAGGAGTTCCGCCTCGGCGTTGCGGGTGCGGAGCCTCGTCAAGGTCGGGACGACACGCCTCAGGTAGAAACGGATGATTCCGGCTCCCGCCTTGTTCGCTGGCCGCGTGAGCTCGAGCACGCACACCGTTCCCCCGGGCTTGAGCACGCGGAAGAACTCCTTGAACGCGGACGTCAGGTCACCCAGGTGCCGAAGCGCATACCCCATGCTCAGGAAGTCGAAGCCGCCCTCACGGATCGGGAGTTGCTCGCCCAGGCCGAGGACCCCGGCGACGCCGAGCTGCCGGCGGGCCTCCAGCAGCATCCCGAGACTGGGGTCGAGGCCGATGACCTGCCTCTCACCGGCGAGTCCGGCCGCTTCGCGGGCCACAAGTCCCGTTCCGATCGCCACGTCGAGCACCGTCATTCCGTGGCTCAGCCCCGCTCGCTGCAACGCCTCGCGCCGGTACCGGCGCCCCCAGCCCAGCGCCATTGGTCCCTCGATCCGGTCGTAGTCGCGCGCGGCCGAGTCGAAGAGCCGGCGGACGAACCGCGGCCTCTCGTCATCGTTGTCGTAGTAACGACCGAGGGTCGGATGCGGCGGCAATGCGACCCCAGATGCCGGTTGTTGTCCGTCTTCCATCGTGGAATTCTACCAGCGCCCCCAAATGGGATACCGAGTGATACTAAATTGCCTTCAAAGGTATCTGTGTGATCCAAGGGAAGCCGGTTGTGCGTTGGACGCGAGGTGGGTCGGCTTCCAAGGCGGCGAGGCCGGTCACGAGCTGGCCTTCGACAGCGTCCATCGTGTCGAAGACCAGGTTGGCGGAGGATTGCTCGCGGAGGAGATCCCAGACGTGTTCGGTGGGGTTGAGCTCAGGGCTATACGGCGGGAGTGCGGCAAGGCGCATGTTTTCGGGGACGACGACATCGTGGGCTGTGTGCCAGCGGGCGCCCAGCAGCGTCGTGGGTCGTTGATCCGACCGAAACGGGCTTCGTCCTCGAACATCAGTCGAACGGATCGGCCGATTCTGGCTTGACGGTCTATTTCGTGCGCGATGACCTCGGGGAGTTTCTTTTGAACGCCTCCTGAGCGCTGGGATCTCCCTTGGGATGTCGAGGACGGGGTGCGATCTTGCGCCAGCCGTGCCGCGCCAGCATGCGATACACCGTGGACTTGGGCACCGTGTGACCGACCCGCTGCTCGTAGGCAGTCTTGATCTCACCGACGACCAGGATCCCGCCTCGTTCGGCCTGCTCAAGAAAACCCTCTAAGAATGCTTCTTCTTCGTCGGGCCGCAGGTAGCTATGTCGCCGTCCTCCCCGGCCGGCGCCCACCAGGATCTCTTCGCCGTGCCGCAGGTACCGCGAGTGCCAGGCGCGAACCGTGTTGGGCGACCACCCGACCGCGACGGCAATCTCCTGGCTGGAGAGCCCCAAGCTGGCCCGCAGCCACACGCATTGCACCCGGCGAAAATCCGCCTTCGTCCTCGTCCGGCCCAGCAGTGCCCCGACCCGCTCGATCGCGTCCCCCGACAACGCCGTCGGCTTTCGCATGCTTTCCCCCTTTCTTCAAACACCGGGGGAAACATACCATAAGGATACATATGAACGCAACTACGTATGAAGAGTCGGAGAGACCCAAGACTCGCAGCCGGGCCACGGGGACTAAACGTGCGAAGGGCCGCGCAATGCCCGACCCCCCTCACTTCCCTCGCGGAGATCCTCTAACTCTTAACTCTTCACTCTCAACTCTGCACTGCCTCAGAACGTACTGCCGATCGAGAACAGGAAGTTCCCCTTCTTCTCGTCCGAGAACGGGTGCGGGTTGATGCCGTAGATGAAACGCAACGGAGCCTGGAAGATGGGAAGGAAGACCCGCAGTTCCGCCCCGTACGAGTACCGCATGAGGCCCAGGTCCCACCCTTGTGTCTCGTACCACGTGTTTCCGATGTCCGAGAAGAAGATCAGCTTGAGCGGACCGCCGAGCTTGATCTGGTATTCGATATTGGCCTGCAAGTACCGGTCGCCGCCGAGTTGCACGCCATTCGCGTCCACGAAATACGCGCCGGTCTTGGTGCGCGGCAGAACCGAGTACCACTCGAAGCCGCGCAGCGAACGCTCGCCTCCAAGGCGGTAGCGGTCGTAGAACGGAATCGTGAACCCGCCAAACGGCCTGATTATGCCACCCTCGAAATTAAACGCGAAGATCGTTCGCTTCGACAGCGGGTCGAACAGCGCCATGCCCCACTCGGGACGCAGGTAGTGGAAGTCCCCACCCAGTGCCCCGCCCGCGTACCGCAACCGGAGGAAGTACGAAACCCCCTGGCTCGGGTCGAACGGGTCGTCGCGCGAATCGTAACCGTACGCCGGGGTGAGCGCCGACGTGATGCCCCTGTAGATCTCGTAGAACTTGCTCTCGCCTGGGATGTCCTTGTATGGGGTCGGTATCGGCTGACGATGCGGATAGTCGAGGTTGCTGTCGGGTGACAGGGTGCGGTTGGTGCTGTACTTCGCGTAGACATCCTCGTAGCTGTAGGTGATCGAGAAGTTCCCGAAGTCTGAGACTCCGAGCCCCCAAACCAGTGACCCGCCCTTGCCGCTCCGCTGGTAGTCGCTTAGCAGCGACGTGATGGCGGAGTAGTCCAACGTCTGGTTGTAAATCGAGGCCCCAATCATCATCCGCTTGTCGAGGAAGTAGGGCTCCGAAAACGAGAGCGTATAGCTCTTGCCGGTCGCGCCCGCCTGCAAGCCGATGCCGAACGTCTCGCCTCGCCCGAGGAAGTTCCGGGTGTTGAAACTGGCCTGCCCGAAGAAGCCTTCGAGCTCCGAGTAGCCGGCGCCGAATTGAACGTCGGTCCGGCCGGTCTCCTCACCCTTGATCGTGACGTTGACCGTGTGGTTTTTGTCGTCGAACTTGAACTCGACGGGGTCTTCCTTGAGCTTGAAGTAGCCGAGCTGGTTGACCTTGAACATGGACTTCTTGAACCCGCCCATGTTCATCCAGTCGCCCTCGAAGAGGCGGATCTCCCGCCGCATCACTTTTTCCTGGGTCTTTTTGTTGCCCGCGAACTCGATCCGACCCAGTCGAAAACGGTCACCCTCGAAGACGCTCACCACGACGTCCACCGTGTCGGGTTTGTCCTTACGCTCGACCAGGACCTGATTGGTATAGGAGTAGATGTAGCCGCGCGCTTGATAGAGATTGCGGACGGCCTCGTTGCCCTCCTCGACCTTGGAGTAGTTGTAGATCTTGCCGGGTTTGACCTCGTACAGTTTTCGGAGCCCGTCCGACAGGAACACCGTGTTGCCCTTGATCGACAGATCGCCCATCTTGAACTGCTTGCCTTCCTGGACGGGGATCACCACGACCATCCGGAACTTCTTCTCCTTCTGGGTTCTCCCTTGCGGGTTGCGGGCGATCAGCTCGATCTTGGGCTCCCCGACCACGATGTCCTTATACCCATGGTTCATGTAGAACTTCTTGAGGTTCTCCGAGTCTTCGCCCCACGTCTCTTTGCTCCAGATCGTCTTTTTGCTGAACATCCAGATCAGTGACTTCTGCTTCGTCTTCTTGAGCGCCCCTCGCAGCCTCCTATCCGAGAAGACCTTGTTCCCCTCGAAGCGGATAGTGCCGATCTTGATCTTGGCGCCTTCGTCGATCTTGAACGTCACCTTTCGCTGGTTCGGGCCGGTCTCGGTGACCACCGGGTCCACGAGCACACTCGGGTACCCTTCCTTGGCGTAGACGTCTAGCATGGCCTGCTTGAGGCGCTGGAGCTCGGAGGCCCTCAGCGGCACGTTCCGCTTGATCGTCACGTTCGCTGTATCGAGCTTCTCCTTGATCGTCGAGGTGGATAGCTTCTTGTTGCCTTCGAAAAGAAACTCGGTCACCTTAGGGCGCTCGCGCACCGTGACGATGAGGCGCACCTTCCCGGGCGCGATCTCCTCGGATTCGATCTTGAGGTCCTCGACCAGACCAGAGTCCCAGAAACGACCGAAGCTCCTGGCTATTGCGGACGGGTCGTAGGGATCGCCTTCCGACACGTTGAGGTAGTACTCGACGGTTTCTGCGGTGATCGTTGCACCGCCCACAATCTTGATCTCCGCTATCACGGGGTGCGAGGGGTCTCCGGGCGTCGAGGCGTCGCGGTTCTTCGCCGGCTGCACCTGGGCTGGTTGATTCGCCTGGGGTATCGCGTCTGGCTTCGCGAGTGGTGCGGCATCCTGCTTCACGGCAGGTTTGGGTGTCTCGGCGGGCGTAGGGGTCGCCGTGACCTTGGGGGTTTCGCCGGCTGGGCTGGAGTCATCGCCACCCGCGACCCCGACGGCACATGCAAGGACGACGAGCACTGCGGCCGCTACTCTTCGCACACACCCTCCCGCGCCCCCACAACCAGGCGTTCCCCTTCAACGGATACCAGCAGGACCTCGCAGCTCGAGTGCCGGTGCGAGATCAGGTAGTCCGATACCGCGTCCTCCAGGTGCCGCACGACGGCGCGGCGCAGCGGCCGGGCGCCCGCCGATGCCTCGCCGCCCGCGTGAGAGAGCAGCCACTCGATGGCGGCCGCCGGGACCTCCAACGTGATCCCGCGTCCGGCCAGATGGGCAACGACGTCCCCGACGAGCAGCTGCGCCACCTCGTGGAGTTCGTCCAGTTGGAGCGGGTGGAACACCACGACGTCGTCCAGTCGGTTGAGAAACTCAGGCGGAAACTGGCGCTTCAGCTCGCGAAGCACTGCCTCGCGGATCTCCGGATGGGACGGCGTGCCGCCGCTCTCGGCGAACCCGACCTGGGCACCCCCCGCCAGAAGCTCCCTCGTACCAAGGTTGGAGGTCATGATGATGAGCGTGTTCCTGAAGTCGACCTGATCGCCGTACGCATCGGTCAGAATGCCGTCCTCGAGGACCTGGAGCAGGAGGTTGGCGATGTCGGCGTGAGCCTTCTCGATCTCGTCGAGCAGGATCAGCGAGTACGGCTGGCGCCGCACGCGCTCGGTCAACTGCCCCCCTTCCTCGAAGCCAACGTAGCCGGGGGGCGAGCCGATCAACTTCGAGATGGCGTGTTTCTCCATGTACTCAGACATGTCGAAACGTACGAGGGCCTTTTCCGAGTGAAAGAGGAACCGGGCGAGCTGGCGGGCCGCCTCGGTCTTCCCTACCCCAGAGGGCCCGAGGAAGAGGAACGAACCGATTGGGCGAAGCCCGCGAGTCACGCCTAGACGCGAGCGCCGAATCGCCCGAGCGATGGCGGAGATCGCTTCCTGCTGCCCGACGATGCGCTGGCGAAGGATTTCCTCCATGCGCGCGAGGCGATCTGCCTCGTCCTCTCGCAGCGTCGTGATCGGGATCCCGGTCCACGACGCGATCACCTCCTCGACCTCGGCGCGCCCGACCTCGGCAACCGGCTCCTGCATCGGTTGAGCCTGCGAGATCTTCTTGATCTCCGAGCGGAGGGAAAGCTCGCGCTCTCGGAGCCTGACCGCGCCCTCGAAGTCCTTGGCCGAGATCGCCCGCTTCATCTCCCGCACAACCCGACTCGCTTCGCTCTGCTTCTGGCGCAGGTGCTCGGTCGAGGCGGCCCCACGGAGCTTGACGCGGGCTCCGCCCTCGTCGAGCACGTCGATCGCCTTGTCGGGGAAATACCGGTCGGTGATGTAGCGTCCAGACTGCGTGACAGCTGCCCGCAGCGCTTCGTCGGTGTAACGGACCTTGTGGAACTTCTCGTACCGGTCCCTCACGCCCTGGAGGATCACGAGCGTCGCCTCCTCGTCGGGAGGCTGCACGGCCACCGGCTGGAAGCGGCGGGAGAGGGAGCGGTCCTTTTCGATGTACTTCCGGTACTCCTTGAGCGTGGTTGCGCCGATGCAGGTGATCTCTCCACGAGATAGCGCCGGTTTGAGGATGTTGGCTGCATCGAGCGAGCCCTCGGCGGACCCGGCTCCGATCAGCACGTGGAGCTCGTCGATGAAGACGATGATCTCGGGGTTCTCGCGAAGTTCCTTGAGGATCGCTTTGAGGCGCTCCTCGAACTGTCCGCGGTACTTGGTGCCGGCCACTACCAGCGGAAGGTCGAGCGCGAGAATTCGCCGGTCCGCCAGCTGCACCGGTACGCGCCCCGACGCGATTCTCTGCGCGAGACCCTCCACGATAGCGGTCTTCCCAACGCCCGGCTCGCCCAGCAGAACCGGATTGTTCTTCGTCCGGCGCAGGAGGATCTGGACGATGCGATCGATCTCCTCCTCGCGTCCAACCAGAGGATCGAAACCCCCGGTGGTGGCGAACTCCGTGAGGTCGCGGGCGAACTCGCCGAGAGCCGCAAGCTCGCGCTTGCCCTTCTTGACGTCGCGGTCGCGCCAGATCTCACCAAGCTCCTCGCGGGCTGCCAGGAGCGACATCCCATGGCGGCCGAGGGCCCGCGCCGCCGCGCACGACTCAAGGCGCAGCATCGCGAGAAGCACATGCTCGTTGCCCACGGCGGACTGGCCCAGGACCTCCGCCTCGTGGGTGGCGAGCAGCAGGATGCGGCGGCTGTCGTCTGCAAGGGGGAGATCGGCGGGCGCCTGCGTGTCGGCCACCCTCGAAACGGCGCCGAGCTCCTGGCGCAACTCTTCGCCAGAAAGCTGGAAGCGCACCAGCAGCTGCTCCACGACCTCGTCGCTCTCGCGCAACAAGCCGAGGAGGATGTGCTCGGAGGCGATAGCCTGGGCTCCCGCCCGGGCCGCCTCGTAGCGAGCGAAAAAGAGAGTCCGCCTAGCCCTCTCGGTCAGGTTTTCGAGCATGCCTCCTCGACAGTGGCCCCGGTCAGTCGCAGTGTGCGTCCACAGCGACCGGCCAGGGCCTCGTTGTGCGTCACGATAACACTCGTGAGGCGTCGGCTCAAATGCAGCTGCCGCAACACTCCGAAGAGGTGCTCGGCGTTCGTGGCGTCGAGGTTGCCGGTCGGTTCGTCGGCCAACAGGAGCTCCGGTTTGGCGACCAGCGCCCTGGCCACCGAACCGCGCTGCTGCTCCCCGCCCGAGAGCTCGTCGGGGAAGTGGCTCCGGCGTGGGCCAAGTCCGACTTCCTCGATGAGTTCGGCAGCCGCCGCGAACGCGGTTGAATGGCCCTCCCCCGCGATCAGCAGGGGCATCGCCACATTCTCCTCGAGAGTGAATTCCGGCAGCAAGGCGTGAAATTGGAACACGAACCCGATTCGGCGGTTGCGCCAGCGCGCTCTCTCATCGACCGACAAAGCGGCCACGTCGATCCCGAACAGACGCAGCTCACCGGCGTCCGGGCGGTCCAGGAGGCCGAGCAGGTGCAGCAGAGTGCTCTTGCCGACGCCGGATGGCCCAACGACCGCGAGCATCTCACCGTGCGCCACTGCGAGGTCGAGGCCCCAAAGCACCTCGACCCGGCGCTCACCGGCGCCGTACCCTTTTCGCAGACCATGGGCGACAACCAGCTCGTCACTCATACCGCAGCCCGTTATCCGGGCGAGGGATCCCATCCCGCCGTTGGCGGAACTCTAGGCCCCCCGGGCCCCCCGCTCGTTCCGCCAGAGGTGGGACTCGCCCATACGCCATGCCACATCTCTTACTCATACCGCAGCCCTTCCAGTACGTCTCTCCTCGAGGCGGCGCGCGCCGGGGCAATCGACGCGAGGAGAGCTGCGACCAACGAGACGGTCAGCACGATCGCGACCGAGGCGGGGGTGACGCGGAACGGGACGTGCGAGACAATGAAGACACCGCGTGGGAGGGGCAGCGCATGAGTCCGGTCCAGGACCTCCGCGGCGACGCCGCCGAGTGCGGTGCCCAGGACTCCGCCCAGAGCTCCGACGCCGAGGCCGAGCAGCAGGAAGAGGCGCCGCACCCGTGAAGGGGTCATTCCGAGCGCGGTGAGCAGTGCCACATCGGCACGCTTCTCGGCCGCCAGCAGTGCCAGGTTGCACAGCAGGTTGAGCGCCGCAACGACCATCACGAGCGCGACGCCGAACCCGATCATGGCTCGTTCGAGCGCAAGTGCGGCCAGAAGAGGACGGTTCAACGCCGCGAACGACACCACTTCCACCCCCTCCGGCACCTCGCCCTGCACAACCGATGCCACCCGCCAGGCCTGGCGCGGGTCCTTCGCCCGCAGCACCACCCTCCGTGGGGCGCCGAGATCGAGCAGTGCGGCACCCACGCTCACCGGAGCGAAAACCACCGCGCGGTCGTCCCCGGGCTGCACGGGATTGACTATGCCCACTACCACACGGCGCCGCGTCGGCACCGGTCCCAGCGGCGTCAGCACCAGTCGCGGGCTCGCGATCGTGATCTCCGAACCGGCACCAACACCCAACCGCGCCGCCAGGACCCTATTGACCTCTATGCGGGACAGAGTGTCCACCGCCTCCAGTTCGGCCGGGACAGCTCCGTCCGGACCGAGGCACCACACCGCGCCGCCGGCCGACGCCCGCACCTCGAGCTCCGGATGGCGCTTCCGCAGTCTCGCCAGCCAGTCGCCCTCGGGCAGGGCGCGACCCACGCGCGGCCGCAGCTCTGCGTGCGTGCCCGCCTCGGCAAGCTGGGCCCGGATCGTGGACTGGAAACCCTCCAGAAGCGCCAGCGTCACCACCAGGGCCGCCGCCCCCAGCGCCATGGCCCCAAATGAGATTGCACTCACCGCCGCGACGTGCGTCCGGCGGCGGAGGCCGAGGAGGTACCGCCCCGCGACGAAGCCCAGCACGCTCCTCAAGCCGCCCTCCCACCCACCCGGTCCACAGTTGACAGTCGACAGTTGACAGTGAAGACGCTCGGTTCGGACCCCCAATGGCGACCCAGCCTCGAGCTCCGGCCGGGACTGTGAACTGTCAACTGTGAACTGTCGACTCGTTCCATCATCCCTCGCGGGGGCGCAGCAGAGGGAACAGGATAACGTCGCGGATGGAGTGCGAATCGGTGAGCACCATGACGAGACGGTCGATTCCGATCCCCTCTCCGGCCGTCGGCGGCATGCCGTGCTCGAGCGCCATGATGTAGTCCTCGTCCACCACCCCGCCGCCGAGACGCGCTTGCTCCTCGAACCGCCGGCGCTGGTCGTCAGGGTCGTTAAGCTCCGTGAAGGCGTTGGCGAGCTCCATGCCGGCGACGTACAGCTCGAAACGCTCGGTCAGGTCTGGCTCGCCGGGCTTGCGCTTCGCGAGCGGCGAGATGTCGGCGGGAAAATCGGTCACGAACGTCGGATCCTGAAGAGAGGCCTCCGCCGTCGCCTCGAATAGCTCCGCCAACAGCTTGCCCGACGACAGCCGGTGCACGTCCGCGATCTCGTACCGACGGGCGGCCGCCTCGAGGCGCGACCGCTCGCCGAGGTCCTCCGGACCGAGGCTGGAGTGGGCCAGTACCGCATCGCGCATCGACACCCTCGCCCACGGCCGTGCGAGCGAGATCGTACGCTCTCCCCAAGGCAACACGGTACCGCCCGCCACGGTCTCCGCGATGCCGCAAAGCATCTCCTCGGTGAGGGCCATCAGGTCTTCGTAGCTGGCGTAGGCCCAGTAGAACTCCAGCATGGTGAACTCGGGGTTGTGCTGGGTGGAGATTCCCTCGTTCCGGAAGTTGCGGTTGATCTCGTAGACGCGCTCGAACCCGCCCACAACCAGCCGTTTCAGATACAGTTCGGGGGCGATTCGCAGGTAGAGGTCCATGTCGAGCGTGTTGTGGTGCGTGACGAACGGCCGGGCGCTGGCGCCGCCGGGAATCGGCTGCATCATCGGGGTTTCGACCTCGGTGAAGTCTCGCCCGTCGAGAAAAGAGCGAATCGCTCGCACGATTGCGGCCCGAGCCTGGAACACCTTGCGCGAATCCGGGTTCGTTGCGAGATCGAGGTACCGCTGACGCGCACGCAACTCGCGATCGGTGAGGCCGTGCCACTTCTCCGGCCAGGGCTGCAAGCCCTTGGAGAGCACGGTCAGGCTCTCGGACCGCACGGTGAGCTCGCCTGTCCTGGTCCGGAACAGCACGCCCTCGGTCCCCCAGAAATCGCCGAGGTCGAGCGTCTCGAGGAGCCCGAACGCCTCGGCCCCGACCACGTCTCGCTTCACGTACACCTGGATGCGGCCGTCGCCGTCGGAGAGGTCGAGGAACGCCGCCTTGCCGTGGGTGCGGATCGCCGTGACGCGGCCGCCGACCCGAGTCCGTGCTGCGCGAATCTCGAGGGCCGCCGCATCGAGATCGGCATAGCGCGCAACGACTTCGCTGACCCTTCCGTCCACGGGGAAGCGTGGGGGGTACGGGTCCAGCCCTCGGCGCCGAAGCTCGTCGAGCTTGCCCCGGCGGTGCGCTCGCAAAGTCTCCAACGGTTCCACGGCACCTCCGCGTGCCGCTTGCCGGCGCGCCAAAGCGGCGCATTCTAACATGTGGCAGTCGGCTCGGCCGAGGCGCAAACCCCGTCGCATCAATCGGTCACGGCGTTTCAGCCCGAGCGATGCGGGCGCGTCGCCGCCGCTTGACCGCCAACGTGCCGGTGCTACCATCCGGCAAGGTGAAGAGCGCCTCGCCCTTCACGCTGATGGCCGCCGGAGGGCCCACACCGTGAACAAATCGCGTCCGGGCGCCGTCGTCGCGCTGGCCGTCTTCGCTCTCGCCGGCGTCGTTTTTTCCGCAGTCTCGACCGCGGACTTTATCGCCTTCCTCGACAGGCAAGTCCATTCGGTGACGTGCTCGTTCGTACCCGGCCTCGGCGCGGCGGACACCACCGGCGTGTCAGGGTGCCATGCGGTGCTGATGAGCCCATACTCCGCCGTGCTGCGGACTTGGACCTGGGGCGGCGTCCCGATCTCGCTCGCGGCCCTGGCGGTGTTTGCGTTCATCCTGTTTCGGGCGGGCGACCTCCTCCTCCGACACCGGACCGAGGATCCGCAGGAAACCGGATTCCTGATCGCGGCCACCCTGCTTCCCGTCCTGACCTCGATTGCCTACTTCCTGATCGCGGTGCTGCGCGTGGGGTCGGTGTGCAAGCTGTGCGTCGGCATCTACGTCGCCTCGATCGGGGCCTTCCTGTGCGCGATCCTGGCGCACCGGAACGCAACTCGCGGACCTATAACATCACCCACCAGGCTGGGCAGGCACGCAATCGCCTTCCTCGAGGGCGTCGTCTTCGTCGCAGTGCCCGTGTTGCTCTACGTGGCGCTCAAGCCGGCGTACGCGGACACCTTCGCCCGGTGCGGCGAATTGCTCCACCCCGAGGACCGGTACAACGTGCGCGTCAAGCTCACGTCGCCCGCCGGCGGGGTGCCGGCCGTCGAGGTGCTCGACCCGTTGTGCCCGGCATGCAAGGGGTTCTCCCAGCGGCTGGCGTCCAGCGGGCTTTCCGAGCGGCTCGAGCGAGAGCTGGTCCTTTTCCCGCTCGACAAGGAGTGCAACTGGATGGTCAACGAGTCGCTCCACCCGGGGGCGTGCGCGGTCAGCGAAGCCGTGCTGTGCGGCGGCGTCAGGGCGCACGAGGTCCTCGAGTGGGCGTTCGCGAACCAGGCCGAGTTGCGGGATCTCGGCAGCGACACGAATCGGCTCTACACCCGGATCCGGCAGCAATTCCCCGAGCTCGGCGACTGCCTCGGCAGGCCAGCCGTAAAGGCCAGGCTCAACCGCTCGCTGCGGTGGGCGGTGGCAAACTCGCTGCCGGTCCAGACCCCGCAACTATTCGTGCGAGGACAGAAGGTGTGCGAGGAGGACACGGATCTCGGCCTCGAGTTCGTCCTCGCACGCCTGCTTTCGGCGCCACAACCTGCCGGACGACGGTGAGGTGAGGGAATGACGACAAACCGGACTCACCTCGTGCTCTTTCTCGTGGTGCTGGCGCTGCTCTCGGGGACGGTAGCGTTCTGGGTTCACTCCGCGTCCTCCCGACTCGCCGAGATCCAATCGGCAGGCAAGGGGCCCGGCGCTGCGGTCGCGAGCGCAGCGGACGAGGGGTACTGCACCGGCGCTCTGAAGCAGATCCTGCGCCGCGTCCTGACCTCGTGCGGGCTCATCAAGGGCGGCTCGCAGCGCGGCTGCCAGCCGATGCAGGCGCGTAGCGTCGCGGCGATGTCGGGCGAGGACTTCAACGCCCTGTTCGTCCCGCTCTCGGACCGCGCGGCGATCATCCAGTTCGACCAGGACAGCGCCGACCTCGACGGAGAGGCGCTGGCGCTCCTCGACAGGACGTTCGCCGCCCAGCGGGGTGCGTCGTACTTCCTCGTTGTGTCGCGCGCCTCTCCCGAAGGCGCGCTCGCCTACAACCGCGAGCTCTCGCGCAAGCGCGCTCAGGCGGTGCTCGACCACATTCGTTCGAGGTTCTCCGACCCCGATCTCGACCAGGAGGTCGGGCTGCTGTGGCTCGGGGCCGAGTTCGCCCAGCTCGACAAGGACTTCTGCCAGTGGCACCGCTCGCGCCCCAACGAGGCGTGCACGACGGCCCACCTGAACCGATCGGCGTTCATCGCCTGGATCGACTGCCGGCTGTGAAGCGAGGCCTCCTTGCCGTCGCGGCGTTGGCTGCGCTCGCGGTCGCGTGCGGCGGCGGGGAGAAGCCTCGGCTCTCCCGAACTGAGAGCGTCGCGGCGAGCGGCCAGGCGCCCGGCCCGCATCGATGGTGCGATGCCTTTTACACCGACGCTAATGCGCCGAGATTTGCCCTGCCCACGGTGAGACCGGCGCGCCCCGGCGAAACGGTGCCCTCCCTGCCCACCGACCGCTGGGTTTGGGTCAACCTGTGGGCGACTTGGTGCGGACCCTGCAGGCGCGAGATGCCGCTGCTGCTGTCCTGGCAGAAGCAACTCGCGAGGGACGGCGAGGTCGTGGATCTCTGGTTCCTCTCGGTCGACGAACGGGAGAGGGACCTCACGCGTTTCCTGAGCGAGAACCCCGACGTCGCGCCCGGCACCTCGCTACGTCTTGCCTCGTCAGAGGGTCTCGCCCGGTGGCTCGCGGGCTTCCCCGGCGCTCCGACCGACTCGATCCCACTGCAGGTCATCGCGGCGCCGGGCGGCGCGGTGCGATGCATCCGTGCCGGCTCGCTGCGGGATGCCGACTACCCGATCGTAAAAGCCCTAATCCGGCGCTGATGAGCTCGACTCCAGTAGCGGCCCCGCAGGCCCCGTCCTCTCCACGCTTCGGCGGCGCCAGGAGCCTCAGAACGAGGCGACGAGGGAGACAGTCGAGGCCGTGTCGGTCTTGTGGAACCCCGGGACAGGTTGGTTGCTGTAGCGCACCTCGTACGCCGCCTTGAGCGCAAGCGTGTCGGTGAGCGAGGCTTTCAGGGCGGTCTCCGAGGTCGCGCGCCAATCGCTGGTCTCGTCAAAGTCCGGATACCACCGCAACTTCTGGGTGAACGCCGATGTCTTGGAGAGCGTCCACTGGTAGGCCGCGCCCAGGATTCCGCCCACGAACGAGCGGTTGCTGCCGGAGACCGGGTTTAACTTGGTCCACGTGAGGCCGCCGTCGAAAGCCAGCGCGTGCACGGGGCCGGTGAGGAACTTGTACGTTGCGCCCCCTTCGAGGATCCCGCGCAGGTCGAAGCCCGCGAAGGTATCGCGCTCGCCGCTCGCCCCGACGAACACCGACCAGCGGTCGTTCAGGGACCTCGTGCCGCGCACGCCCGCAAGGTAGCGCTCGGCGTCCGTGACGCCGTCCTTCGTCGCGCGGAGGTACTTTGCCGCGACCTCGAGCCCCCAGGGGTCCGGTATTCGTTTCAGACCGAACTCAAACCCGAGCGACTGCGTGTCGGAGTTTCCCGTGGTTGCCAGGAGCGACAGGCCGAGCGACCCGGCCCACGGCTTCTGGGCGGCGTCGTCCGCCGCAACCGGGAGTGCGAAGAGAAGCGTGACGATCCCACCGACGAGAGCCCGATTCATGTCCTGATCCCCTTTCATCGTGCTGCAGCGTGTGGTCCGATGGTGTCGAGGATACTCCACCAAGGCGTTTCCGCACTCGACGACGCCATGCGAAGCGCGGTGCCGCCGCCAGGAATTCCCAGCGCCGGGTCGGCATGGTACAAGATGTCCATGACCCGGCGCCGACCGATGTATGCCTCGGTTGCGGTGGTTCTGACCGCGACGACCGCCCTGGCTCTTTCGTGTGCCCGCAGGCCGCTGGTGGACCCCGACTACACCGCCCGGATTGAGGCATGGCGCGCCAGACGACTGGCCGCCCTGAAGGCGGACGACGGGTGGCTCTCCGTTACCGGCCTGTTCTGGCTCAAGCTGGGCGAGAGTCGTTTCGGCGCCGGCGCCGCGAACGAGATCGTTTTGCCCGGTGCAAGCACGCCCGAGGTCGCCGGCACGATCGAACTACGCGCCGACGGCACCGTCTTCGCACGGTCACTGCCCGGTTCCGGCGTCACCCTCAACGGGAAGCCGGCCGGCGAGCGGCCCCTGCGCAGCAACCATGCCGGGGGAGATCCCGACACCCTCCACGTCGGCTCCGTGAGCCTCTATGTCATCGACCGCGGCGGCAAGCTCGCGATCCGCGTCAAGGACGCCAACAACCCCGGCCGCCTGCGCTTCAAGGGGATCGAGAGCTTCCCGATCGATGCCTCTTACCGCGTGCAGGGAACGTTCGAGCCCTACTCCGCGCCGCGCCGGGTCGGCGTGGCCACTGCCCAGGGCCCGGCTCAGACGATGCTCGTGCCGGGCCTCCTTCGGTTCTCGCTCGCGGGCAGAGCGCTGGCGCTCGAGCCGTTTGTAACGTCGCCCGAAGACCCGACGTTCTTCTTCGTGTTCCGCGATGCGACCGCCGGTCACGAAACCTACGGTGCCGGCCGGTTCCTCGACGCGCCGGCGCCTGCCAAAGGCTCGAGCACCGTCGTGCTGGACTTCAACGAGGCGACCAACCCGCCGTGCGCCTTCACGCCGTTCGCGACCTGCCCCCTGCCACCGCCTGGCAATGTTCTGGCCGTCCGGATTGAGGCCGGCGAGAGGTACTCCGGCAGGGAGTGAACCGCACGCGTGAACTAGGTTCCCAAGCATCTCGAGCCCTGTCGTTTCCCAAGGTCCCGCTTGGGGTATCCTTGCCCATCATGGAGATCTTCACGCCTCGCCTGCTCGAAGAGGCCGCCCACGCCTTCGCGGATCGTCTCGCGACCGGAAAGCTCGTCGGGGCCTTCGTCGCGGGCTCTGGGATCTCGCTCGCGGCGCCGGGCTGGGAGAAGGGCCCGGAAACCCCGTACGCCGAGGTCTTTCCGTTCCCGGTTTTCGAGCTGCCGGGCCACACCCCCACTGTGACCGTGTGGCGGCGGGGCGACGCGGAGCTCCTGGTTTTCAACGGCCGCTTTCACCTGTACCAGGGCTACAGCGCCGCCCAGGTGGCCGCGATTCCCCGGCTGGCCGGCCTCCTCGGTTCTCCGGTGTACGTCGCGACCAACGCCAGCGGTTCGATGGACCGCGCTGCACTGCCCGGCAGCCTGGTCGTGGTTCGGGACCATCTCAACTTCCAGGGCACGAGCCCGCTGATGGGCGAGTGGATTCGATGGCGCCCGCCGACTTTCCCCGACCTCACCGATGCCTACGACCCAAATCTGCGGGCCGTGGCGGTGCGGTGCGCGCGCGAAGCCGGGTTCGCCGTGACGGAAGGGGTGTACGTCGCCACCTTGGGAGCAAATTACGAGACGCCGGCAGAGGTCGAGGCGTACCGCAGAATGGGAGGCACCGTCGTCGGCATGTCCACCGTGCAGGAGGTGATTGCTGCCCGCCACCTCGGCATGCGCGTTCTCGTGCTCTCGCTCGCCACCAATATGGCCGCAGGGATCGCGGGGCGCCCTCTCACCCACACGGAGGTCCTGGAGGCCGGCGAGGCTGCTCGCGCGCGGCTGCAGACCCTCCTGCAGGGCCTGGTTGCCGAGCTCTGCTCGGGAGGGGCGTGAGGGTCGTCTCGCTGGAGTTGGGGCCGTTCGCGGCACGGTGCGTGCTTCTCGCATGCGAATCCACGGGTTTCGCGGCCGTGGTCGACCCCGGGTTCGAGCCCGATGCGGTGATCGAGGCGGTGCGCCACGAGAAGCTTCGGCCCGTTGCCCTCGTGCTCACCCATGCTCACTTGGACCACGCATGGGGGGTCGCCGCGCTCAAGAGAGCGTTCCCTGCAGCCCCGCTCATGATGCATGCGGACGAGCTTCCCCTCTACGAGAATTTGCCGGGCCAAGCGAGCGCATTCGGGTTCCCGGCCCCGGAGGTGGTCCCCGCGGAGCAGCTCCTGCACGACGGCGAGACGCTCCCGATCGGGGAAGAGAGCCTGCTCGTGCGCCACTGCCCCGGCCACTCGCCCGGCCATGTCGTCCTCATCCGCGAGGATCCGCTGGTACCTTTGGCCGTGGTGGGCGACGTGTTGTTCGCCGGCTCCGTGGGGCGCACGGATCTGTGGGGCGGTTCGTTCGAGCAGCTCGAACGCTCGATCCGCGAGGTGCTCTACCGCCTTCCCGATGCCACGCGCGTTGTCCCGGGCCACGGACCGGAGACCACGATCGGCACCGAAAAGGCGAACAACCCGTTCGTCCCCGGCTGAAACCCGGCCCCGGGCGAGAACCCCCGCTCGGCGAAGCACGTTTAAGGGGTTGGAGGAACACGCCGATGCGCCGCATCGCACTCGCTCTGGCAATGTGGCTCGCTGCGACGATCACTACCGGCGAGGCCCTGAAAACGCTCAACCTCTCTCGCCCCGCGGAGGGGCTGGCCGAGGTCACCATCAAGGCGGGAATCGGCGACATTCAGATCCAGGGCGATACCGGCAATCAGATCACCGTGCGGGTCGAAATCAGGTCCAAGGACGGGTTCTTCTTCAGCGACCGGCAGGCTAAGCGCGAAGTCGAAAGCACCGACCTCCAGGCTCGCGTGTCCGGCTCCGAGCTGACGCTCTCCCTCACTCCGGAGCAGCGTGACGGCGCGCACTGGGTCGAGGATTGGACTGTGCGCGTGCCGTCCGCGTCTGGCGTGTCGGTCAAACTCGGGGTGGGGGACATCACGGTGCTCGACCTCACCGGCAACGTGAGGGTCGAGGTCGGTGTCGGGGACGTCCGGGTCGAGGGGCAATACCAGTCTTTCGGGGACGTGCATGCGGCGTGCGGGGTAGGCGACGTCAGCCTGCGCACGCCGTCCAGCCGCGACGAGGGTTCAGGGTTCATCGGCCACACGCTCTCGGCTCACGGCCCGGGCAAGTCCACGATCCGGGCCAACGCGGGCGTCGGAGACGTAAAGCTACGCCTCCGGTGAGACAGTCGACAGTTCACAGTTGACAGTCAACAGTCCGCCCTCCCAACCCAGAGATCCCCCATGCCCAGAGTCGCTGTGCGCCGTTGGCTTGTGACCGTCAACTGTCGACGGTCAACTGTCGACTGGTTTCTCAGGTTTGCAGGACGCCCCATCGGAACGGAGGGAGCTCCCCCTGATGGGCGCACGCTTCGATGCACCCTGAGACGGCCTCTCGGGTGCAACGGGGGTCGAGGATCCCGTCCACCCAGAGGCGCGCAGCAGCGTAGCGGGGGTCCTCGGTCGCCTCGTAGCACGCGCGGATCTCGTCGAGCAGGGCCTGCTTCTCCTCCTCGCTCACGGCGCGCTTACCGACCTGGAGCTGCAGCAGAGTCTGAGCCGCCTGCTCGCCGCCCATGACCGCGATGCACGCCGACGGCCACGCAAAGATGAAGCGCGGGCCGTATGCCTTCCCGGCCATCGCGTAGTTCCCGGCGCCGTACGAATTGCCGATGACGACGGTGATCTTGGGCACTGCGCTGTTGGCCACAACGTTGACCATCTTGGCGCCGTCCTTGATGATCCCCTCGCGCTCGGCCCGCGAGCCGACCATGAATCCCGTGACGTCCTGGAGGAAGAGCAGCGGGATCCCCTTCTGGTTGCAGAGCTCGACGAAGCGTGCGCCCTTGTCGGCGGCGTCGGCGTAAATCACGCCGCCAATCTGCATCTCGCGCTCCTTTGGATCGAGCCCGCGTTTGCGCACCACCACCGCACGCTGGTTTGCGACCATCCCCAACGCCCAGCCGTCAATCCGGCCCGTGCCGCACACCAGCGTGCGGCCTGAGGTCGCCTTATACTCGTCGAACTCGGAGCGGTCGAGAAGGTGCGCCAGCAACGCATAGGTGTCGTACGGCCGCGTGCGGTCGGTGGGCATCACGCCCATGATCTGGGTCAGGTCGACCGCCGGTTCGGCCGGCTCGATGCGGTCGAACGGTACCAGGCGCGGGATGGCGAGTTGCCCCACGCGGTTGCGTACTGCTGCGAGGCACGACCCGTCGTCCGGGAAGCGGTCATCCACCACCATTGCCACATCGGCCATCACTTCCGCGCCGCCCAGCTGCTCGGCGTCGATCTGCTCACCGATCGCCGCGCGGACCAGCGCCGGGCCGGCGAGGAAGATCGAGCCGGTCCCCTCCACGATCAGAGCCTCGTCGGACATGATCGGCAGGTAGGCGCCGCCCGCCACGCACGGACCCATGATCGCCGCAATTTGGTAGATCCCCGCAGCCGATAGGCGGGCGTTGTTGTAGAACACGCGCCCAAAGTGCTCCTTGTCAGGGAAGATCTCCTCCTGGAGAGGGAGGAACACGCCGGCGGAGTCGACCAGGTAGACCACCGGGAGCCGGTTCTCGAGCGCGATCTCCTGCGCCCGCAGGATTTTCTTGCAGGTGATCGGGAACCACGCCCCGGCCTTGACCGTGGCGTCGTTGGCCACGACGACGCAGCGGCGGCCGCAGACGATGCCGATGCCCATCACGCACCCAGCCGACGGGGCGCCACCCCACGCCTCGTACATCCCCCACCCCGCCCACACCCCGAGCTCGAGGAACGGCGTGCCGGGGTCGAGCAGCGCCCGCAGGCGCTCCCGCACCAGCATCTTGCCCTGCGACGTCTGCCGCGCGGCCGCCTTCTCACCGCCGCCGGCGCGGAGGCTCGCCTCTTCCGCATGCAGTCCGTCGAGAACGCCCCGCCAGTGCGCCAGGTTGGTGTCGAAACCTGCGCCGCGCCGCGTCGAGCCGGACAATTGGCGCATCGGATCCCCCTTGCCTTCCGTCAGCCCAGGGTACGACAGTCCGGACCGAGACCCAAACCCAAGATCGAGGGAGTGGAGTCCGATGACGGTGCTATCCTTCGATCAGCCCCCGTCTCTCGCACCGGTCACGGCCTCTTCGCGTCCAGGTCGAGAGTCCCGGAACCTGGCAGAACCGAATGATCTCACAAGATCTTGACATGCGGGAAAGGCCGGTCGTATCGTTAGGACCGCTTCGGTGAACTCTCGATGATAGCGAACTTGTCTCAACAGAGTGTAGACCCCCGACTCGTCCCGGCGAGGGGGCATCCGTGATCGTCGGCCTCGGGACCGACGTGCTGGAGGTGGTGCGGATGGAGGCCGAGCTTGGCGACGGCGCCGGTTTCCGCGATGCAATCTTCACACCCGCCGAGATCGTCTACTGCGAGGGGATGCGCTACCCCGCACTGCACTACGCCGCGCGCTTCGCGGCCAAGGAGGCCCTGTTCAAGGCACTGGGTGCGGACGGACACGCCGGGATGAGATGGCGCGAAACCGAAGTGCTCCGCGAAGAGAGCGGACGGCCGCACATCGTCCTGCACGGCTCCACACGGGAGCTCGCGGACAGACTCGCGGTCGACGAGGTTTTCGTTACGCTGGCCCACACCGCCGAGCTGGCGTCCGCGACCGTGGTCCTGGAGTCCCGACGGGAGTCGGGCAGAGGGAGGCAACGAGGATGAGCACGGTGGTGACCCACTTTACTTACGAGGAGCGAGTGACCGACTTCGACTGGGCGCTCTCCGAAAACGAGCTCGGTGTCAGCCGGGATGGACGCATCAACATCGGCTGGCACTGCAGCGACCGCATCTGCGAGCTCGGGCGGGCACACGTCCCCGCCCTCATTTGGGAGGACTTCGCCGGCGTCGGCCGCGTCTACACGTTCGATGATCTCCGTGTCCTTTCCAACACCATCGCTCGCTTCCTCCAGAGTCTCGGTGTGGTGCCCGGCGAGCGCGTGTGCCTGTTCATGGATCGCATCCCCGAACTCTACATCGGCTTCCTCGGGATCCTGAAGATGGGTGCCATCGCTCAGCCGCTGTTCTCCGCGTTCGGCGAGGACTCGCTGTGGACCCGCCTCGAGAACGCCGGAACGACCGCAATCATCACCCAGAGAAAGCACGTCCACAAGGTGCGCAAGATCCGGGATCGGCTCCCGGCGCTCAAACACGTCGTCGTTGTGGACGCCGGGGACACGCCGTTGCAGCCGGGCGAGACCGCGATGGCCCTCGACTCCCTGCCTCGGATCGACCACTTCGAGGTCTACCCTTCGACCGGCGAGACCCCGTCGGTGCTGCACTATACCTCGGGCACGACCGGCCAGCCGAAGGGTGCGCAGCACGTCCACTACTCTCTGGTCTCCCAGTACCTCACCGCCAAATGGGTGCTCGACCTTCAGCCGGACGACATCTACTGGTGCAACGCGGACCCCGGTTGGGTGACGGGAACCTCCTACGGCATCATCGGGCCGTGGTCGAACGGCATCACGCAGGTTGTGCTCGACTCCGGCTTCAACACCGAGCGCTGGTACTCGTTCATCGCCAAGCACCGCGTCACCGTGTGGTACTCGGCGCCTACCGCAATCCGCCTCCTGATGCGGGATGGAACCGAAGTAGCGAGGCGCCACGATCTCTCCTCGCTGCGCCACCTTGCGAGCGTCGGCGAACCGCTCAATGCCGAAGCCGTGATCTGGTCCAAGGAGGCGTTCGGCCTTCCCTTCCACGACACCTTCTGGCAGACCGAGACCGGCTGCATCGTAGTCAGCAACCTCCCCGGAATGGCGATCAAGCCCGGCTCGATGGGCAAGCCGTTCCCGGGAATCACAGGGACGGTGCTCGATCCGAGGACGTTCGAGCCCGTCACGACGCCCGGCAGCGTCGGCCTGATCGCGCTGCGCCCCGGCTGGCCCTCGATGATCCGCAGCTATTGGAACAACCCGATCGGCTACGCCAACAAGTTCCGAAACGGGTGGTACCTGTGCGGCGACAGGGCGAGCATCGACACCGACGGCTACTTCTGGTTCGTCGGCCGGGACGACGACGTGATCAACACGGGCGGCCACCTGGTCGGCCCGTTCGAGATCGAGTCGGCGCTCCTCGAGCACCCGGCGGTGGCGGAGTCCGCCGCGGTCGCCAANNCCGCTCGCGATGCCCCAGGAGATCGAGTTCGTCGCCTCGCTCCCCAAGACCCGGAGCGGCAAGATCGTGCGCCGGGTGCTCCGCGCAAAGGAGTGGGGCGAGCCCGTGGGCGACACCTCGACGCTGATGGACGAGTGAGGAGAAACAGTTGACAGNNACTGCATCGCTGAACGAGACCCGGGGGCGAACTGCCGCCCGGAGTGGAGGGAGCACATGGACGAACTGAAGAAAGCGGTCCGTGACTACGTCGTCAAGGAGTACCTGGAGGACGGTGACGACCGCGAGGTCCGCGAGGACACGCCACTGATCACCGGCGGGATCGTCGATTCTTTCTCGATGGTCTCGCTGAAGCGTTTCCTGGAGCGCAAGTACTCCATCCAAATCCCGGACGCCCAGGCCACGCCCCAGGCGTTCGACACGGTGAACAGCATCGCCGACCTGGTTAGGAAGTTCACGAACGTAGTGTGAGGAGGACGCCATGGCGTACGCCAGCAAGGCCCGCGAGTGGTACAAGGGCGAGCTCGAGACCCTGCGCAGCCAGGGCCTGTTCAAGCAGGAGCGCTTCATTCACTCGCCTCAGGGCGCCGAGATCGAGGTCGAGTTCCCCACCGGCAAACCGCCCAAGAGGGTGATCAACATGTGCGCCAACAACTACCTCGGCCTGTCGAGTCACCCCGAGGTGGTAGCGGCGGCTCACGCCGGCCTCGACGTCCGGGGGTACGGGATGTCCTCGGTGCGCTTCATCTGCGGCACGCAGGACATCCACCGCGAGCTGGAAAGCAAGCTCACGACGTTCCTCGGCACCGAGGACACGCTGCTCTTTCCCTCCTGCATGGACGCCAACGCCGGCGTGTTCGAGGCCGTACTGTCGGAGCAGGACGTCATGATCGCCGACCGGCTCGTGCACGCTTCGATCGTGGACGGGATGCGCCTGTGCAAGGCGATGACCGACACCTTCAAGCATTCGGACATGGAGCACCTCGAGGAGAAGCTCCAGGAACACCAGGACAAGCGCTTCCGGATGGTGATCACCGACGGCGTCTTTTCGATGGACGGCGACCTCGCGAAGCTCGACGAGATCGTCCGCCTCGCCGAGAAGTATGACGCGATGGTGTTCGTGGACGAGTCGCACGCGAGCGGGTTCATCGGCAAGACGGGGCGAGGCACGCACGAGCACTGCGGCGTCGTGGGACGCATCGACATCATCACCACCACGCTCGGGAAGGCGCTCGGTGGGGCGTCCGGCGGCTGCGTCTCCGGCCGCGCGGAGCTCGTCGAGATGTGCCGCCAGCGGGCACGCCCTTACCTGTTCTCGAACACCGTGGCGCCCGTGATCGTCTCGGGGGCGTTGAAGGTGATGGACTTGATCTCGGCGACCACCGAACGGCGCGACAAGCTCGAGTGGAACACGAAGTACTGGCGCTCCCTGCTCACCGAGGCGGGCCTTGACATCAAGGCGGGCGAGAGCCCGATCGTGCCGGTGATGCTCTACAACGCCAAGCTTGCCCAGGACGTCGCGCGCGGCCTTTTCGACGAAGGGATCTACGCTGTCGGGTTCTTCTTCCCTGTCGTGGCCAAGGGGCAGGCCCGGATCCGAACCCAGCTCTCGGCCGCCCACGAGAAGCGCCACCTCGACGCCGCAGCCGCAGCGTTCAGAAAGGTCGGCGCGACGCACGGCATTCTCGGCCTCAACAAGAATCAGATCGTCGAGAAGTTCGGACTGTAGAGGGTTCGTAGAGCGAGAGGGAGGCGACAGCCATGGCGGGCGCATCCAGCATCGCGGTTCCGCTGCCGGCAGGCGTCGAGCCCACACGGCTCGATGTCGAGCTGCTGAAGGCCGCTTTCAGTGCCATCGTGACTTTGCGGTACGAGACGAGCGGCGACTGGGAAGCCGCCCTCAACCAGCTGGAAACCGACGGCTGGAAGGTCCACTGGGGGCTGACGTGGCACGCGGAGGCGAAGAAGGGCGACGACTTCGAGCAGGCGAGCGGCAAGACGCTCGACGAGACGTTCGCCCAGCTCGCCCAGCTCGCGCGACTCGACATGGTGGGTCACTGCCCCTGACGGCGACGCAACCGACGCCTCGCCGGTGAGCCGAAGCTCGTAAGATGTGATCGCGGCCCATCCGGGTCCCCCGAAAGGCCGGGATCCAATTGCAGGAGAATAATTTAGATTCGGGACTTGTCAAATTCGGAAATTTAGGTCATGATTTCCTCTGTTGCCGCCCCTGGGCACGTCCACCCAGGTTATACGGCAGTGAGGAAATCCATGAAGATCACGGCCACCGAGGAGTACGGGATGCGCTGCATGCTGCAGCTCGCGCTGCGGCACGGGCAGACCGTGTCGCTTTCCGAACTCGCGGGTGCCGAGGGGATCGCCGTACCGTTCACGGCCAAGGTGTTGATGCGGCTGCGGCGCGCAGGCCTCGTGGCCGCCACTCGCGGTCGCCACGGGGGGTACGTGCTCACATCGCCACCCGAGCGGATCACGGTGCTGCGGATCTTCGAGGCACTGGGCAAGCCGCTCTTCGACTCGGGCTTCTGCCGCGACCACGGCAGCCCGGATGCGAGCGCCTGCACGCGCCTCACCGACTGCTCGCTGCGCCCGGTGTGGGCGCACCTCGATGCGCTGTTGAAGCACTTCTTCGAAAATACGGCCCTTGCCGACCTCGCGGCCGGCGAGCGACGGACCGACAAGCACCTGCAGGAGCGCTGGCCTCTCACCGTAGTAGAGGGGTGGCGCGAGCCTGCGGGCGGCGGTCCGCAGGAGAGAGGGACGCTATGAACAATCACGCGAAACCGGTCTTTCAGTGTACCGGTGTTCACATCCACATCGGGGAGAAAGAGATCGTCAAGGGAGTCGATCTCACCGTGCTGCCCGGCGAGATCCACGCAATCATGGGACCCAACGGCTCCGGCAAGTCCACGCTGGCCAACGGCCTAATGGGGCACCCGACCTACACGGTCGAGGGCACGGTGATCCTCGCCGGCGAGGATGTGAGCGCAATGCCCCCCGACGAGAAAGCGCGCAGAGGCATGTTCCTCGCGTTCCAGTACCCGGTTGCGGTGCCTGGTGTCACCGTCGCGTCGTTCCTGCGCGCCGCCGTCTCGGCCGTTCGCGGGGTCGATGTCCCGGTGCGTGAGTTCCGCAAGGAGCTCCTCGCCCGCATGGAAGACCTCGAGATGGACCCCGCCTTCGCGGGCCGCTACCTGAACGACGGGTTCTCCGGTGGCGAGAAGAAGCGTGTCGAGATCCTCCAGCTGCTCATGCTCAAACCGAAGTTCGCGCTGCTCGACGAGACCGACTCCGGGCTCGATATCGACGCCCTCAAGGTGGTGGCCAAGGGGATCAACACCGCAGTCTCGAACGACACCGGGATGGTGCTGGTCACTCATTATCAGCGGCTTCTCAATTACGTCCACCCGGACGTCGTGCACGTCTTCATGGATGGCCGCATCGTGCGAGCGGGCGGCCCGGAGCTCGCTCTCGAGCTCGAAGAGCGTGGCTACGACTGGCTCGAACCGGCCGCCGCCGCGGGAGGTGTCTGATGGCGTCGACTCCGACCGTTGCCGACATCGGCAGCGATTACAACCGGCGCTACGGGTTCCACGACCCCGAAGAGTACTTCATGCGCACGCCCAAGGGGCTTTCCCACGAGGTCGTCGAGGCGATCTCCCTCCTGAAGAAAGAGCCCGAGTGGATGCGCGAGTTCCGCCACAAGGCGCTCGACACCTTCTTCGCCAAGCTGATGCCGACCTGGGGTGACACGGCAATGCTGTCGGAGATCGACTTCGATCAGATCACCTACTACGTCCGCGCTACCGAGAAGCAGGAGACAAGCTGGGATGAGGTCCCCGAGAACGTCAAGCGCACCTTCGACCGCCTGGGCATCCCGGAGGCGGAGCGCAAGTTCCTCGCCGGCGTGTCGGCGCAGTACGAGTCCGAGGTCGTCTACCACTCGGTGAAGGAGGAACTCACCAAGCAGGGCGTCATCTTCCTCGACATGGACTCCGGGCTGCGCGAGCACGAAGAGATCGTGCGCAAGTACTTCGCCAGCGTGATCCCGGCCGCCGACAACAAGTTCTCGGCCCTCAACAGCGCCGTCTGGTCGGGTGGCTCATTCATCTACGTGCCGAAGAACACCGAGGTCGCGATTCCGCTGCAGGCGTACTTCCGCATCAACGCCGAGCGCATGGGCCAGTTCGAGCGGACGCTNNCATCGCGGACGAGGGCTCCAAGGTGCACTACATCGAGGGGTGCACCGCGCCGGTGTATTCCACCAACTCGCTGCACTCCGCGGTCGTGGAACTGATCGCAATGAAGGGCGCCCGCATCCGCTACNNCAACATCTACAACCTGGTCACCAAGCGCGCCGTCGCTTATGAAGACGCGGTGGTCGAGTGGGTGGACGGCAACATCGGCTCCAAGCTCACGATGAAGTATCCAGCCGTGATCCTTAAGGGCGAGCGTGCCCACGGCGAGGTGCTCTCGATCGCCTTCGCCGGCCCCGGGCAGCACCAGGACGCCGGCGCCAAGATGACGCACCTGGCACCCAACACGACGTCCAAGATAACGTCGAAGTCGATCTCCAAGGGGACCGGACGCTCCTCGTACCGAGGCCTGGTCAAGATCCGTAAAGGGGCTCATGGCTGCAAGACCTCGGTCCAGTGCGACGCGCTCCTGATCGGTGACGCCGCCCGCACCGACACCTACCCGACCATGGAGATCGCCGAGGACCAGGTTCGCGTGGAGCACGAGGCGCGTGTCTCCAAGATCGGGGACGAGCAGCTCTTCTACCTGCGTTCGCGCGGCATCAGGGATGACCAGGCGCGTCTGATGATCGTCAACGGCTTCATCGAGCCGTTCGTGAAGGAGCTTCCGATGGAGTACGCCGTCGAGCTCAACCGCCTCATCGAGCTGGAAATGGAGGGCTCCGTTGGCTAGCCGTCCGGTCGTCAATGCGCCCCCCACTGTCGCCCTTGACCACATCGAGGAGCTTTCGAGGGTCGCAGGCGAGGACGGCACGCTTCTCGCCATCCGCAACCAGGCGAGGGCGTGTCTCGTCCCACTCGAACTGCCCAACCGCGCGCGCCACCTCTGGCGGTACACCAACCCCGCCCGTTTCCTCCCCGAGAGCGACCCGACCGCGGTCGCGCCTATCGACGTCGGCTCGACCTGGCGCCTCGACGAGCCGCTCTCGGTCGCGGCCTTGATCGCGGGTGGGGCGCTTCGGCTCGTCGAAGTGGACGCCACGGCACGCAAGGCCGGCGTGGTGGTCGAGGACCTCCACCGCGCTCCGGCCGGCGACCTCCTGGGCACGGTCGTGCCGGCGAGCCACGGTTTCCTCGAGGCGATCAACACGGCGGCGTGGCGCGGCGGCGTGCTGGTGAGGATCCCGGCCGGAATTTCGCTCGAGCACCCGATCCGCCTCCGCCTGGTGGCCGGGGGCCTCTCCCTGCCCCGCGTGCTGGTGGTGGCGGGCGAGGACAGCTCGTTCGAGGTCATCGAGGGACACGTGGGCGGCGACCGCGGCACGGGCAAGGTCATCGGCGTCACCGAGATCCTCGTTGGTAAGGGGGCGGACGTACGCTACGGCCTGGTTCAGCGGTGGGAGCCCGGCGTCGTCGGGCACCTGACGGCCCGGGCCAGGGTTCTCGCAGGGGCACGCTTCCAGATGTCGCTCGCCTCGTTCGGAGGCGCGGCGTTCAAGGCGGACGTGGGGGCCTTCCTGGCCGGCGAGGGCGCCGAGGTCGAGACGTACGGCGTGGCGATGGGCGGGGACTCCCAGCACTTCGACCACCACACCGAGCACATCCACGAGGCCGGCAAGACGCACTCGAACCTGGATTTCAAGGTGGCTCTCACGGGTTCGGCGCGCTCCGCGTACACAGGCATGATCCGCATCGCCCCGGGCGCGGCCGGGTCCGAGGCGTATCAGGAGAACCGCAACCTGCTGCTCTCTGAGAATGCGCGCGCCGAGTCGATCCCCGAGCTCGAGATCCTCACCGACGACGTGCGCTGCTCGCACGGCGCCACCGTCTCGCCGCTCGACCCGGAACAGCTCTTCTACCTCAAGAGTCGCGGCCTCCCGCACCTGCAGGCGATGCGGGTGATCGTCTACGGCTTCCTCGACCAGACGCTGGCCCGGCTGCCGCAGACAACCCGCGACCGGATCGCCGCTCTGGTGGCGGCACGCCTGCACACGGACTGAGCCATGGCTCCGATCGCTTCCTCCGCCGCCGGCTTCGACCCCCGCGCGCTTCGGACGCGCTTCCCGATCCTCGACCGCAAGGTGCACGGACACCGGCTTGTCTACCTCGACAACGCCGCGACGACACAGAAGCCCGCAGCGCTTCTCGACGCCCTTCGGTCGTACTACTCCAACTCCAACGCCAACGTCCACCGGGGCGTGCACACCCTCGCCGAGGAGGCCACGGGTCTCTACGAGGCGTGCCGGGGGCGGGTCGCCCGTTTCGTCAATGCACCCGAGGAGCGCGCCGTGGTGATCACCCGGAACGCCACCGACGCCATCAACCTGGTGGCCCGCTCTTGGGGCGCGACGCTCTCGACCGGCGACGAAGTGCTGCTCTCCGAGATGGAGCACCACTCCAATCTCGTGCCGTGGATCATGCTGGCGCGCGAGCGCGGCGTCGTGCTGCGCCACGTCCCGATCACGGCCGACGGCCAGCTCGACATGGCCGCGTTCGCCTCGCTCCTGTCACGGCGAACACGAATCGTGGCACTCACCGCGATGTCCAACGTCCTGGGCACGATCAACCCGATCGCCGAGATTGCCGAGGCGGTGCACGGCGTGGGTGCCGTGTTGGCCGTGGACGGAGCGCAGTCGGTCCCTCATCTGCCGGTGGACTTCCAGGCGCTGGGCGCCGACTTCCTCGCATTCTCCGCCCACAAGATGTATGGCCCGACCGGGGTGGGCTTCCTGGTCGCCAAGCCCGAGCTGCTTGAGCGCATGGAGCCGGTCGCCGGCGGTGGCGAGATGATCCGGGAGGTCCGCCTCGACTGGGCTTCCTGGAACGACATCCCGCACAAGTTTGAGGCCGGAACGCCCAACATCGCCGACGCCGCGGCGTTCCCCGCCGCTCTCGATATGCTCGAGGATATCGGGATGGCCTCCGTCCGTTCGCACGAGCGGGAACTGGTCGGCTACGCCCTCGATCGACTCCTCGGCCTCGGGTGGCTTGAGATCCACGGCCCGCTCGACCCCGACAGGCGTGGCGGCCTGATCTCATTCGTCGACCCGGAGATCCACCCCCACGACCTCGCCCAGGTGCTCGACACCCTCGGGATCGCGGTCCGCGCCGGGCACCACTGCGCTCAGCCGCTGATGCGGCGTCTGGGCGTGGCGGCCACGGCACGCGCGTCGTTCGGCCTTTACAATGACCGGGATGACGTGGATGCCCTGGTCGACGGGCTGGTCGCCGCTCGCAAGTACTTCGGCGTGGCGTGACGTGCGCGCCCCGCAGATTCGGAGAAGTGAAGAGTTAAGAGTTGAGAGTGAAGAATGAAACGACCTAGACGCCTCCTTGTGATCTCGACCTGCCTTCCAACTCTTCACTCTTCACTCTTAACTCTTAACCCGGCCGGCTCGTCCGTAGGAACGCTCAACCCATGATCGACCGACCGGAGGTTGCACTCGACGACCTCTACCGCGAGGTCGTGATGGACCACCACCGCCGCCCCCGCGGCCGGACTCCGCTCGCCCGCGTCGACGCGCACGCTCACGGCTTCAACCCGGTGTGCGGCGACGATGTGCTGCTTTCCATCGCCCTCGACGACGAGCGCATCGTCGGGATTCAGGTGCAAGGGCGCGGGTGCGCGATCTGCACCGCATCCGGGTCGATCATGGCCGAGATGCTCCCCGGCCGCACCGTGTCCGAAGCCGAGGCGACGTCGGAAGCGTTCCGAGGGGTCATGCACGGCAAGCTGGCGCCGGCAGGTGTCGACCTCGGCGACCTCGAGGCGCTCGAGGGGGTGCAGAAGTTCGCCGTGCGGGTGAAGTGCGCGATGCTCCCCTGGGTCACGCTGGCGGACGCTCTTCGGGCCTGGCGCACCGGCGGCGCCGAGGCGACAAGCACCACCGAGCAGGAGCTGGGCCGATGAGCGAGCTGACGCCCGAGTCGGTGCGCGAGGCGCTCAAGCCGGTCGTGGACCCGGAGATCTTCATCTCGATCGTGGAACTCGGCCTCATCCGCGGCGTCGAGGTGGCGCCGGACGGGAGCAAGGTCAAGGTCACCATGACGCTGACGACGCCCTTCTGCCCCGAGGGGCCGATGATCGTCGAGCAGGTGAAGCAGATCATCGCAGCCCTGCCCGGCGTCGTGGAATCGGAGGTCGAGCTGCAGTGGAACCCACCCTGGGACGCCCGCAAAGAGGCCTCCGACGACGTCAAGGCCGAGCTCGGGATTTGGGACTGAGGTTCCCCCGCCCGACCAACTGACAGTCGACAGTCTCCCCCCACCCAGCACAAAGACGACCAGACCCCCTACAATCGGAGTGATGGGAGTGCTTTCGCCGACGGCGCGGCGACGGTTGATCGGCGGCGCGATAGTCGTCTTCTGGCTCGTGATGATGGGGGTGCTGGTCTACCGCGAGTTCGGCGGACGAACGATCATCGCCCGCCGGACGGGGAAGGTTGTTCTGCCCCACCCCGGTGAGACATGGCTCGGCGTCCTGATCGGCGGTCAGCGGGTCGGAACCGCGCACCTCGTGACCCAACCGGAGGATCGCAGCGGGCTCGCCGGTTTCATGCAGCGCCTCGACCTTCGCCTGCGCGCTCGGGTGCTCGACGCGCCGGTGGAGCTTCGTCTCGCCGGCACCATGTGGCGCGCGGTCACTGCACCCCGGGCTTCATTCGAGTTCCGCGTCAACTCGGCCGGACACGAAGTACAGGTCGAGGGGACGGTCGTCGACGGCCTCCTCGAGGGCGTTGTGCGATCCGCAGGGGAGAGCGTCCCGGTCAGCCTTCAGGTCGGCCGGCTGCTGGGCGGCAGCGACGATCTGTTCGCCCTGCTCCCCTCCCCGCTGTTCGCCCCGGGCGAGGAGGCGTCGTTCCCCGGGTTCGACCCGCTGACCCTGCGCCCTGCGACGGCCCGCGCGCGCTGCCTGCGTCTCGAGACGCTCACGCTCGACGGCACGCCGGTCGCCACCCGGGTCGTCGAGGTCACGGTCGGGAAAGCGACGATCACGGCGTGGCTCGACGGCGACGGCGGGGTCGTGCAGGCCCAGGCGCCGTTCGGGGTCACCCTGCGCCGCTTCAGCCGTGCCGATGCGATCGCGACGCGCGTCGTGACGGAACCGCCCGAACTGCTCACCACCTTCAACGTGACCCCCACTGGAGTGCGCCCACGCCGCGATGCAAGCCGCATGGTGGTCCGGGTGTCGGGCGTCAACGCTCGCGAGGTACCCGCCGACGACACACAGAAAGCCGGTGAAGACGATAAAGTCGTGGTGTCGGTGTCACCCGGGCCTCTGGCGGCGCCACCTGTACCCGACTCGGGATCCCAGCCCGAGGTGGCGCGCTTCCTCGCGTGCGATGCGCTGGTGCAGTGCGACGACCCGAGGATCCGCACACTCGCTGCCGTCATCGTGCGTTTGGAGCGCGATCCTTGGGCACGCGCGCTGCTGATCGAGGACTGGGTGAACCGCAACATCCAGAAGCGGACCGTGCTGTCGCTTCCCTCCGCGGTGGACGTCCTTGCCAGCCGCGAAGGGGACTGCGGCGAGCACACGGTGTTGTTCACTGCGCTCGCGCGCGCCGCCGGCGTGCCGACGCGGATGGCCGCCGGACTCGTGTGGAGCGAGGAGGAGCAGGCCTTCGCCTATCACGCGTGGCCGGAGGTTTTCGTCGGCCGCTGGGTGTGGACCGATCCGACGCTCGGCCAGCCGATCGCCGACGCCACCCACCTGAAGCTGGCGACAGGCGGGGTCGGCGACTGGCAGGGCGTTGCCGTCTTCCTCGGCCGCATCCGGCTCGAGGTGCTGGAGGTCGAATGATCCGGACCGACCACCTCCGGAAGGTGTTCGGCGCTACGACCGCGGTGGAGGAACTCACCCTGAACATCGGCGAGGGCGAGTTTTTCTGCTTCCTGGGACCCAACGGTGCCGGCAAGACGACGACCATCAAGCTCCTCACCGGGTTGCTGCGACCCACCGGGGGGCGGGCGCTCATCGGCGGTTTCGACATCGTCACCCGGCCGGTCGAGGCGAAGCGCCTCCTCGGCTACATCCCCGACCAGCCCTTCCTGTACGAGAAGCTGACGGGCCGGGAGTTCATGCGGTTCGTGGCCGGGCTTTACGAGATGGAGGAAGCCGACCTCCCCCGCCGCACCGATGAGCTCCTCGACGCCTTCGAGGTCGCAGGCGTGGCCGACCAACTCATCGCGGATCTCAGCCACGGCACGCGTCAGAAGATCGCGTTCGCAGCCACGTTCCTCCACCGGCCCAGGGTCGTCGTCGTCGACGAACCCTGGGTGGGGCTCGACCCCAGGAGCATCCGGAACGTCAAGACCTACCTGCGCGAGCGCACCCGCGAGGGCGTGACCGTGTTCATGTCCACCCACACCCTCTCGATCGCCGAGGAAGTCGCCGACCGCATCGGCATCATTCACAACGGCAGATTGCTCGCCCTCGGCTCGGTTGGGGAGATCAAGGCCCTGTCCTCCCATCCCGGCACGCTCGAGGACATCTTCCTCGAGCTTACCCGTGAGGGGACGTGAGCACACTCGCTGCGATCCTCGGTGCGGACTTCCACGCCGCCGCCCACGCGATCGCCGCTGTGCGCCGCGAGTCCAAGCTCAAGCTGGCCTTCGTGTCGACGTCGATCGCACTGCTATGGCTGGCCGGGTTCGCGCTCGCGAAGGCGGGTCTCACGGCCATCGACCGCCTCGGGGTCGGCCTCCTCGGCACTACGGATCTCAGCCTCGTCGAGCTGCTGATCCCGCGGGTGCTGTCGGTTTTCGCGCTCGTGCTCTTCATCCTGCTCGTCTTCTCGAACGCGCTGCTGGCCCACGCGACGCTCTACCGTTCCAGGCAGGTTGCCATGCTGCTGACGACCCCGACCACGTTCCGCACGATGGTGCTCTCGCGCCTCGCCGGGATCGCGGTGTTCAGCTCATGGTCGTCGGCCTATCTCGGCTCTCCTGTCGTGCTGGCGTACGGCCTCGTGCGCCACGCGCCGTGGAGCTTCTACCTGGTCGCGGCCGCCCTCTTCGTGCCCTTCGTGGTCATCCCCGCCGCGCTCGGCACCCTCCTCGCGATGGCCCTCGTCCGCGTGGCTCCCCGACTGCCGCGGGCGGCGCTGGCGACAGGCGCGATCGTGCTGCTCGTCGCGGCGTTCGCGTTCTTCCGCGCCCAAGTCCGCGACCCCCAGTTTCGAGAAGTGGTGGACCTGTCGGCGGCCCTCCGACTCACGGCGCAGGCGGACAGCCCCTTCTTGCCGAGCTTCTGGCTCGCCAACGGCGTGGTGGCGGGCACGCACGGCGCGCTCGGCGACGCGACGTACGAGTTTCTCCTCCTGCTCGCCAACGCGCTGTGCCTGGTCTGGCTCGTCGGTGAGGCGGCGCAGTGGCTTTTTCACCCCGGCTGGTCCGGCCTTGCCGGTGCCGACCGCGCGGTCCGCCGCAGCGCACGCCCACGAGGCGACGCGCTCGCGCGGCTTCTGCGGCCGTTCCCCGGCCCGGCGCGTTGGCTCACGGTCAAGGACATCCGGCTTTTCGTGCGCGAGCCCGCGCAATGGTCGCAGTTCCTCATCTTCTTCGGCATGCTGCTGGTCTATTTCGCCAGCATGCGAACCGGCACGCGGGGCACCTCAGCCGCGATGTGGCAGAGCCTGGTCACACTCCTGAACTCCGCTGCGACCCTTCTCGTGCTCGCCACCCTCACGACACGCTTCGTGTTTCCGCTCGTGAGCCTCGAAGGCCGGCGCTTCTGGGTTCTCGCACAGGCGCCGCTGTCGCGACGGCTGCTGGTCGCGCAGAAGTTCTGGCTGTCCGTCGCCTTCAGCGCCACGATCACGGTTGTTCTGACGGCCATCTCCGGATGGCGGTTGCACCTCCACGCCCTCCCCTTCGCATACTCGCTCTTCACCGTCGTGATCGCGAGCTTCGCGCTCTCTGGCCTCGCCGTGGGGCTGGGCAGCCTCTACCCGAACCTCACCGAGGACAGCCCAGCGCGGATCGTGTCTGGGCTCGGCGGAACGCTCACGTTCATCCTGAGCGCCGTCTATGTGGTGCTCGCCGCCGGCGGCGAAACTGTGGTCCTCAACTGGCACCGCATCGGCGTGAGCTTCGGGGAAGCGAGAGCCTACCCCTGGACCGTCGCGGTGGTCGTGGCGTGCACCCTGGCGATCACAGCGTTGACGACGCTGCTACCTCTCGCGCTGGGCGCCCAGAGCCTGGAGAACCTCGAGGTATGACCCCAGCTGGAGATTCTCGAGATGCCGGCCTACGCGAAGCTCTGCACGGCCGCTTGCTCGTCCTCGAACACCTCGAGGAGGGGTAGGATCTGGCTGAGGTGGAGCGTGTACTTGACGCGGTCGCCCGGGCGCAGGAGCTTGAGGGCGGCGCCGAACTCGTGGGCCAGCTTCCAGCTCGTGACCAACTCCCCCACGCCGCCGCTGTCCATGCGCTTCACGTGCGCGAGGTTCAAGAGGATCTTCGTCCACCCCTCAGCGATCAGGTCCCCCACGACGTCGCGGAGCACCTCGTCGCCATCCTCGGCCACGAGGTCCCCTCTAAGATCCACGATGATCACCTCGCCCTTGTGGCGGACATCGGCTCGCATGGTGCGATTGTAGTCCCTTCCGGCGTCATGCTGCGTCGGCCGGAACGGGCCAGTACACCGCCCGGCGGTCGAATCCGTGAACGAACGCCGGCGGTCGTGCCCGCGTGTAGGGGCAGGGGCCACTTGGAGCGCGGGGCGGTTGGCGGTAAGCTTAATGCAGGCCGGTCATCGCAGTTCCGGCGCACGGAGGAGCTCAGCATGGAGCAACTGAACTTGGTCCTGACCCTTCCGCAGGGCGCACTCACCGCCACCAATCTCGGCATCGAGGGGTTCGGCTGGCACCGGCGTCCCGGCTCGGGTAAATACTTTCAGGGACGCACGATCTTCGTCGACACAGCGCTATCTAACGGCCGACCCGACTTCGCCTTCCAGGACGAGGGCGGATGGCGAGACGCCATGAAGGACACGCTCAACGCGCTCTCGGCCATGGTCCCCGGCAAGCGCACCAAGACGGCACTGTCCAACAATGCTTTCTCCTGCACGCCGATCGACGCCTACCGCCACGTCTACCTCGGCAAGACGGGCGGCCAGGTGATGGAGATGGTACGGGCGGGCGAACTGGCACGGTTCGCGGCTGGCGACTGCCACGAGGCGATGACACCGGACGAGGTGGCGGCCGCCATCGGTCAGCCCAAGCATGCGGACCGCCAGCCGCGAGTCTACATGGTCTTCTGTCCGGTTGAGTTCATCGTGCTCTCGAGCCTCACGCCCACAGAATACGCCTGGTATTCCACCCACCGCCCCGGCAAGATCTTCCGTCAAGTTCTCTTCACCGAGCTGCAAGCCGACCAGACGGGCCTCGCGGCCGAGAACCTCTTCCAGCAGGCGCGTGAGGAGTTCGAGAAGAGCCCCGGGAAGAAGACCAAAACGATCGTTTCCGCCGACTGCTTCAACCGGGTGCCGTTTGCCGCCTGGGTGGGCTACCGCCACGAGGCCGACGGCGGTATCTACGCGGGCGACAGGACGCGTCTCAGCCTCTGGCGCTTCCCCGCAGAGATCCCCTACTCCTGGGAGCGCGCGGAAGGGTAAGACACCTGGAGGATCCGGGCCATGCAAGGGGTACAACGGAGCACGCTAGTTGTCGGGGTCGACGAGCAGACGTTCCAGAAGGTCTCCAACGTCCTGAGCGCGGTCAAGTTCTTCGCGGACTATGCCGAGAACGGGGCCGCCGCCCTCGAATCCACGTCGTTTCTGCCGTTCGACGCCATCATCACCGGATACCCCCTGCCCGACATGCAGATGCAGACGTTTCTCGATGCCGTTCGCAAGAAGGACTCCCCCTGCAGGCAAGTCGCACTCGTGATCCTCGCGCTGCGGGGGATGCTCTCCGAGGTCGAGGCGTTCATAGGCAAGGGTGCGAACCGGGCGCTGGCCATCGAGGATTTCCAGGACGAACTCCCTCAGACTCTCTTCCGCCTGCTGGAGGTACCGCCACGGTTCGCGATGCGGGCCATCTCCCGACTGAAGGTCCAGCTCTCCTGGGGCACAAGCCAGACGATCTGCCAGACCGAGAACATCTCCATTCACGGCATGCTGATCAAGGCCGACCACCCTTACCCGGTCGGCACTCAGATGGCGTTCGAGCTGTCGATCCCGGGGGACAACAACCCCGTTCGCGGCTATGCCGTGGTGGTGCGTCAGACTCTGGAGAAACGCGAGAAGGTCATCGGCTTGGGCGTGCGGTTCTCCTCATTCCACGGGGACGACAAGAAACGCTTCGAGGCCATGCTCACGAAGCTCGGGACGTGAGAGACCTCGACCCTCGGTTCAGAACTTGAGGGACGCGAGTGACGTAGCGGACAGGCCCGACCGGGCCCGGAAATCGTCCGCCCCTGTGAATGGTGCTCTGGTGCGCTGGGCCTGCCATGAAGTGACCTCTACCTGGGTAACACCCGGGACCAGGCGCATCACGCCCTCCTCGGCTGTGTTGACGTCGAACGAGAGCGGCCTGTCGCTTTCCAAGCCGACGAGCTTCACGGTCTGCCCGGCTACCTCGCACCGAAGCTGCGGTCCGAGCCGCGAAACCAGCACCTTCGGGTCTGCCACGATCGCCGCTCGCCAACGGTCGCGGGCGGCGTCGATCCGCTCGCGGTCGAGATGGGCGAGATCGAGGGCGAGCGCCGCGAGGTAATCCGTCCGCCAAATCGCGGCGGCGCTGGCGTCTACGAACACCCCCCGTGAGAGATCGAGGAAGACGTCCAGCACTTCGCGCCACTCGGAAGGGTAGACCTTTGGGTACCACTCGACGAACTCCAGAAGCAGCGGGGCCTCCGGCGATGGAGACTGGTGGGCGAACATCTCGGCGAGCACGGTCATCACTGCGTTCTCGCGGGCCCGGATCACCTCTTCCCCCGGAGGCTTCTCGCCGCGAACCAGCAGCGAGAAGAAGAAGCTCGCGGTGAAGCCCTCCGAGGCTAGGAGCTGGTCGGCATCCCGAAGAGTCGCGAAGTCGCGGGCCTTCTCCATCTGTACGCGGAGGTAGTCAGGGCCGGTGAACGCCGCCGTGAACGCGAACGCGTTGTCACGCACCTCGCTATAGCGGGCGTACATCTGCGCGAACGTCAACAGGTCGGCGGAAGGTCGATAGTACTCGGCGCGCATCCTGGCCGCGGGGCCGAAAAGAAACTGCTCGTGCCGGTACTGTCTGCGGATTTCGGGCGCTTCGGAGAGATGCGCGGCGAGGGTTTCGAGGCTGATCGCGAACCCCTCGTCGAAGGCTGTGCCGCGGTCGGTCAGGGCTGCCACGGTGTGGGGGATCGCGGCGATCTCCCGTTTCGGGAGCACGCGGCCTCCGGCCAACATCGCGAGCGCCACGTGACCGGTCTCGTGCAGCAGCGTTGTCGAGAAGCGCCACTCCTCGGGACCGAGCTGGATGAAGGCGACCTGCGGGCAGCTCTCGATCCCCCTGGTGGTCCGAATCCGGAACCCAACGGCGGCGTTGTTCCCGTCGGGCACGAGTGCGATGAAGTACTCGGCGGGCTGCAGCCGCGCCGCAGTGTGCACAACCGCGATGCCGCGCGCGCGCGCATAGAGGTCGAGCGCCAAACGCCCGGTTTCGCTATCGACCCACTTCGAGAGCGTAACCAAGCGCTCTGGGTCCGTCACCATCCGGTACAGAGGGAGTTCACCGGCCGGGGTCGCACCGTCAGATTCGATGAAGACCACACGCGTGATGGGCGCTGGGGCGACGACAGGCGGCGGCGCAGCGAAGGCACCCGCCGCCATCACCCCGATCGCCAACACAAGAAGGCTCGCCCGCATCGCTTGCTCCCCCTCCATGGTAGCCCCACTCGGTTCCGGAGAAGCAGGCAGAGGAGCGGAGGGGCCAAGGAGCAGAGGAGCGAAGACAGTTCAGAGGTTCGAAAGTTCGCACGTTCGAAGGTTCGGTTCATCCGG
>PMLC01000011.1 GCA_003158745.1 Acidobacteriota bacterium
TGCCCTGGCGCTTCGCTCAGGTCGACGCAACCTCATCCCTCGGGCCTTGCACCCGGTAGCCGATGCCCATGCTGGGCGCACGGAAGGCCGGCCGCCCGGCGGGCGGCCGGTACAAACGCAACCCGCCGGTCTCGCGCCTCCCGTTTGACATTCGCACCGGGGCAATCCCGCATGAGTCCCTCCCCCGCTTGCGGGGGAGGCGAGGCGGCGGCGTCGCAACGCGAAGCCCTGGCCCTCACCCCCACCCTCTCCCGCACGCGGAAGAGGGTGCAAGACCGGGCCGGGGCAAGCCCCGCCCCTTCTACACCGGAAATGAAGATTCGTCGCGTGGCGGCCGCCCCGCGAACTCATGTAGGCGGCCCTTGCGGCTGCCCGTGAGGGAACCCGCGGGTGCGGCGGACAACCGGCCGCCCGGCGGGCGGCCGCTACTTCGCGGCAGGCTGCGTGGGAGGCGTGGCGAGCGTGACGCGGAGCCAAATCTTGATCGGGCTCGGCATCTCGCGCGTGGCGCCCTCGCCCATCCCACCACCCCGGCCGTGATGGCCACCGCCGAAGCCGCCGCCGTAACCGCCACCCCGACCTCCACCGAAGCCGCCCGATCCACCCCGGCCACCACCGGGTGAGCCACCTCCCGGCTCGCCGCCGGGGGCCCCGCCTCCCTCCTCACCCTTGCCTTCCTTCGCTTTCGGCTTTTCCGTCTCCAGCCCGAGCGCGATGACCGTGCCGGGTCCGGCTCCAATGGCCAGGGGGTGTGCGTCGGAGGGCTTCAGCGGGATCCTCAACTCCAGGACCGTGACCCCGGTGTCGTCGCCGAGCGCGGCCGCAACCGACTCATCGCCTCCAGACTTGACGCGCAGGCGGTCCTCCGCGGTCGGCCCGATGAGCTCGAACTCCGAGGGGGCCCGACCAGCTCCGGTTTCGCTCCCCTCCCCTGCCGGAGGCGGGGCCGACTGCCCGCCCTCGGCTTGCATTCCTCGCGGCCCTCGCCCGATCGGAAACCGGACTCCGAATCCCCTCTCAGTCTTGCCCGTGCCGTTCGCCCAGACCGTCAGGCCGGACATGGCGAGCTGTTTCTTGAGCTTGAGATCGGAGGTCTTGAGGCAGAGGTACAGGAAGTCGGCGTCGTTCTGCACGCCGATCACCATCGGGACGTCACCAAGCGGCTTGAGCAGCTCCGACCAGGTGTCGGCGGTTCCGTCGACCTTCGCCGGGGCGGGCGCCCAGGCGCTCGCGACCTGAAGGTCCTTGCCCTCCATGAAAGCTGCCAAGAGCAGTAATCCAGTCGCGACCATGAGATCCCGTGCCGTCCTCACCGTTGCACCCCCATCCTGGTCTATGCGTGCCGGAGTCACAAACTGACACACCCCCAAGTGCTGAACGGATGACGCTTGCGCCCGGAATCAGGTTACAGGCGACGAAACCAAATCTCAAACCGGGGGTGGCACGCGGCCGGAAGCGAGCTTGCCTTCCGGATGGCCCGGAGACAACCCTTGGAACGCAACCGGGAGAGGCGCACAGGCCAGTGGCGCGGAAATCCCTCAAGGCTGCGAGCCGCGGAGGTCCGCGCGGACAACTCGCCCTTCCTGCACGTCGGCCTCCGCCACGGCCACCGTCACGCGCCCCGACGGCGCGGCGAGCTGGTATTGGCCGAGAGCACGAACGGCGCTGGCGTGTCCTTCGGTGGCGTATGGGACGCGGATCTCGAAGCGTCCGGACTCGTCGGCGACCGCGTGGTCTCGGTAGATGACGGTGCGCCCGCGGTTGGTGACGAGGTACAGCGTTACGTCGACGCGCTCTCCCGCCGAGGCGTTCCCCATGACCCGAGCGCCCGCGACACGTTCGAACACCTTGCAGAAGCTCCCGCGCCAGCCGGGTTCCTCGCCGACGGCGACCGACTCGAAGTCGAGCCGGAGGCGGCGGAGCGGGGGCAACTGCCGCCCTTCCAGGTCCACCTCCAGACCGTCGAAGACCAGCATCCGGCTGTTGGCCGTCCTGTAGAACGCAGGGGTCGGACGTGGGGTTGCTCTCGCCGGCACGTCCACGAAGCGGTGCGCAGCGATCCCGACATGGCGGGCGAGGTCCTCGACGTCCACCCAGAGGGGCGTCACGAGCACGTACCGCGCGCCCAGACGATCGAGACGCCGCACCGCGCTGTCGGAGTTCAGATCGAGGTAGAACGCAGCCGCCTCCCTAACCCCGAGGAGATGCACCTCCGCCTGGGCGAACGGGTTGGCGATGTTCGCCTGGTGCGCCTCGGTGATCACCCAGTTCCCGAGCTGCCAGCGGCTCATCGTGCCGAAGCGCGGCCGAACCTCGGGCTGCCGCACATCGCCCGGGCTGGCGCCATCATTGCGTAGCCACACCAGCGCATCGTGCGTGAACACGAGGTCCGGCTGGGGCGGCAGATGCAGCACGCGATGGAGGCGCAGCGTCGGCGCCATGAGCGCGACCCCGACGAGGATCGCCCCGAGGCGGACCGTCCCCGGGTGGCCGACCCTGGTCTCGACGCCCCGGGCGGCGTACACCCAGGCTGCGCCCCAGAGCGCACACCAGACCGGCGTGAACTGCGACCCGAGCCGGATCTGGCCGATCGCCATCGCCGCCGTGACCGCGAACCAGGGCAGCACCACCCTCGCCGTGAGCTTGCCCGCCGCCGGCCCGATCCAGCACCGGGCCACGAGCGCCGCGAGGAGCAGCGGGAAGCCGCAGGCGATGACGCCGTACTGCTGCATCACCCCGCCCCAGCCGAAGCTCAGCAGCGGGTACGACTCGAACACCTGGCTGATCTGCACGTCGCCGCGGCCGAGGTAGCCGAGCACCGCGCCGGCGGTCTGCCGCAGGTCCGCGAAGAGCGCCACTCCGACGGCGAGCGCGGCAGGCGGAACCGCAACGAGGGTGGCGCCCGGCACCCACCTCCGCTCCGGCCAGCGGCGCGCCGCGAGACCGGCCGCCGCAAAGCTCAGCCATGCGGTGGCATACGCGAAGGGCTGCAGCCACGTCGGAGCGAAGTACGCGAAGCTCCCGTCGGCAGTCCAGGGGTGAATCAGCACGATCGGGGTGACGGCCAACGCCGCGATGCCGAACGTTCGCTGGCCGATTCGGACGAATCGGTCCGGATCGACTCCGCCAGACGGCCACCAAACAACCACCGCCAAGCAAACGGCGACCAACAGGCCCGGCGCGATCGACCCCGCCCAAACGCTCATGCTCACGGCCATCACGAGGCCGAGCGCGGCGGCCAGGCGATCGCGGGCGCGCTGCGACTCGGCGCCGAGGGCGCGCAGCAGGAGCGTCAGCGGCACCGCGGCGAGGATCGGCTCGGCGGCGTGGTGATCGATCCGCCCGACCAGCGAGTAACCGGTGAGGATCGGCAGCACTGCCGCGACCGCGGCGGCGGCGAGCCCTCCCGCACGCCCTCCCATCTCCCGGCCGAGGAAGTAGACGGCGAAGACGGCGAGCACGCCGAGGAGCGGGTCAAAGAGGACGCCCACGACCTCCGGCCGGACGTGCCCGGCCGTGACGAGGCCGACGGCCCGGACCAGGGTGGCGAGGGCGAGGTCGAAGCCGATCGGCCACATCATACGAGCGCCGGTCGGGTAGTTCGTGTAGGCGTCGAAGCTGTGGACCTTCGGGTAGCGAGTCGCGGCCAGTGAGGCCCGATGCCAGTGGTACGCGCTGTCCTCGTCGTTGATCAGTACCTCTCCCCCGACAAACACACCGGGGATGTTGGCCAGGCGCGTCGCCGCGGCGAGTAGGAGAACACATGCCAGGAGGACACGTGTGAGGAGCCGCCCCGGCGCGAGGCCGGGGGCGCGGGTTCGACCCGCCTCAGCCGGCACGGTCACACCGGATCCAGTGACTTACGACGACGAAGCAGGGGGACCGCCGATTCATGCCCGCAAGAGTACCAAGAGGGGAGCCGACCAACATACCGGAAGGAATGAGCCAGCGGCAGTCAGCGTGAGCTTCCTGTGGCAGGCCCGGCTGTCGGCGTTGGAGCCGCCGGCGTGGGGGCCGCAGGCCTGACAACCCTCTCCAGCGTCACCCGGCGGTCGGGCAAGTCCGACTCGCGCCAACCCCCGCCCAGCGCCTTGATGAGGTTCACGCTGGCTGTCATCCGCCTCGTGAGCAGGTCGATGGCGGTCCGCTCGTTGGCGAGCGCGGCGCTCTGCGCGGTCACCACCTCGAGGTAGGTCGTGATGCCGCCTTGGTAGCGGTTCTTGGCAATGGTGAGCGAGCGCTCCGACGCCGTCACCGCGTCGGCCTGCTGCGCGGCCTCCACGGCGAGCACGCGCAGGGCGGCGAGGTTGTCCTCCACGTCCTGGAACGCCGTTAGCACGCTCTCCCGATACACCGCGACTGCGGCGTCGTAGGACGCCCACGCCTGCTCACTCAGGGCCCGGCGCCTACCGCCGTCGAACAACGTCTCGAGCAGCGCAGGTCCGAGCGACCAGAACCGATTCGGCAGCGAGAAGAAGTTCGAGAGAGTCGAGTTCCCGTAGCCCCCGCTTGCCGCCAATGTGAACGTCGGGAAATATGCCGCCTTGGCCACGCCGATCTGTGCGTTCGCTGCCGCGGCCAGCCGCTCTGCGGCCGCGATGTCGGGCCGCCGCTCGAGAAGCTCGGAAGGAACCCCCACCGGGACCTGCACTGGTACGACGCGGATAGGCCCTGCTTGCAGGGAAAAATCGCCCGGAGGCTTGCCGACCAGGACGGCTATGGCGTGTTCGAGCTGAGCGCGACTGACGCCGAGGTCCGTCGCCTGAGCGCGGGTCGTCTCGAGCTGCGTCTGCGCCTGGGCCACGTCCACACCCGAAACGACGCCCTGCTTGTACTGGTTCTCGGTGAGCTGCAGCGCGGCCTGATAGCCGGCAACCGTCGAGTCGAGCAGCTGGCGCTGCCCGTCGACGCCGCGGAGCGCGAAGTAGTCCACGGCCAGCTCGGCCTGGATCGCGAGCCGCACCGCCTCGAGTTGCGCGGCGCTCGCCTGTGCGCTCGCGACGCCGGCCTCCAGGTTGCGTCGAATGCCGCCGAACACGTCCGCCTCCCAGGCGAGATCGACCGGCACCGCATAGGCCATGACGGTCGGGGGAGGGCCGCTCGTCGGCTTCGGCGAGCTCTGGACCACACCACTCGAACGTGTCACCGAGGCACCCACGCCGAGGCTGGGGAACAGGCTCGCTCGGGCGACCCGCGCAAGCGCGCGCGCCCCGCGGAACTGCGCCTCGGCCTGGGCGATGCTCTGGTTTGAGATCGCGACCTGCTCCTCGAGACCGTTCAGCTCGGGCTCGCGAAACAGTTCCCACCACTTTCCCCGCTGCGCGGCGTCACTCGGTTGCGCCTCCTTCCACTGGCCGGTCGTGGTTGCCTGGGAGGGCGGAAGCTCTTTGTACTTCGGCGGTACGGGCGCCGTCGGCCGCACGTAGTTCGGACCGACTGCGCAGGTCGCGGAAAAGACCACCATCAACGGCAAGAACGTTCGACGGAGAAACCTGCTACGGAAGCCGACGAACCCGATGCGTGGGGCAGCGGCGGCCCGGGTGTTGGTCCAGGCCGCGGCATGAGGAATGCTCGGAAGAACTCGTTGTATCACGTCTCCTCCATGGCGCGCGCCGGTTTCCGCACCAATCCGCGTCGGAGCAGCCCCAACCGGAGCCGGAACCGGTCCAGATACAGGTAGACGACCGGCGTGGTGAACAGCGTCAGCATCTGGCTGAAGATCAGGCCGCCGACGATGGCGATGCCGAGCGGCCGGCGCAGCTCCGACCCGGTGCCCCCGCCTATCGCGAGCGGCAGACCGCCCAGCAGCGCGGCCATCGTGGTCATGGTGATGGGCCTGAACCGGAGCAGACACGCCTGGAAGATCGCCTCCTCCGGGGACTTCCCCTCGTTGCGCTCGGCATCGATCGCGAAGTCGATCATCAGGATCGCGTTCTTCTTCACGATGCCGATCAGCAGGATGATGCCGATCAGAGCGATCACCGACAGCTCGGTCCGGAACACGAGCAAGGCGAGCAGCGCGCCGACACCGGCGGAGGGCAACGTCGAGATGATCGTCACCGGGTGGATCAGGCTCTCGTACAGCACGCCGAGCACGATGTAGACCGCCAGGAGCGCCGCCGCGATCAGCAAGGGCTCGCTGGCCAGCGAAGCCTGGAACGCCTGTGCCGTTCCCTGGAAGCTGCCCCGAATGGTCGCGGGGAGCCGCATCTCCGCCTGGGCGCGCTGGACCGCATCGACCGCGGTGCCCAGCGAAACACCGAGCGGGAGGTTGAACGAGAGCGTGACCGCAGGGAACTGCCCCTGGTGGTTGACCTGGAGCGGCGCGGTATTCGGTACGTACCGCGTGAACGCGGCGAGCGGCACCATGCTCCCGTCGCTGGCGGGAAGATAGATGTACTTCAACCCTTCCGGGTTCTGCCAGAACTGCGGCGCAACCTCCATGATCACGTGGTACTGATTGAGTTCCGTGTACATGGTTGACACCTGCCGCTGGCCGAAGGCGTCGTAAAGCGTGTTGTCGAGCATCTGGGCGCTGATGCCGAGCCGCGACGCGGTGGCGCGATCGATCGTGAGCGCGGCCTGAAGGCCCCTGTCCTGCTGATCGCTATTGAGGTCGGCGAGTTCCTTCAGCGTCCGGAGCCGGTTGAAAACGCGCGGCGCCCACTGGAACAGCTCGTCCGAGTTGTCGCCCTGCAGCGTGTACTGGTACTGCGTAGCGGACATCCGTCCGCCGACGCGGATGTCTTGGACCGATTGAAGGTAGAGGGTCGCTCCGGGTACGCGTGCGAGCTTCCCGCGCAACCTCGCGATGACCTGGTCGGCAGTCACGTTGCGCTTTGCCCGGTCTTTCAGGCCGACGAACACCCGGCCGGTGTTCACCGTTCCGCCGAGAAATCCGTTGGCGCTGTCCACCGCCGGGTCCTGCACCATCGTGGTGACGAATTCGCCGAGCTTGGCCTGCATCGCCTGGAACGAAGTGTCCTGATCGGCGACGATCTGCCCGTTCATCCGTCCGGTGTCCTGCTGCGGGAAGAAGCCCTTGGGGACCACCGCGTACAGGATGACCGTCGCGACCATGGTGCCGAGCGTTACCGCCAACGTCAGCGGCTGGTGCCGGAGCACCCAGCTCAACGACTTCTCGTAACGGCCGACGATCCAGGTGAACCCCCGTTCGCTCGCCCGGTAGAAGCGACCTCGCTTCTCCTGGTCGTGCGGACGCAGCAACGTCGCGCACATCATCGGCGTCGCCGTCAGGGAGATCACCAGCGAGACGGCGATGGCCACCGACAGCGTGACCGCGAACTCGCGGAACAGTCTCCCGACGATCCCGCCCATGAGCAGGATCGGAATGAACACCGCGATCAGCGAGAGGCTGATCGAGATGACCGTGAAGCCGATCTCCTTGGCGCCCAACAGCGCGGCCTCCATCGGCTGCATCCCCGCTTCGAGGTGCCGCGTGATGTTCTCGATCACGACGATGGCGTCATCAACGACGAAACCGGTCGCAACGGTGAGAGCCATCAGCGAGAGGTTGTCGATGCTGTAGCCGAGCAGGTACATGACCCCGAACGTGCCTACCAGCGAGATCGGAACCGCGACGCTGGGGATGAACGTCGAGCGCACGCTGCGGAGGAAGACGAATACCACGAGGATCACGAGAGCGATCGCGATGCACAGCGTGATCTCCACGTCGCGGACCGACGCGCGGATGGTCGCGGTGGCGTCGATCAGCACGTCGAGCTTGATCGAGGGGGGGATCGAGGCCTGGAGCTGCGGTAGCACCGCGCGCACGCCATCCACGGTCTCGATGATGTTGGCGCCCGGCTGGCGGAACACGATGATGATGATCGCCGGCTTGCCGTTCGACAGTCCCATGGTTCGGACGTCTTCGACCGAATCGGTGACGTCGGCGACGTCGGACAGGCGGACGGCTGCGCCGTTGTGGTAGCTGACCACCAGTTGCTGGTACTCGGCCGCCTTGAGCAGTTGGTCGGTGGTCGAGAGCGACCAGACCCTGTTGACATCGCCAACCTCGCCCTTTGGGCGGTTCGCGTTGGCGGAAGCGATCGCAGTGCGGACGTTCTCGAGCGCGAGCCCGGTGTTGTTGAGCGCGGTCGGGTTCAGATCCACCCGGACCGCGGGGAGCGCTCCCCCGCCGACGATCACTTGCCCCACGCCCTGGACCTGCGCGAGTTTCTGTTGGAGGATCGTGGAACCGATGTCGTACATGCGCGGGCGCCCTACGAGGTCGGACGTGAGCGCGAGCAGCATGATCGGCGCGTCGGCCGGATTGACCTTCCGGTACCATGGGTTGTTCGGCAGGTTGGCGGGGAGTTGGCCGCGCGCCGCGTTGATCGCCGCCTGGACGTCGCGCGCCGCGGCATCGATGTTGCGGTTCAGGTCGAATTGCAGCGTGATGTTCGTCGACCCCAGCGAGCTCGACGAGGTCATCTCGGTGACGCCGGCCACGCGCCCGAATTGACGCTCGAGCGGCGTCGCAACCGACGAGGCCATCGTCTCCGGGCTCGCGCCCGGCAGGCCGGCCGAGACGCTGATGGTGGGAAATTCCACCTGTGGCAGCGGCGACACCGGTAGGAACCGGTAACCGATCGCGCCGGCGAGCGCGATGCCGACGATCATCAGCGTTGTTGCGACCGGCCTGTGGATGAACGGCGACGAGAGCGAGGAAAACTTCACGCACCGGTCTCCGAGTCGTCGGCGCCGACCGACGCCGCGGTGGCGCGGCGCCGGGAGACGCGGCGCGCGAGGCGGTCGAACGCGAGGTAAATGACCGGGGTCGTGTACAGGGTCAGCATCTGGCTGAAGATCAGTCCGCCGACGATCGCGATGCCGAGCGGACGCCGCAGCTCCGATCCGATTCCCCAGCCGACCGCCAGGGGCACGCCGGCAAGCAACGCCGCCATAGTCGTCATCAGGATCGGACGGAACCGCAGGAGAGCGGCCGAGTAGATCGCCTCGCCCGGAGGTTTCTTCTCTTTGCGCTGCGCGTCGAGGGCGAAGTCGATCATCATGATCGCGTTCTTCTCGACGATGCCGATCAACAGGATGATGCCGATCAGGGCGATGACCGAGAAATCCGTGCGGAACAGCATCAGCGACAGCAGCGCGCCGACGCCGGCGGAAGGCAGCGTGGAGAGGATCGTGATCGGGTGGATGTAGCTCTCGTAAAGCACGCCGAGCAGGATGTAGACGGTGACGATCGCCGCGAGGATGAGGAACGGTGTGTTGACGAGCGATGCCCGAAATGCCTGCGCGGTCCCCTGGAACGCAGTCTGGATGCTCGCCGGCAGACCGACCTCCTTACCGACCTTGTCGATCACCTTCACGGCTTCACCCAGCGAGGCGCTGGGGGCGAGGTTGAACGAAACGGTCACGACGGGAAACTGCCCCTGATGGTTGACGACGAGCGGGGCGTTGGCGGTCTCGATCGAAGAGAACGCACCCAGCGGCACCGAGCCCCCTTGCGCCGAGCGCAGGAAGACACTATTGAGATCCGCGGGACCCTGCTGGAAACCGGTCTGCGACTCGAGCACGACCCGATACTGGTTCAACTCCGTGAACATGGTCGAGATCTGCCGCTGGCCGAACGAGTCGTAGAGCGCGTTGTCGAGGTCCGTCGGGGTGATGCCCAGCCGCGACGCCGTGGTCCGGTCGAGAATGAGGCGAGCCTCGAGGCCGGTGCTCTGCTGATCGCTCGCCACGTCGCGTAGCTCAGCGAGTTGCTGAAGCCGGCTGACGAAGCGCGGCGCCCACTGCGCCAGCTCGCGCCCGTCGGGGTCCTCGAGGGTGTACTGGTACTGCGTCCGACTGACCCTGTCCTCGACCGTCAGGTCCTGGACCGGCTGCATGAACAGCGTTATGCCCTCGACCTGAGCGAGCTCGGGCTGGAGGCGGCGGATGATCTCGCCGGCGTCCGCCTTCCGTTCCTCGAGCGCCTTCAGGTTGATCTGGATGCGCCCGCTGTTCATCGTCGTGTTGGTGCCGTCGATGCCGATGAACGACGAGATGCTCTCCACGCCGGGGTCCTTGAGGATCACTCGCGCGAGCGCCTGCTGGCGATCGGCCATGGCGGGGAACGAGATCGTCTGCGAGGCCTCCGAGATGCCCAGGATCACCCCGGTGTCCTGCACGGGGAAGAACCCCTTCGGGATGACCACGTAGAGCAGGATCGTCGAGACCAGGGTCGCGACCGCGATGAGCAGCGTCGCCGGCTGGTGCTTGAGCACCCACGAGAGCGTCCGGCCGTAGAACGCAATCACGGAGTCCCACGCGCGCTGCGAGCTGCGGTAGAAGCGGGTCTGCTCCTCCTCCCGTTTCACGCGTAGCAGCTTGGCGGACATCATCGGCGTCAGCGTAAGCGACACCACGGCGGAGATCAGGATCGTCACCGACAGCGTGACGGCGAACTCGCGGAACAGCCGGCCCACGACGTCGCCCATGAACAGGAGCGGGATCAGCACCGCGATCAGCGACACGGTCAAGGACAGAATGGTGAAGCCGATCTGCGCCGATCCCTTGAGCGCCGCCTCCAGCGGCGGAACACCCTCCTCGATGTAGCGGGAGATATTCTCGATCATCACAATCGCATCGTCGACGACGAAGCCGGTCGAGATCGTCAGCGCCATCAGGGTGAGGTTGTTGAGGCTGTATCCGAGCAGGTACATCACCCCGAAGGTCCCCACCAGCGACAGCGGCACCGCCACGCTCGGGATCACCGTGCCCGCGGTCGTGCGCAGGAAGAGGAAGATGACCATCACCACGAGGCCGATCGTGAGCATGAGCTCGAACTCGACGTCGTGGACGGAGGCGCGGATCGTCGTGGTGCGGTCAGTGAGGATCGAGACCTTGATGGCCGACGGAAGCGAGGCGCGGAGCTGCGGCAGCAGCGCCTTGACCCGGTCGACGACCGCGATGATGTTGGCGCCGGGCTGCCGTTGGATGTTGAGGATGACGGCCGGCGTCAGGTTCATCCAGGCCGCCTGCTTCACGTTTTCGATGCCGTCGACCACTTTGGCGACGTCGGACAGTCGCACCGGCGCACCGTTCCGGTAGGCGACGACCAGCGACCGGTACTGGTCGCTCGTAAGGACCTGGTCGTTGGCCCAGATCGAGTAGGACTGGCTCTTCCCGTCGAACGCGCCTTTGGCCTGGTTGACGTTCGCCTGCGCGATCGCGGTCCGCACGTCCTCCATCCTCAGTCCGAAGGAGGAGAGCGCGGTCGGGTTCACCTGAACGCGAATCGCGGGCTTCTGGCCACCGCTGATGCTGACGAGGCCGACGCCGGGGAGCTGCGAGATCTTCTGGGCGAACCGCGTGTCGGCAAAGTCCTCGACCTTGGAAAGCGGGAGCGTCTCGGATGTGAGCGCGAGCGTCAGGATCGGCGCGTCCGCCGGGTTGATCTTGCTGTAGATGGGCGGGTTCGGCAGGTCGGCCGGGAGGTAGGTCCCCGCCGCGTTGATCGCCGCCTGGACCTCCTGCTCCGCCACGTCGATGTTGAGGTCCAGCACGAACTGGAGCGTGATTACAGAGCTTCCAGCCGAACTGCTCGACGTCATCTGGTTGAGCCCCGGCATCTGCCCAAACTGGCGCTCGAGCGGGGCCGTGACGGCCGACGCCATCACGTCCGGACTCGCGCCCGGGTAGAACGTCACGATCTGAATGGTGGGGTAGTCGACCTGGGGAAGCGCCGAGACCGGGAGGAGCTTGAACCCGATGGCGCCGGCGATCAGGATCGCCGCCATCAACAGCGAAGTCGCGATCGGCCGCTGGATGAACGGGCGTGAGAGGTTCATGGGTTCCGCTGCGGGGCGCCGCCCGATTTGGCCAGGACGACGAGCGTGCCGGGCTGGAGCTTGTCCATGCCGTCGATGACGACGACCTCTCCGGAGGAAAGACCCTTGCGCACCGAGGTGTCGTCGCCTTCGGTCAGCTGCAGATCCACCGTGCGCAACTCAACTGTGGAGTCCGGCTTGACTACGTAGACGTACGTCGACTGCGGGCTGCGCTGGATCGCGGCGGTTGGGACGAGGACGGTCTGGTGGAGCGTGTCGACGAGCAGCCGCGCGTTCACGAACTGGTTCGGGTAGAGCGCGTAGTTCTCGTTGGGAAACTGCGCCTTCATCCGGACCGTGCCGGTCGACTGATCGATCTGGTTGTCGATTGCGAGAAGGAAACCGGTGGCGAGCTTGTGCTTGAAGTCGCGGTCCCATGCCTCAACGACGAGTTCGTGCCCGGCCTTTCTCTGCTGCAGCACTGCCTGGAGGTGGTCGGCCGCGATCGTGAAGATCACCGCGATCGGCTGCTGCTGCGTGATCACGAGAAGCCCGTTCTGATCGCTTGCGCGCACGATATTACCCGGATCAACCAGGCGAAGGCCGACAATTCCGGAGATCGGCGCCGTGATTCGGCCGTAGGTCAGGTTCAGCCTCGCGCTCTCGATCTGCGCCTGGTCGCTCTTGATGGCGGCCTCGTCCTGGTCCACGGTCGCGGCCTGGGTGTCGAGTTGCTGGCGGGGGATGGAGTCCTGGGCGATCAGGGCCTTGTAGCGCTCAAGATCGATCCTGGCATTCTTGAGCGTGGCCTCGTCCTTGGCGAGCTGCGCTTCCGCCTGATGGAGCTGGACCTCGAAAGGTCGGGGGTCGAGCTGTGCGAGCAGATCGCCTTCACGGACCAACTGGCCCTCGCGGTACGCGACGCTGTCGAGCTCCCCGTCCACCCGGCTGTGAACCGTGACCGTCTTGATCGGCGTCACGGTGCCCAGCCCGTTCTGGTACACCCCGAGGTCGCCGACTCTGGCGGTCGCGCCTACAACCGGAACCGCCCTCGGAGCGGCCTGCTTGCCGGCCCGCGCGCTGTTCGACTGCCCGAGCGAGGAACGGAAGAAGACGAGGAAGGCCACGACGGCAACGACGATCAACGCCACCAGCCATGGCCACCGGCGGTGCCTCTTCACGGTGCTCGAAGCGGAAAAGAGACCATCGGCCGGATCGGCCTGGTCGTGAGAATGGATGCTTGGTCTTTCAACACTGCTCATTCTCTCCTGCCTCCGAATCGCGGAGCGGGAAGTGTGGAATTCGCCCCCGGTCCTTTTATCATACGAACGTTGCTACAGCAACCATTCGGCCCGGACCGACGAAGCGCGGCCCCACACCAGCCGTGGCATCTTGCCGGCTTTCTCCGATTGGCTCGAACAGGATGAGCCTCCCGGGTCTGTGCCCCGCCCTCTTCCCGCCCGGCTCCAAACCTCCCGCGCTTGCGGGTTTTCTTGCTCTCATGGGATCCGTTTGCCACCTCCACCGGACGGACCGGCACCCCGTCGTTGCACTCGCGCTCCGACAGGGGAACAGGCGATCGGCCTCGGCTCTTCCCATAGACATTTATGGTCTGAACGGCATGTTTCTCAAGAAGAAACGAGGAATGTTCCATCGGGCGGTGAGACTGCCCGGGCCATGCGCGTGATGCCGGCGGCCGGCACGAGACCGTCCCGCACGGGACGTCACGGTTTCCCGAGGCGCGCTCCGGCAGCACGAGTGAACGCCCTGGACGGCCGAATGAAACAGCCATGAGCAGCCTGACGCGGTGCACCCGGGAACGGTTACAATCAACACATGACGGCCGCGGGTGCAGGCCTGCCTTTGAGAGCCACCGGGATTATCGAGTTCCGCGGCCTGGCGGAGGTCGGACTGATCGCGATGCCCGACCGCCCGGGCTTGGCCGGCACAGTGCTCGCCAGCCTCTCCGAGCGCGAGATCAACACGCCGTTCGTGGTCGAGCTGACCGATCCCAGTGGGACCTCCCACATCGCCCTGTGCGTGCGTGAGCGCGACCTCGACCAGGCGCTCGACGCGCTCGGCCAGCTCGCCGACAAGATCCACGCGCAGCGCGTCGTCCAGCGGCGGGGCGTCGCAGTAGCCGCCGTCCACGGGCCCCACTTCCGAGAGCGCCCCGGGTGTGCCGCAGCGGCGTGCGCGGCGATCGCGAAGGAAGGCGTGAATATCCTCGCCATCAGCACCTCGCTCTCCAGCATCGCGTGCATGGTTGACGGCGCGGATCTCGCTGCGACGGTGAGGTCGCTACAGAGGACGTTCGAGCTGCCGAACGATGCCGTGATGGTGGCGGACGACGGGCTGAGCCGTCCTGGCCGCAGCGGCTGCTGATATCCGAGCCTTCCAGCGAGCCGATTTGGCTCTTGAGATTCAGTCTTTAGCCCGCCATTGGCCTTGACACAGGCTCTTGTGAAAGAGAGTTCTATCCTCTAAAATCCCCGCCGGCTGATCGATGCCCCACCATACCCTCCGCTCCGCGAGCCAATCACCTTGTGAGGCGTGACTTATGGACAACCAGACTACCGTGCTTGCCATCATCGGGCTCCCCTTGCTGGGTTCCTTCCTCATCCCGCTGCTCGGTTGGACCGGCAGGAGCAGGCTCACCGGATACGTGGCCGTGGCCCTCATCGGCGCGGCCAACGTGCTGACGTGGACGCTGCTCGGCCAAGCCCAGGGCGGCGTCCCGCTGACCTGGCACATCCCGATCTACGCGCCGATGGTGAGCCTTTCCCTGACGCTGGACGCCCTCTCGGTCTTCATGGCGTTCGCCTCCTCGCTGCTCGCGACGCTGATCGCGATCTACTCGCTGGGGTACATCGAGCACACGGAGCACGAGAGCGAGTACTACTTCATAGTCACCCTGTTCCTCGGCGCGATGATGGGGCTCGTCTTCTCGACGAATATCATCTTTCTCTACCTCTTCTGGGAGATTTCGGCGCTCGCGTGCTGGCGCCTGATCGGTTACTTCCGCGAGCCGGACTACATCTGGAAGGCGGACAAGGCGTTCCTCGTGACGTTCGGGGGCGCCGTTTTCATGCTGCTCGGCTTCGCCCTCGTGTACGCCCAGTACGGCACCTTCGAGATCACCGAGCTCCGTGGCAAGGCGATCGGGGGCGTGGCCCTCGTCCTCATCATGGCCGGCGTGTTCTCCAAGAGCGCCACCGTTCCGCTCCATACCTGGTTGCCTGACGCGGGGGTCGCCCCGTCAACGATCACCTCGCTGCTGCACGCGGCGATCCTGGTAAAGATCGGGCTGTACGGGTTTGCCCGGCTGTTCTGCAACGGGATGGTGATCCCCGAGGCGTGGCACAAGTGGCTGCTGATCGCGGCCCTGGCGAGCGCGTTCGTCTCGGCTTGTGCGGCGTTGCAGGAGACGAACATCAAGCGCCTGCTGGCGTACTCGACCGTGAGCCAGATCGGGTACACCTTCCTGGGGCTGTTCGCGTTCACCAGGACCGGGTACATCGGCTCGCTCCTCTACATCCTGGCGCACGGGATCGCCAAGGGCGGCCTGTTCCTCTGCGCCGGGATCATCGAGCACGGCACGCACACCAAGGACATGACGAAGATGGGCGGCCTCTTCCGGAAGATGCCCGTGACCGCGTCGGCGTACGTCGTGTGCGCCCTTTCGATCGCCGGCATCCCGCCGATGGCCGGGTTCTTCTGCAAGTGGTTCGTCGTTTCCGGCCTCGTCGAGGGCGGCTACACGGTGATCGCGGGCCTCGCCATCCTGACCGCCGTCCTGACGCTGCTGTACATGTTGAAGAGCTTCCACGTCGTGTTCCTGGGCGCCCCGCGAGGTGAGTCGCACCGCGAGGGCTCGCCTGTGATGGTCGCCGTCGTCGCGGTGCTGGCCGTGCTCGCGATCCTGGTCACCCTGGTGCTGCCCATGCCGTACGGTCTCGCCTCGGCGGCGGACTCGCAGCGCGCGATCTCCGCCGCGACGGCGCTTGCGAGGTAGCCATGACGACGCTCCTCCTCCCCGTCCTCGTGCCGCTCGCGCTCGCGGCCCTCGTGCCGGCGCTCCGCAGGAACCTCCGGGCGCTCGCCGCCGTGCCGCTCGCCGCGGCGGTCCTCGACGCCGTGTTCTTCTTTGCGACGTCCTCTTCGGCGGCGATCTCCGAGCCATGGGTGGGCCCGTTCCGCCTCGAGTTCGGCGCCGATCCCTGGCAGCGCCTGCTGCTCGGATTCGTCGTCCTCTTCCAGGTGACGAGCGGCATCTACGCTCTCAGGGCGCTACCGCGCGCCAAGCGACCGGCCCTCCTCGCGGGCTCGCTCCTGGTCGCCTTTGCCAGCGCCTGGGGCGTGGTCGCCGCCAACAACGTCCTCATGCTCCTGATCTTCTGGGAGATGTTCCTGGTGGCGCTGTACGGGGCCATTCACTCGGGCGGCGAGGGCGCCGAGCGGATCGCCCAGAAGGCGCTCATCATCGGCGGGGCGAGCGACTTCCTGATGATCCTCGGCCTGGTGACGTACCTCGCGCTCGGCGGCAACGCCACGTTCGGCACCCCGCTGGCGGTGGGCTCCTCCAAGACCGCGCTCGTGGCGTTCGCGCTGATCTTCCTCGGCGCCGGCGCCAAGGCGGGGATGTTCCCGTTCCACACCTGGATCCCCGAGGCAGCCGAGGTCATGCCGGCCGCGGGGTTCGCCGCCCTCCCGGCCTCGCTCGAGAAGGTGCTCGGGATCTCGTTCCTCTTCACCCTCACCACCCGGATGTTCGTGCTGAGCGACGCCGCTCGAGGCGTGATGCTGGCGTTCGCCGTCGTCACGGCGTTCGTGGTGATCGCGCCGGCGCTGGTCGAGAGGAACCTCAAGCGGGCCCTCGCGCTCACCGCCATCTCGCCGGTCGGATTCATGATCGCCGGGATGGCGACCTCGGAGGCGCTCGGGATCGCGGGAGCGCTGTTCTACATGCTCACCCACGCCAGCTACAAGTCCGGGATGTTCTTCGCCGCCGGCGCGTTTGAGGAGAAGGCTGGGAGCGCCTCGCTGGAAGACGTGCATGGCAGCGGGCGGACGATGCCCGCCCTCGGACTCGGCTTCGCCCTTGCCTTCGTCGCCGCGATCTCGCTGCCGCCGACCGGCGGCTTCATGGCGAAGGAGCTCATCTTCGACGGCCTGCTGAGCGGCGGCCACGCGTTTGTCCTGGCCCTGCTGGCAATCGCCGCAATCATCAACATCGCGGTGTTCTGCAAGCTCCTGGCCGTGGTCCTCGGCCGCACCGACAAGCCTGCCAGCTCGACCGCCGCGGCGGAGTGGCTGCCGGTGGTGGCCCTCGGGATCGTCGCGTTCCTCACCGGCCTGATCTTCACAGCCGGTGCGGATGCGTTCGCCACGCACCTGCACTTCGAGAACGCCGGCTGGATCGGCGCGGCATGGCATGTGGCGCCACTGACGATGGCCTCGCTCGCCATCTACCTGCTGGGGTTTATGCTCTACCTCGCCGCGCGCGGCCGCGCCGCGTCGGCCGCCGCAACGTTCGACGGCCTGCGCAACTCGCCGGTGCTCGGCGCCGGCCTCGCGATGGCGGCGGAGAAGAAGTTCGACGCGTACGAGATCGGCCTGAAGACCGTCGAGTTCGTCTCGCACCTTGTGTTCCGCTATTTCGAGCGGCTCATCGACACGGTCACCGACGCGATCATCGGCTGGGGGCGCTCGCTCTCGCGCCACACGCTCTCGGCCATCCACAACGGTGTCTACAGCAACTACCTGGGCTGGGCCGTGATTGGTCTTATCGCGGTCCTCACGCTGGTGTTCCTGTGAGGTCGGCCATGGAAGCGTACGTCGGCTCCATTCTCCTTCTCCCGCTGGTCGGGGCGCTGGTGATGCCGTGGGTCTCCAAGCTCGGGCGACGCGCCGCCGATGCCCTGGCTGGAGCGGTAGGCCTGGCCGTGCTGGCAAGCTGTCTGGCGCTCGTTCCGCATGCCGGCACGCCTGCCACGCTCCAGGTTCTCGGCACCAACTTCGCGGTTGACGGCCTGTCGCTCCTTTTCCTCGTCGTCATCAGCGTGGTCGGCTTCTTCTGCACCGTCTACTCGATCGATTACATCGGGCACTACAGCGGGAGAGCCAAGTTCTACGCCCTGCTGATGCTCCTGGTGTTCGGCCTCAACGGCGTGGTCCTGGTGCGCGACCTCTTCTCGCTCTACGTATTCCTGGAGGTCGCGTCGATCAGCTCCTACGTGCTGGTCGCCTACAACCTGGAATTCGACGGCATCGAGTCGGCGCTCAAGTACCTGCTGCTGTCGGCAGTCGCCACCGGCATGATCCTCATCGCCATCTCGCTGATCTTCGCCTCGACCGGAACGCTTTCGTTCGCGGAGCTCAAGGCGGTGCTTTCGGGCGGCCCGAACCCGCTGTTCCTCTTCGCAGCAGCGCTGTTCTTCGCCGGGTTCGGCCTGAAGGCCGCCGTCGTGCCGTTCCACGCCTGGCTCCCGGACGCACACCCGTCGGCCCCCGCGCCGATCTCGGCGATGCTGTCCGGCGTCGTGATCAAGGTGGCGGGGGTCTACGCGCTGACCAGGATCTTCTTCGGGATCTACGCGGCGCCCTCCCAGGTGCTCAAGGTTTTTCTGGTGTTCGGCGTCGCGTCAATGGCGGCGGGCGCGATCCTCGCTTACTTCCAGACCGACATGAAGAGGATGCTCGCGTACTCCTCGATCAGCCAGATCGGCTACATCATGATCGGCCTCGGCCTCGGAAACTGGCTCGGCATCGTCGGGGCGCTCTTCCACGTCGTGAACCACGCTCTCTTCAAGAGCCTCCTCTTCCTGAACAGCGGTGCCGTGCAGTTCCGCACCGGCACTCGCGACATCCGGGAGATGGGCGGCCTCGAGAACCGCATGCCCATCACGAGCGTAACGAGCACCTTCGGCACCCTGTCGATCGCCGGCATCCCCCCGTTCAACGGGTTCTGGAGCAAGCTGTTCATCGTGCTGGGAGCCCTGGCTGCCAAGAACTACGTAATCGCTGTGCTCACCGTATCGTTCAGCATCTTCACCCTGGGTTACTTCCTGCTCCTGCAGCGGCGCGTCTTCTTCGGCAAGCTGAACGAGCGCTGGCGGGATATCAAGGAGGCGCCGGCGGCGATGTCGTTCTCCGTGATCTGCCTGGCGGCAGGGTGCCTCCTGGTCGGCGTGTTCTTCAACCAGGTGTTGCGCGGCCTCATCGAGCCGGCCGCGCGGGTGCTCCTGGGAGGGAACTGAAGATGACACTTCTCATAGGCTGCCTCGCGCTGCTGGTCCTATCGGTTGTTCTCCTCGGGGTCTTGCGCGATCTCCTCTACGCCGCCGCCTCACTCGCTGCGGCCAGCGTGCTTCTCTCCATCGTGCTGTTCCAATTCGGAGCCAACATCGCCGCGGCGTTCGAGCTCTCGGTGTGTGCCGGCCTGATCACGGTGCTCTTCGTGTCCACCGTCTCCCTAACCATGGACTCGGACCAGAAGACGGAGGCCAAGCTGCCTGCCGTGTTCCTGCTGCCGATGCTGGCGCTCTTTGCCGGCCTCGCCTACTTCCTCGTCCATTGGCTGGCCGGCGCGCTGCCCACACCGGCTACGCAGGTCCAGGCGCTGACGTTCCAGGAGGCGTTCTGGGGCCAGCGGACAACCGACATCCTGGGGCAGATCAGCCTGGTGCTCGTCGGCGTGTTCGGTTTGTTGGCGATCTTGCGCGCGAAATCGACCGGGAGGAACCATGAGTGAGCCCGCTCTGGCGTTGTTCTTCACCGGTCTGCTGCTCTTCATGACCGGTGTGTACCTGCTGCTCGGCGTCCGCAACCTGCTGCGGATCGTCCTTTCGGTGGAGGTTCTGGCCAAGGGCATCACCTTGATGCTCCTCGCTGCCGGCGTGTACCGGGGCGCGATGGGGCTGACGCAGTCCCTGATCGTGACCTTCATCATCGTGGAGACGATCCTCGCGGCGGTTATGCTGGCCCTGGTTGTGATCTGCCAGCGCACCAACGCGTCGCTCGACATCCGCCTGCTCTCGCGGCTGAAGGGGTGAGCCATGAACCTCGACATCCTGCTTTCGCCTCCGCTCGCCTTCGCAATCGGCCTGGGGCTCGCCTACCTGGTCTACCTGTTCGGCCGGATGGTCGGAGCCAGACCGCAACCGTCGGCCGGCAAGCTCGAGCCGTACGCGTGCGGCGAGAACTTCGAGGCCCACAAGTTCTCGTTCGGGTACCAGCGCTTCTTCATCGCGGCCATCTTCTTCACCATCATGCACGTGGCAGTCCTCACCATCGCCACCGTACCGGCCGGCGTCTACGCTTTCAGGGCTTTCGGCTACCTGGTCATCATCGCAGCCTCGATTGCAATCGCCTACAGTGGCATAGACTAGGTTGGAGGTTCTACCGTGTTCAAGAAGCTGATCAAGTGGGCACGAACCAAGTCTCCGTGGGTGCTCCACTTCAACTCCGGGGCGTGCAATGCGTGCGATATCGAGATCCTCGCGGCGTTGATGCCGCACTACGACCTGGAGCGTTTCGGGGTGCAGCTCAAGGCCACGCCGCGGCACGCCGATGTGTTGCTCTGCAGCGGGCCGGTGACCAAGCAGATTGCGCCGCGCCTGAAGCGCATCTACGAGCAGATGCCCGAGCCGAAAGCAGTCGTGGCCGTCGGAGCCTGTGCCTGCTCGGGAGGAGCCTTCCGCGGTTGCTACAACGTCCTGGAGGGCGTCGATCAGATTATTCCTGTGGCTGCGTACATCCCCGGCTGTCCGATCAAGCCGGAGGCGCTCATCGATGGCGTCGCCAAGCTCCTCGGCAAAGCGTGAGCGACGAACGGAGGTCAGAATGGTAGCCCGTGACTACGAAACCGATCTGAAAGTGCTCTTCCCGGGCTCGGAGGTGAAACGGAGCGAGCCGCGCTACTTCTGGGTTGGAATCGAGCGCGATGCGCTCCTGGATGCGGTCAGGACCCTCAGAGACAAACTCGGAATCCACCACCTCACCACGATCGTAGGTGAGGATATGCGCGATCATTTTCTGCTTTCGTACATCATGTCGGGGGAGATCGTGGTCGTGCTCCAGGTCAAGGTGGACCGGGACAAGCCCGAGGTGCCAACCCTGGCCAACCTGATCGCCGGCGCCGTGGTGTACGAGCGCGAGCTGCACGACCTCTTCGGGATCGTGCCGGTCGGCCACCCTGATCTGCGCCGCCAGGTGCTGCCAGAGGACTGGCCGGCGGGGGTGTACCCCCTCCGGAAAGACGCCGTGTTGCCCAAGCCAACCGTTGAGGGTGAAGGGGGGGAGCCCAATGCCTGAGACCATTCATCTGCCGATGGGACCGCAGCACCCGTTCCTCAAGGAGCCGGCGAAGTTCGACTTCGACATCCAAGGCGAGGAAATCGTCGGCGCCCGGATGCAGATGGGCTACAACCACCGCGGGATCGAGAAGCTGTGCGAGGACCGCAACTACTACCAGTGTCTCTTCATCCTCGAGCGGATTTGCGGGATTTGCTCGCACTCGCACACCACAGCCTTCGTACAGGCGACCGAGAAGCTCCTGGGGCTCGAGGTCCCAAAGCGCGGCCTGTACCTGCGGACGCTGGTGTGCGAGCTGGAGCGGCTGCACTCGCATCTGCTCTGGCTAGGGGTCGCCGCCCATGAGGTCGGGTTCGACACCCTGTTCATGCTGGTCTGGCGCGACCGCGAGATCGTGATGGAGATTCTCGAGGAGATCAGCGGGAACCGCGTCAACTACGCCATCAACACGATCGGCGGGGTTCGCCGCGACCTGACCGAGGAGCAGCGCAAGAAGATCCTGGCCATGCTCGAACCGCTTCTCGCCCGCACCGAGTATTACGCCGGAATCGGCACCAATGAGCCGTCGTTCGTCGGCCGCATCAGGGGCGTCGGCCGAATGTCCAAGGAGCGCGCGATCGAGAAGTGCGCCGTTGGCCCGTTCGGGCGTGCGTCGGGCGTGGACATGGACATCCGGCGAGACGACCCCTACGGCGCCTACCCGGACCTCGAGTTCAAGGTCATCACCTCCGACGAATGCGACATCTACGGCCGAGTGCTCGTCAGGGTTTTCGAGATCGTCGAGTCCTGCAAGCTGGTCAGGCAGATCCTCGAGAACCTACCCGAGGGCGAGATCGCGGTCAAGAAGGTGATGCGGCGTGTCCCCGCTGGGGCGGCAATTTCCCGCTACGAGGCGCCGCGCGGCGAGGACGTGCACTGGGTCCGCGGCAACGGCACCGAGAAGCCGGAGCGGGTGAAGGTGCGCGCGCCCACGATGGCGAACCTCGAGGCCGCAACCGAGTCGGTTGTCGGGGCGCTGGTGGCGGACATCCCGATCGCCATCGCCTCCATCGACCCGTGCTTCTCCTGCACCGACAGGACGACGGTGGCCCTCAACGACCGGAGGCGCGGCCGCCGGCTCACGACCTGGGCCGAGCTGCGCCAACACGGCATCGACTGGTACCGGAAGAACAAGGGGATTTCGTTCTAACGGGGGATGGCATGAACGCGCTCAAGGTCGCCTTGTACATCCTGGTCTACCCGGGATTCCTCTTCCAGTCCGGCTTCTCCACGTTCCTGGAGTGGTTGGACCGGAAGGTCTACGCGCGGATGCAGAACCGGCGAGGCCCCATGTACACCGGGTGGGCCGGGATTCTCCAGCCGATCGCCGACATCGTGAAGCTCCTCTCCAAGGAGGACATCGTACCGGCGGCAGCGGACCAGCGAGCTTTCGCGTTCATGCCAATCCTCTCCCTCGCGGCAGTGTTCACGGCGGGGCTCTATCTCCCCGTCTGGCACTTGCGGTCGTTCAACTCGTTCGAGGGCGACCTGATCGTCGTCCTGTACCTGCTCACCATCCCGTCGTTCGCGCTCTTCCTTGCGGGGTGGTTCTCGGTGAGCCCCTACAGCCTGCTCGGCGCCACCCGCGTACTGACCCAGCTCTTCGCCTACGAGGTGCCGTTCTTCATGGCGGTCCTGACGCCCGCGGTTCTCGCGGGCAGCTGGCAGATCTCGAAGATCGCGATCTTCCCGTGGACCGTCGCCGGCCACTGGTGGGTGATCCCGATCGAGCTGATCGCCTTCGTCGTGGCGATCCTCGCCCTCCAGGCCAAGCTCGAGCGCGTCCCGTTCGACATCCCCGAGGCCGAGACCGAGGTGGTGGGCGGCCCGCTCACCGAGTACAGCGGCAAGAAGCTCGCCATCTTCCGCCTACAGAAGGACATCCTCATGTACGTCGGCGCGGCGCTCGTCGCGTGCGTGTTCCTCGGCGGGTTCGGCGCGCTGCCGCAGGGCGGCGACCAGGCGAGCATCGGCGTCCTCGGCCTCGTCTTCGGCGGTTACCTAGGCGGTGTCGCGGGGTTGTTGCTCGGAGTGGTGGGCCTGCTTCTCAAAACCACGCTGGTCGTGTTCCTGCTGTCGACGCTGCGCGCCGCCTGCGCGCGCATCCGGATCGACCAGATCGTGCGCTTCTCATGGCGCTATCTGGCGCCGTGGAGCGTCGCGCAGTTCCTCATCGTGCTTCTTCTCAAGGCGAAGGGAGCGGTGTAGGTCATGACGAAAGCAGGCGCGCTCGTACCCGAGCTTTTCCGCAACCTCAACCGTCGGCCGGTCACCCGCTTCTACCCGTTCGAGAAAGCGGAGGTGCCTGAGCGCTTCCGCGGCACCCCGCGGTTTAGGTCCGACAACTGCATCGGCTGTAAGGTCTGCATGCGTGATTGCCCATCGGACGCCATCCACATCGAGGTCCAGACGATTCCCTCGACCGAACCGCAGATCGAGGGGCAGCCGGCTCCGAAGCCCAAGAAGAAGATCACAATGATCCTCTACCTCGACCGGTGCGTACACTGTGAACGGTGCGCGGAGGTCTGCCCGAAGGACGCTATCTTCCTCGACACGGAGTTCGAGCTCGCCAATTTCTCCCGCGACGCCCTCAGGCTCGTGCAGGAGTGAAAGGGACTCGCGCTCGAAACTCGATGGCCAGCGCTTCTGGCTTCTTGCAGCGCTCACCCCAACCGGTGGGCGCTGCCGGTTTCGCCATTCCCCAACAGCGTAAAGTGAAGCCGTGGTGAGGCGATCGATCGCTCCGGCCGAACGCTTGCGTCGACTGCTCGTGCGCGTCAGGCAGCATGGCCTTCGGCTTCTCGTCCTCGGGATCGGCAACGAGATGCTGGGCGACGACGCGGTGGGTCACCTGCTGGCGCGGGACCTCGCCTCGATAGAGAGCGAGGGCTACCTGTCCGTTCCGGTCGGCGTGGCGATCGAGAACGCCGCTCACCTCGTCTCGCGCCACCGCGCGGATATCGTCATCCTCATTGATGCAGCCGAGGGTATCGGACGTTCCGAGTGGGGATTCGTACAACCCTCCCGCCTCGACTCGTCCTGCCACTCGACGCACTCGGTGCCGCTCTCGCTGCTCGTCACCGCCTGGAAGGCCGAGCATCCCGATCTCGAGGTCCACTTCATCGGCGTTCGGCCCTCCTCGAGCGGTTTCGGCGACGCCCTTTCCGACGGCGTCGCTGCCGGCAGGGCGGAAATCGAGAGGGTCTTCAGGGAGCTGCTCGGGCCGGGCGCACCCGCGTCGTCACCCCGACCTCCGCGACAACGACGAGCGGGATGAACCCCGTGAAGCTACGCGGGAAGGGCCGGACACCGCCAAGGAGGACAGACCCACCCACGATCACGGCCGCTAAGCCGAGGAGAGCGGTTTCCGACGCCTCCCGCAGCGTTCCGCCGGCGTGCGACCCGGGCGATGCCGACTCGTTTCAGACCTCACGCCGGCCGCGCAGAGAAAGCGAGTGAAGTGAAAGGTCAGAGGGAAGGCAGGAACCGCCCGGTTCAGTTCGGTGGGTTCTTGCCTTTCGTTTGGCGTTTGACCTCTCCCGTTTGACTTCTTCCTTCGCACCTTCGAACCTGGGAACATTCGAACCTTCGAACGGTCCTTGGCCCCTCTGCTCCCCAGCTCCCGCTACTTCTTGACTGGCGCGGTCGCAGCGGGCTTCGCGGTCGCGGCGGGCTTCGCGGTTGGAGTGGGTGTCGGCTTCGGCTTCGCCAGCGAGGCCGGATCCGCCAGGATCTCCTTGATCTTGGCAGCGTCCACCGAGAGGGCGCCGGTCCGGCCGGCCACGACAGCCAGCGCGTCGGGTGTTCCAGCGTAGAACGTCGCGTCGACGGAGACCCCGCCCTCGCAGGAGAGCTTGATGCGCCCGATCGGCGCGCCCGAGGGCTTCGGCTGGTCGAACGCCTTGACCCGAAGGTCTGCCAAGCCAGTCAGGCGGCGGCTCACGGCATCCGCATCCACCTCGGCGGCGCCGGCCTTCCAGATCCCGTCCTTCCGATCGAGCGAGGCCTTGCTCGTGCCCGCCCCGATCTCGAGTTTGTCCGCCGTCCACGAGTCGAACGAGACGAGCTGCGTCGAGCGCCACTCCTGCCACGGCACGCCGAGGCGCGAAACGGTCTTCCCGTCCACCCAGAACACCCGCTCGCCACGCCTGCACGCAACCTGCTTGCCGTCTTTGGCATCGCGCTCGTTGCCGAAGTCGAGAACGATCGGGGCGGCCTTGGCGTCGCGCTTGACGATGGTCACCCCGAACCTGCGCGGCTCGAGGCCGAGCGCCTTGAGGTCCGGGGCGCTGTCGACGAACTCCTTGATGCGGGCGCCAGAGATATCGCCGATGAAGCCGTCCGCTCGATCGCGATCCGCGAGATCGGCCGCTGGCGCGCTGATCGTCCACACCGTGCCGGCGTGCGCAAGAACGAGTTGTCCGGCCGGTGACGCCACCGTCACTGACGCGACGTCGCCCGCATACACCTGCGCCAGTTCGTCCGAGCGCCACGCAGCGAGGTCCTTGTCGAGGTCGTTCCCGATGTACTTGTTGACGAGGTAGACGCTCTCGCCGGTTATCATCGCGGCGCGCTGGTTCCCGAGCGGGAGCTCGCCTCCGAGCTTGAGCGTGTAGCTCTTGCCCGCCTCGTCCTCAACGGACACACGGAGCGGGGGCTTGTCGAGGCCGAAATCGGAGAGCTTGACCTCGGTCGCCTTGAACGTGCGCTCCGCCTTGAGGCCAGAGATCGAAAACAGCAGGCTCGAGACCGCGCCCTGGTTGGCCTGGTCGGCGAGCGGCGCCTTGAGGGCCCATGTGTCCTTGTTCTTGACGAGTTCGAACGTACCGTGGGAGTTGGTGACCACGACCTTCTTCGCCTTGGCCTGGTCGAACCCGACGAAGAGCCTGTCCGCCTGCTCCTTGCGCTCGTCGGTCGTCGGCTGGTGGCGCTCGTAGAGCAGGATGTACGCGCCAAGCCCCACGACCACGAGCGTCAGAGCGATCAGTCGGCCGATTCGCATGCGCACCTCCTAGCGCCGGCGGCGCCACCACACGGCGACGCCGAGGGCAATTGCGCACGCCGGGAGCCCAATCAGGGAGATCAGCAGGACGCGCTGCATCTGCCCGGCCGACAGGAAGAGCTGCACCTGCTCCGGCGAGCGCGGTGCGATGCCGAGCGCCTGCTCCTGCTTCGCGAGCCAGTCGACCGCGTTGAGCGCGAGGTTGGCGTTCCCAGCGTTTCCGAGGTACTGGTTGGCGGCGAACGCCGAGTTGCCGAACACCACGAGGCGCCAGCCGTTCTCCTTGTCCTTGTCCGACTGCGCGGCCACTCCGAGAGGGGCAGGCCCCGGCGTGTCGCCTGGGGCTTTCTTGAGCTCCAGTTGGCCCGCGGCGTTGACTGCGAGGTTGCGCTGCCCCCAACCCTGGTCCGAGGTGGTGAGCAGGATCGTGGAACTCGCCCCCGGGGCCGTGGCGGTGGTCACCGACCGCGCGACCGGCAGCAGCACTGCAAGACCCTGCATGCCATCAACAACCGGGTGGGAGTGGAACTCGCTGACGTACACCGCGGACAGGTCGAAGAACGGCAGCCGGCGGCCTGGGTCTATCACGAGGTCCTCGTTGACCTGAACGCCGTACGCCTTGAGGAAGTCCTCGAGGCCCGATGGACGGCTGCGGGCACCCAGCACCGGATCGAGCAGGACGAGCGCGCGCCCACCCTTGTCGAGGTAGCCCTTGAGAGCCGTCTTCTCCTGGTCGGCAAACGGGGCGCTCGGCCCCGCGATCACCAGCAGGTCACAGTCTGCCGGAATCGAGCCGGAGAGCAGCGAGGTCTTCTGCACGTCCAGGTTGTCGCGCTTGATGGCGTCCCTCAGCTGCGAGTAGCCGTCGCCGTCCATCCCGTCGGGGTCGTGCTCGCCGTGGCCGGTCGCGAAGTACACCTTCGGCACCTTCGGGTTGACCACGCCTAGGATCGCCGAGGTGAACTGCTCCTCACCCTTGAACCCCTTCATCTTGGGCGCCTGGCCCATCTGCATCCCTGAGTAGTCGTAGTCCGCGAGTTGCTCCGACGTCACGTACTTCTTGCGGCCTGCGGCCGCGAACACGACGGTGTTCGCAGACGACACGCCGAACTCCTGCGCGAGTGTCTTGGTGCGGAGAGGGTCGCGCTCCGGATCGATGTACTCGACCTGGATCTTCGGCGAGGCCGCCTTGTAGCGGTCCAAGAGCTCCTTCGTCTCGGAGAACAGCGGCGTCGATGGGGTCATGAGGACGACCACCCGAACGTCGGTTGCGATCCCCTTGAGGACGTTCTTGCTCTTCTCGGAGAGCGTGTAGAGCTTCGAAGAGGTCCAGTCGCTGCGTGCGTAGTGGCGGTAGCCGATCCAGTTGAGCATGCCGACCAGGGCCACGGCCAGGACGATGCCCGCGCCGGCGCTTGAAGCAGCGAAGACGGTCTGTTTGCGCATCGCTTACCTCCCCTTGCTCGCTTCCAGCGCCTTGGTGGCGAGGAAGAGGAAGAGCCCGGTCAGGCTCAGGTTGTAGACGACGTGGCGGGAGTCGACGATCCCCTTGGCGAAGTCGTCCATGTGACTCCAGAGATTCATGTAACCGAGGGCGCCCTTCAGCGCCGCCCCGGTCACTAGGTTCTCCACCAGGCCGAGCGAGAAGACGACGACCAGCACCGCGAACGCGAGGATCGCCGCGATGATCTGGTTGCGGACCAGGGCTGAGGTGAGCAGGCCCACGGAGAGGAACAGCGACCCGAGCAGCGCGATCCCGAGGTATCCCGCCCAGACCGGCCCGAAGTCGATCTTGGCGTGGCTCGCGAGGATCGCAACGTACACCCAGGTCGGCAGCCACAGGAACAGGTAAAACACGAACGCAGCGAGGAACTTCCCGATCACGACCTGGGCCTCGCTGACTGGCGAGGTGAGAAGCACCTCGAGGGTCCCGGTCCGGCGCTCCTCCGCGAGAAGGCGCATCGTGATCACCGGCACGACGAACAGCAGGTAGAGCCAGAAGAAGATCGTGCCGCCGAACATCAGCTTCAGGGGCGCCATCGCCTGGACGCTGGGGTTGTTGAGGAACGCCACGATCAGGTAGAAGACGTACCCGTTGATGAACAGGAACGCAGTCAGCACCACGTATGCGAGCGGCGAGGAGAAGTACGCCAGCAGCTCGCGCTGCACGAGTGCGAAGAGCTTACGCATTGGCCACCTCCTCGAGCTGCCCTTCATGGGCGGTCTCGGCATCGTGCGTCGTCAGCCGGAGGAAGACGTCCTCGAGCGACGGCACGGTCTGTGCCATCTCCAGAAGGACCCAGCCCCGGGCCACGGCGAGCTTGAACACCTCCCGCCGCAGGTCGGCGCTGCCATCCACGGCGAGACGGAATTTGCCGCTACCTTCGCCGCGCACGTTGGAGGCACCCGGCAGCGCCTCGAGCGCGGCGCGCGCCTCGGCATCGGGCGCATCGAGCTGGACGTTGATCTCGGCCGCGCCCGAGAACCCGCTGCGGAGCTGCTGCGGGGTACCGTCGGCGACCAGCTTGCCGTCGTCGATGATCAGCACGCGCCGGCAGACCTGCTCAACCTCGGGCAGGATATGGGTCGAGAGGATCACCGTGTGCTCGCGCCCAAGCTCGGTGATCAGCTCGCGGATCTTGACGATCTGGCGCGGGTCGAGGCCGACGGTCGGCTCGTCCAGGATCAGCACCGGCGGTTTGTGGATGAGCGCGCCCGCGAGGCCGACCCGCTGCCGGTACCCCTTTGAGAGCGTGCCGGCCAGCTGGCGGCGGACGTCGCCGACCATGCAGCGGTCGCAGGCCTCCTCAACCCTCGCCTTGACCTCGCCGTGGGGGATACCCTCGACCGCGGCGCGGAAGCGCAGGTACTCTTCGACCCGCATCTCGGGGTAGAGGGCGACGTTTTCCGGCAGATAGCCGATGCGCGCCCGGACGCCGAGCGGGTCGCGGGCCACGTCCAGACCCGCGACTCGAACGCTCCCCGAGGTGGCGGGCAGGAACCCAGTGATCATACGCATCGTGGTGGTCTTGCCCGCGCCGTTGGGCCCCAGGAAGCCGAGCACCTCGCCCTCGGGCACGAAGAAGGAAACATTGGCGACGACATCCTTGTCAACGAAGCGTTTCGTCAGGCCTTCGACCTCGATCACGTCTCACCTCCTGGTCCGATCTCCACCGGCCCCCGGTTCGCGGCAGCGCGCCGGCATGCACCGGGGCATATCCGCTGTACGGATAGCAAGCGGCTTGCCAATTTACACCATGGTCTCAAGCGCACGCCACCGCGACCGCGCCATCCGCGCGCGCCAAGGTGGCAGAACCGTGGTCCGTGGTCGGGAGCGACGGGCCGAGGAGCGGAGGAGCGAAGGAGCGAAGGAGCGAAGACGGTTCGAAGGTTCGACAGAGGAAGTTGAGAGTGAAGAGTTAGGAGTGAAGAGTTGAGAGACAAGACCTGAACGACAATGGCAGGGCGGAGGTTAACGGCGGGTAGCCGCGCCGCCTCAAAGACCGTGGCCCGGGGTCCGCGAACCGCAACCGACCAGGCCCCAAGGCAGGGCGGTGACGTGATGCGTGGAGCGCGCCGCCGGCGCCCGAAGGACCTAGTGGCGGTGCATCATGAGGACCAACATGATTGCTTTTTGCACGTGCAGCCGGTTCTCGGCCTCGTCGAAGATCACGGACCAGCGGCCGTCGGCCACGTCGGCGTGCACCTCTTCGCCGCGATGGCACGGGAGGCAGTGCATGAAGACCGCGTCCTTGTCGGCCGTCTCCATCAGCTCCGGCGTGACCTGGTACCCGGCGAATGCCTTGAGGCGAAGCTGCGCCTCGGCCTCCTGGCCCATCGAGGCGAACACGTCCGTGTAGACCACGTGGGCGCCCCGCACGGCATCCTCCGGCCTGGTGAGGACTTCGATCGCGGTGCCGGCCGCCTTCGCGTCCTGCTTCGCCATCTCGACGATCTCCGGCTTCGGCTTGTAGCCGTCGGGGCTCGCCACGCGCACGTTCATGCCGACCTTCGGGCCGCCGAACATGAGCGAGTGCGCCATGTTGTTGCCGTCGCCGATATAGGCGAACGTCAGCCCCTTCGTATTTCCGAACTTCTCCCGGGCCGTGAAGTAGTCCGTCAACGCCTGGCACGGGTGCAGCAGGTCGGTGAGGCCGTTGATGACGGGGACCGTCGCGTACTTTGCGAGATCCGTCACGGTGGAGTGCGCGAAGGTGCGGGCCATGATGCCGCCGACGTAGCGCGAAAGCACCTTGGCGGTGTCCTCGATCGTCTCGCCGCGCCCGATCTGGATATCGCGACTCGAGAGAAACGTCGCGAGGCCGCCCAACTGGTACATGCCAACCTCGAACGACACCCGGGTGCGGGTCGACGACTTCTCGAAGATCATGGCCAGCGTCTGCCCCGCGAGCGCGGTGCGGTAGCGGTCCGGTCTCGCCTTGACGTTAGCCGCGAGTTGGAACAGCGCCTCGACCTCGTCGGCCGTCAGGTCGTGGATGGAAATCAGGTCCTTGTGCCTCTGCCATGGGCTGCGGAACATGCTCACTCCTCCTTGCCTGCGCCGTCCGCGACGATGTACGTCCCGGAATTGCGCGCAAGCGCATCCTTCAGGTGCTCGGCGTCCGTAATCAGGACCTCCTTGCCGGTCTTCTCCACAAACGCGATGGCGGCGCGGATCTTGGGCCCCATCGAACCGGGCGGGAACTGGTTGTGCTCGAGCATCTCCTTCGCCTTCGCGACCGGAATCTCGGAGAGCCAGCGCTGGTTCGGGCGCCCGAAGTTCTCGGCAACCTGTGCGACCTGGGTCAGGACGATGAACAGGTCCGCGTCGAGTTCCTGCGCGAGCAGCGACGTGGTGTAGTCCTTGTCGATCACGGCCTCGACGCCGTTGAAGTAGCCCCCGACGTCCTGGTAGACCGGGATCCCGCCCCCCCCGGCGGCCACGACAACGGCGCCGCCCTCGATGAGCCGCTTGATCACGCCCACATCGAGGATCCGCTTCGGCTGCGGTGACGGGACCACCTTGCGCCATCCGCGCCCCGCGTCCTCGACCATCTGCCACCCTTGCTCCTGCATCAGGAGGTTGGCCCGGTAGGGCGTGAAGTAGGGTCCGACCGGCTTGCTGGGGTTCTCGAATGCGGCGTCGTCGCGTGAGACCTCCACCTCGGTGAGGACCGTGACGACCTCCTTGGACAACTGCTCCTCGTTCAGACGGTTGCGCAGTTGATTCTGGAGCATGAACCCCATCGAGCCCTCGGTCTGGGCGACACAAATTTCCAGGCTCTGGGGGGGGATCTTGGTGACCGCCTCCTCGACTTGGATCATGATGTTCCCGACCTGCGGCCCGTTGCCGTGGACAATCACCAGCTCAAAGCCGCGATGGATGATCTCCACGAGCCAGCGCGTGGCTTTCCAGGTAAGCGTGAATTGCTCCTCCTGGGTGCCATGGTCCTGGGGCCGGAGCAGTGCGTTGCCCCCGAAGGCGATGACCGCCACCGGCCGCCGAGCTGCCTGATGCTGTGTCACAAAGGCCTCCGCCCACCGCGGGGAGTGCCCGCATGGAGAACGGCGATTGTGCTGAACGACCACAAGGAAGTCAAGGCGATGACAGGGCACCGGGCTCAGGGCTCAGGGCTTCGAAAGACCGTGGTCAGTGGTCCGCAGAGACAAGCAGAGGAGCGGAGGGGCTGAGGAGCAGAGGGGCGACAACCGTTCGCAGGTTCGCAGGTTCGAGGCTTCAGAGGCGATGAAATCAGGGGCATAGGAAAGACGGTTGAGCGTAGAAGGTCGAGCGAAGACAAGGCCGGTGGTCCGCAGCCCGTCTCGCCTCTCCCGTCTTGCGTCTTCCATTTCTCCCGTTCCCACTCAACCGAAAGCAAGGTCTCGGCGGATGGGGTGTAGCCGCACCGCCGCCGTTGAGCCTATTGCAACGCGCGCGTACGGAGCCCCGGGCCCGGCCAAGTCACATCTGGTGGTCTGGGAGGGGCGGGGCCGCCCGATACACCTTGCCCTTGCCCGCTGCCTTGGCGCGGTACAGCGCGGCGTCGGCGCGCGCGAGCAACTCGGCGCGCTCCTCGCCGTCCTCCGGGAAACACGCGACGCCGGCACTGGCCCCGATGGTGGCGTTTGCACCCGGACGGGGCAGGTCGCGGGTCGCGTCGCCGATCGCCGCGACGAACCCCTCGGCAGCGGTCACGGCACGGTCGGGCCTTGTGGATGGGATGAGGATGCAGAACTCGTCCCCGCCGAGGCGCCCGACAACATCGGAGGCGCGCGCACGGCCCCGCAGCGCCGAGCCGACCGTGGCGAGCGCTTGATCGCCGGCTGCGTGACCCCACGTGTCGTTGTACGCCTTGAAGCCATCGAGATCCATCATGATCACGGCGAGCGGCTGACCGCTGCGCCGGCACAGCGACAGGTACTTATCGAGCTCCCGCTCGAGGCCGAGGCGGTTCAGGAGCTGGGTGAGCGAGTCTTCGTGCCCGATTTCCCGCAGGAGTCGGTTGGCCTGTTCGGCCTGTCTCGTCCGGTCCCGTAGCTGGCGATCGGATTCGGCCGCGATTCGGTTCTGCTTCGTCGCGTTGTTTTCGAGCTGCTCCGCCATCCGGTTCACCCGGAGGGCGAGCCGCTGGATCTCCTCCGACCCGCAGACCGGGTGGCGGGTCCCGTACGCTCCGCGCTCGATTGCCGCCAGCGATTCGCCGAGCTCCTCGAGGGGGAGGACGGCCCCCCTGGCCGCTACCCACGACAGCAGTCCGGAGAGACCGAGCACCCCGAGCGCAAACATGAGGGCGACCTGCCGGTAGCGCGCGAGCGCCTGTTCCAGAGGACGCTGGTCCACGGCCAGCCAGATCCCGCCTACTACCTCGTCGCCGCGCCGCACGGTCTGAAACCTCACGTCCACGGGGAGTTCCCCCAACGTGAAGCGGTGTTGCTGGTTCTCGTCGAGAGGCCACACGGCCATCGCGGGGGTTCCGGCCACGCCCGTAGGCTCGGCCGAGATCACGTGACGGTTCCGATCCAACACAGTGACCGCCACGGCAAGGCCCCGGCCCAATTCCTGAGCCGCCAGATGTGAAACCACGGTACGGTCGCCCGTTGCCAGCGGTTCTTCCAGACGCTCGGCAAGGAGCAGCGCCACGAGGCGGGCGGTCTGATTGAAGCTGCTTTCCGCTTCCTCCCTGGCCAGGATGCCCGCGCCGAGCAGCACCAGGACCGTGACGAGCAGCGTGCCGCCGACGGCCGTCAGGACGATCCTCCGACGCAGCGACCCCCACAATCTCGAGGTCATGATTCAAGTTTAGACCAATATGCAACCTCCCGATCAGGTTCCTTACGATCGGCTCCCGGCAGGAGCCGATGTGTCGCCCACAGAGACTGCGGCCGTCGAGTCCGGTCAAAACGCGAAACCGTCGGCCGGCGTGGCACAATGACGGTATGGACGAGTTCGTGCATCCTCTCACGGGGCGGTACGCATCGCTTGCGATGCGCCGGCTGTTCTCGCAGGCCGCAAGAATCGGCCTCTGGCGACGCCTCTGGCTGGAGCTGATGCGTGCAGAGCGCGATCTCGGGGTCGAAATCCCGCCCGAAGCGCTCGCTCAGCTCGAGGCGCACCTCGAACCCACCGAGGCGGAGATCGCCCGCGCGTCGGAGATTGAGCGCGACACGCGGCACGACGTGATGGCACACATCCGAACCCTCGCCGAGGTCGCGCCGGCGGCTGGTCCCTACCTCCACCTCGGGGCGACGTCGTGCTACGTCACCGACAACGCCGACCTCGTCGTTCTCAGGCAGGCGATCGACCTGCTGATCGGCCGAGCGACGGCGGTTGTGGCGGCGCTCGCCGAGTTCGCTCGTACGCATCGCGGCCTTCCCTGCCTGGGTCACACGCACTTCCAGCCGGCGCAGCCGACGACGGTGGGCAAGCGGGCGTGCCTGTGGCTGGCGGACCTCCTGGGCGACCTCGAGAGGCTGGAGGCGGAGCGCGCCCGGTTGTTGCTGCGCGGCGCCAAGGGGACGACGGGCACACAGGCGTCGTTCCTCCAGCTCCTCGGCGACGGGTCGAAGGTGCGCGAGCTCGACCGCCGGATTGCGGCCGCGTTCGGCTTCCCCGGCAGTTATCCGGTCACGGGGCAGACGTCACCGCGAAAACCCGAGTTCTACCTTCTCGCCTGCCTCTCCGGGATTGCGCAGTCGGCCCACAAGTTCGCGAGCGATATTCGCCTGCTCGCCGGGCTTAAGGAACTCGACGAGCCCTTCGGCGAAGGCCAGGTCGGCTCGTCCGCGATGCCCTACAAGCGCAACCCGATGCACTGCGAGCGCATCACCTCGCTCGCGCGCTACCTGATCTCGCTTGAGCCCAACGCGGCCTGGACCGCCGCCTCGCAGTGGCTCGAGCGCACGCTTGATGATTCCGCCAACCGCCGCCTCACGCTCCCGGAGGCTTTTCTCACGGCCGACGCGATCCTGTTGCTGTGGCGTTCGGTGGCCGAGGGCCTCGAGGTCCACCCAGCGATGGTGCGGCGCAACCTCGAGGAGGAGCTGCCGTTCATGGCGAGCGAGGAGATCCTGCTCGCGGCTGCGGCACGCGGCGGCGACCGCCAGAAGCTGCATGAGCGCCTGCGCGTGCTCTCGCGGGAGGCGGGCAGCCGGGTCAAGGAGGGCGGGGAGCGCAACCCGCTGCTCGAGCTCGTGGCGTCCGACCCGGCGTTCCGTCTCGATGCTGAGCGTCTCGCCGAGCTCCTCGATGCCGGCCGTTTCGTCGGCCGCGCGCCCGAGCAGGTGAGCGACTTCCTGGCCGACAGCGTCGAGCCTTGGCTCGCTTCGCACCGCGCTCGGGCGGACGACGAGGAGCCGCAGGTGTGAGAGACGGTGGACCGTGGCCCGTGGTCCGTGGTCCGCGTAGCGACCCGCGACGATGGCTCGCCACCGGGGCGATCGCGGTCGGTTTCGCGATCGTCACAGCCGGGTGTGCGACCAGCGGTCACCCGCACCGCGTCCAGGTCCCGACGGTCCCGGCCGCAGCCGGAACCGTGGAGGAGGGGCTCGCCTCGTGGTATGGGGAGCCGTACCACGGCCGCCCGACGGCGTCCGGGCCGCGATACGATATGTGGGCGATGACCGCTGCCCACCGCACGCTGCCGTTCGGGACCGTTGTGCGGGTGAGGAATCTCGACTCGGGGCGCGAGGCGGACGTCACGATCAACGATCGCGGGCCGTTCGTCCGGGACCGGATTCTCGACCTCTCGCGGGCTGCCGCCGAGAGGCTCGGGGCGATCGGCCCGGGAGTGATCTCCGTGCGCCTCGAGGTGCGCCGCGTCGGGGACGGGATGCCCGACGAACCGTGCTGGGAGGTCCAGGTTGGGGCTTTTGCCCGTGAGGAAAACGCCCGCCGTGCACGTTCCAGCCTGGAGGCCAGAGACTTCTCGGTGCGCTTCGCGCCCGCCGGCGGCGGGCTCACCCGTGTGCGGGCGACGGGGTTGGCCGGACGAGCCAAGGCAATCGCCGTCGCGGCCTCGCTTGCACGCGAATACCCGGGCGCCGTCGCGGTCCCGTGCGGAGGCGGTTGGTGAGAGCGCGTATCGTCCCGCTGGGCGCCCTGCTCCTCGCCTTCGCGGCGGTTGCCGCCGGGCAGGACTCTCCGCCCCAGCTCATCGACCGGCTTCCGGCTTCCCTTGCAGGCGAGTGGCTGTTCCGCGTCGGCCACGACCCAGCGTTCGCGAGCCCGTTCCGTGAGCACCGAAACTGGCAGCGCATTCACGTCCCGGGGCCGTGGGAGCGGCAGGAATGGCGCGGCTACGACGGTCACGCCTGGTACCGTCTCTCGCTGGTCATCTCGTCCAACCTCGCCGCTCAGGACCTCGGCCTGGACCTCGGGCGCGTAAGCGACGTCGACGAAGTGTTCCTCAACGGCCGCCGGATCGGCTCCACGGGGTCGTTCCCGCCCCATTTCGACAAGGCGACGCTCGCACGCCGTTTCTACCTGATCCCGCGCGAGGTCGTGCGACTCGGCCAGCTCAACGAACTCTCGGTTCACGTATACAACGATTCGGGATTCGGCGGCCTCATCGGCCCTCCACCTGAACTCGACGTCTACCAGGCGCTCCTGCAACGCCAGGTACTGCGCGACGTGGGTGCCTACTCCGTGGCGACCCTGCTCCTCACGCTCGCTGTGATGCACCTCCTGCTCTTCGCCAGGCAGCGTGACCTCTTCGAGCACCTCGCCTTCGCGGGCTCGACGACGGCGCTCGCCGTGTTCCTGCTCACCTACACGACGTGGGGCCCGGCCCTCATCCTGGGTTACTCGGCCACCTACCGGCTCGCGATCGCCAGCATGATGGCGGGCGTTGCCGTCTTCCCCTCAGTGCCGTTGCGGCTCGCAAGACGGACCCAGCCTGTCGCCTTTCTGGGCATCGAGACGGTGCTCGTCCTCGGCGCCGCGTTCGCGCTGGTGTGGCGCGACATCGCCGACCTCCAACTCTGGCTCTACGCGGGCGAGGCGGCACTCCTGCTGGTCGCGGGCCTCACGTTACAGATCGAGATTTCGCTTGTCGGACGGCGACCATGGGCGCTCCCCGTGCTCATCACCTCGGCCCTGCTCACGGCGGGGATCGCGCTCGACATCTTGGTGGACATCGGGGTACTCCCCCGCATCAGGGTCTTCGGCGGCGAGCTCTACGCCCCGCTGCTGGCGGTGCCGTTCGCGGTGTGCCTCTCCTTCGCCCTGGCCCTCAGCTGGATGCAGCGCCGGTGGGGAGAGCCTCTCGACACCGCGACCGGCCTCATGTCCCGAGAGCGTTTCATCGACCGGTTGGGAGCGGAGCTGCTGCGTGCGCGCCGCGGGGGCTCGCCGCTCGCAATGGCGCTCCTCCGCCTCACTCTTGCGGAACCGGCCGGTGAGAAGGACCAGCCCGCAACCGAGGCGGTCGCGAGCTTGCGCCGCGGCCTCCGTCAGATCGACCTCCTCGCCCGCTACGACGCCGAGACGTTCGCATTGTTGCTGGCTGAGACCGACGAGCGGGCCGCGATGAGCGTCATCGAGCGCCTCCGACGCACGGCGAGCCAGAGCGTCAGCGCCCGGCCGGGCAGGGGCCGCACGACGGCGGGTCTGGCCCAGTATCGTCCGGACCGTCACCTCTCGGCAGACGAGCTTCTCCGCGAGGCCGAAGCCGCCCTCTACGCCGCTGTCAGCGAAGGGGGCGACTGCACCGCCACAGCTCCATGAGCCACATTCGGAATTCCGAACAGTTCATTCAAAGCCCCGGACATCTCGGGTAAGGCGGGGTGCGGGGTCTGGCCGGACATGGGCATGGTGATTGCAAGTACTAAGAAGTGTGAATGTCTGTGCACCCTGGCGCCGAAGAGGCGCAACACACGAGGGTGTCGCAACTTCCTCAGGGAAAGGAGGGGCCATCTCGAGCACCCCAAAAGGGTTAGGTTGGAACCTCTGAGATTGGGCTGCATTTGCCTTATGCAGCGGAGTAGCAGTCGATAGCAACTCATCACGTACCGTAAGGAGGGAAGGATGAAGCGATTTGCGATTCTCGCCATTCTGGTCGGACTGGTGGCACTGCCACTGTTCGCCCAGAACCCCACGGGCACCCTGTCGGGCCACGCGACCGACGGCAAGGACGCGCTTCCTGGCGTCGCGGTGACGGCCACGTCACCTAACATGCAGGGTACCCGCACCACGGTCACCAACACCAACGGCGACTATATCTTCACGTTCTTGCCGCCAGGCGAGTACCGGGTGAAGTTCGAGCTGCAGGGTTTCCAGACGATCGACACCACGGTCAAGGTCAACGCCGCGCAGACCCAGAGGGTCGACGCGACGATGCCGCAGGCCAAGGTCGCCGAGGAGGTGACGGTCACCGGTACCTACGAAACCGTGCAGTCGGCCGGCACTGCCGCGACCACCTACGAGAAGTCGCTGATCAACAAGCTCCCGGTGGCCAAGACGATCAACCAGGCGGCCTTGATGACGGCCGGCGTCGAGGCCAACCCCGGCGCCTCCAACGCCGTGACGGTTGCGGGCGCCGTCTCGTACGAGAACCTGTTCATGATCAACGGCGTCGCGGTGATGGATAACGTCCGCGGCACGGCGACCGCGCTGTACATCGAGGACGCGGTTCAGGAGACCACCACATCGGTCTCGGACGTGTCGGCTGAATACGGCCGCTTCACCGGCGGCGTCATCAACATGCTGACCAAGTCGGGCGGCAACGAGTTCCACGCCTCCTACCGCGACACCATGACTAACGACAAGTGGAGCGCCAAGACCCCGCTCGCCACCGCGCAGCGCCTCGACAAGATCAACAACCAGCACGAGTTCACGCTCGGCGGCTTCCTCCTCAAGGACCACATCTGGTTCTTCGGCGCGTTCCGCCAGCTCAACACCGACCTCTCCGCCCAGACCTACGTGACCGACATGGCGTACGCGACCGGGCAGAAGGAAAACCGGTACGAGGGCAAGCTGACCTTCGCGCTCAACCCCAACCACCGCATCATCGGGTCGTACCTCAAGGTCGACCACAGCGACTTCGGCTATGGGTTCAACCCGTCGGGCTACGCGTTCTTCGACCTCGCCAGCGTGTACGAGCGCCAGCTCCCGCAGCAGTTGAAGGCGATCAACTACACCGGCGTGCTGACCGACAACTTCTTCGTCGAGGGACAGTACTCGGAGAAGAACTTCACCTTCCAGAACTCCGGCAGCCGCTACACCGACCTCCAGCGGGGCACCCCGATCGCCGACCTCTGGAACTTCGGCGCCGACGCGTTCTACAACTCGCCGATCTTCTGCGGCGCGTGTCCGCAAGGCTCCGAGAAGCGCGACAACAAGGACTACCTCGCCAAGGCGTCGTGGTTCCTCTCCACCGGGTCCCTGGGTTCGCACGACGTCGTCGTCGGCTACGACCAGTTCCAGGACATGCGCACCGCGAACAACTACCAGTCGGGTTCGAGCTGGTTCCTGTATGCCGACTCCGAGGTTGGCCTGCCGGGCACCATGCCGACCCAGGCCGGCGGCACACCGTACCCGATCTTCATCCCCGATACCGGCTCGTCGTACGTCTTCGCGGCGCCGATCAGCCAACTCACCTCGGGCAACGACTTCAAGACCGAGTCGGTGTTCCTCAACGACAAGTGGCGCTTGAACAACAACTTCTCCTTCAACGTCGGCGTCCGCTACGACAAGAACCACGGCATCAACGCCTCGGGCGCCCTCACCGCCAAGGACTCGGCCGTCAGCCCGCGCCTCGGCGTGACTTTCGATCCCAACGGCGACGGTTCTTTGCAGTTCAACGCCAGCTACGCCAAGTACGTGGCCGGCATCGCCAACACCCAGGGCGACGCCACCGCGGCGGGCGGCCAGCCGGCTTCGCTGACCTACCTCTACGGCACACCCGCCAGCGGCATCGCGCCGCCGGCGATCAACACCGGGGCCGGCTGCAACACCGTGACCGGTGTGGGGTGCGAGACCGCGCAGCAGGCGATCACCGACGTCTTCGCTTGGTTTAACGGCTTGACCCAGGCCGATAAGAACTCGCTCCTGGTCGGCGCCTTCATCCCCGGCCTGAACGAAGAGATCCTCGGCTCGATCAAGTCCCCCAACGTCGACGAGTACAGCATCGGCTTCAGCACGCGCCTCGGCAACGCCGGCAACCTGCGCGTCGACTACGTCAACCGCCAGTACAACGACTTCTACATCTTCTCGACCGTCTACAATCCCGACGGCACGCCCAAGTACGTCAGTGACGCCTATGGAAATAACTACGACCTCTCCAACCTGCAGAACACCAGCAGCGTCCTCAAGCGGAAGTACAACGGCCTGCACGTGTCCGCCTCCTACCGCCTGTCCGACGCGATCAACCTCGGCGGCAACTACACCTGGTCGACCCTCAAGGGCAACTTCAACGGCGAGAACGGCGGCTCCGGCCCCGTCGCCGGCAACTCGCTCCAGTACCCCGAGTACAAGGCCTACGCTCAGTACAACCCGTCCGGCTACCTGTCAGCCGACCAGCGCCACCGCCTCCGCCTCTTCGGCGTGTGGGACATCTTCAACGCCAAGCATAACCGGCTCTCCTTCAGCGTGATGGAGACCTACCTGTCCGCTCCGAACATCTCTGAGGTTGGGAACATCTCCATCCGGCCGTACGTCACCAACCCGGGCTACAATTCCCCGCCGAGCAGCGAAACCTACTACTTCGCCCCGCGCGGCAACTTCCGCCTGGACAACACCACCGCGACCGACATCGCCTTCACGTACGCGTTCGTCCTCCCGGCGCTCGGCAGCGACTTCCAGTTCTACCTCGAGCCGCGCCTCAACAACGTACTCAACGAGCATGCCGTGAACTACCCCGCGGGCGTCGGCACGACCGTGTACACCTCCCGCAACGCGGGCCACGGACTCACGCCTTTCAACCCGTTCACCACCACGCCGATCCAGTGCCCGACGGGCGACACCGCCGCGCAGTGCACGGCGTTGGGCGCGAACTACCAGGTCTCGCCGACCTTCGGTCAGCCGCTGACGCCGACGACGGCCTCGACCCAGGGCGCTTACCAACTGCCGAGAACCATCACGATTTCCCTCGGCGTCCGCTTCTAACCGTTTCTCGACAGCAGTCGAAGGCCCCGGTCCACGGACCGGGGCCTTTTTTTTCTCTCGCTGCGCGCGCCAACGCAGCCTCCAGTTTCGTCCACTGCGCGGGCTCTCTCTTTTCTGCCGGTACCGGCAGGCAGCGCGCTCCAGTGTCTTCTTGCCAACCCGTGCCAGGTCGTCTCTTGCTCCGTGAGATCGGACTTCTTGACATTTGGCCCTTCGGGCCGGACTTCCTTTTCCTCACGGGCTCGGAGCGGTCGCCCGGACCTTGGCCGGCCCCGCTCGCTGCGGCCCGAGACTCCGGCGGCCGCGACCGCGGGAGCGCGAGCGGTGACCTGCCGCAACCGAAGCGTGCGGGCACCGAGCGGCCAGACCGGTGGGTGGAGACGCTGGCCCTGCCGAGCGCAGCGAGGGCAGGGAACAGCGAGCTTCCGCACACCGGCCTGTCCTGCCCGGTCGCGCGGCCAGGCGGGTCGGAGGGCTGCCCTCGATGCGCAGCCCGGGCGACCCGCTCCGAGTCCACGGGGCAAGAAAGAAAGTCCGGCACGGAGTGTCAACAACGGCGGACGCCCCAAACGCGTGGGAGCGGACGGACTCCCTCGAGGAGTCGAACGAGGGGATTACCCCTTGTTCAGAGTCTCTGCGCGGCGACGCCAGCTCTCGGCCCGCGCCTTGTCGCCGAGCGAATCGAGCGTGCTCGCGGCAAGGAGACAGGCCCGCGGGGACGGGTTGGCGCGGACCATCGCATCCATCAGCTGGTCGACCTCGGCGCGATCGCCGCGGAGGAAGCGGATCACGGCTAGGTTGGCGTAGCTCTGCGAGTGCATCGGGAACGCCGCGATTTCACGACGAAAGGCCGCTTCCGCGTCGTCCACCCGATTCAGACGCGCGAGCGCGTCCCCCCGAAGGAACTCGAGGTTGTAGACCGTCTGCAGCCGCAGCTCCTTCGCGTACGCCTCGGCCTTCTCCACCACCCCGAGCGCCTCTTGCGCTTCGCCCGCACGGAGGTCCACCTCGGCCATCAGCAGCACGGCCGAGGGTTGCGGGTTGCGCTCGCCGACCGCGGCCCGCGCATGCTCGGCCGCCGCCTTCAGGTCCCCCTTCGCGAGGAAAACGCG